>NZ_QGGF01000441.1 GCF_003857015.1 Micromonospora globispora | reverse complement strand
GCTGGTGGACGTGCCCGGGGTGCAGGAGGCGGTGGAGCAGATCCTGGCCGCGGAGCGGGCCGAGGCGGAGCAGCAGGCGGAGAAGCTGCGGGCGGAGCTGGCGGAGATCGAGGCGCGCCTGGCGGAGTTGCGCGAGGCGCGCTGACATGCGGCGGGTTCGGTGGCGGTTGACGATGTGACAGGCAAGGCCGGCGCGCCCCGCTGATCGTCGGGGTGCTCGTCGCCCTCACCTGACGCTCGACGACGACGACGGCGCCCGCCTGTCGCTCGCCCGATCGTTCTGCCGTCACGGTTGCGACGAGATCGTCGGTGATCGGCACCGTCACCGCGGTGCCGATCAGAGCGGCGTGCGCGAGCGCTTCGTCCCCGTCCCGTGCAGCGGGGCCCGGGTCGCAGCGAATCCGTTGCTTGTCGTGGGCAGTGTGTGGAATTTCCGGCGGCGCACCACCCGCCTACGTCGCGTCGCCTGGCAGGTCTACGGCCGCCTTGAGGGCCTGGGCCGATCCTGCGTCCCACGGATTCGGCGATGCAGGGTCAGGGAGTCTTCGGCAGGCGTCGGGCCATCAGGCCACCGGCGGAGCGGGAGCGACGTTTTCGTTGTCCACGCCGGCCGCGAGCCGTGTCGCCGCTCGCAGCGGTCGTCTGATCACGGTCCGCCCCGACCTCTTGTGGTGTTCTACGTCACGCGCTACGGTGCCTCATCAGGTCATCATATGACCTGCGTAGTCCGGATGACGAGGCAATCGAGACGGAGCGCACGGCATGCAGGACGCCGCGAGGATGGCACCAAAACGGGTCGGAGTGGTCGGCCTCGGCGCGATGGGGATGGGCATGGCCACCTCGCTGCGTGCCGCGGGCTTCGAGGTCGGCGTCTTCGACGTCCGGTCCGAGGCGTCCGCATCGTTCGCCCGCGACGGCGGGACCGCGTTCACCTCCCCCGCTCGGCTGGCCGAGACCGTGGACGTCCTCGTCAGCGTGGTCGTCAACGCCGCCCAGGTGGAAGAGGTCCTCTTCGGCGTCGACGGCGCCGCGGACCGGCTCCGTCCGGGCAGCGTGTTCGTCATGTGCTCGACGGTCGACCCGCAGTGGTCGATCGGCCTCGAGCGCCGCCTCACCGAGCGGCACATCCGCTACCTCGACGCCCCGATCTCCGGCGGTGCGGCCAAGGCCGCCGTTGGCGAGCTGACCATGATGACGTCCGGTGTCCCCGAGGCCTACGCCATCGCCGACCCGGTGCTCGAGGCGATGAGCCAGACCGTCTACCGCCTGGGCGACAGCGCGGGAGCCGGCTCCAAGGTGAAGATCATCAACCAGCTGCTCGCCGGAGTGCACATCGCCGCGGCGTGCGAGGCGATGGCGCTTGGGATCAAGGCGGGGGTGCGCGCGGAGGACCTGTACGAGGTCATCACCCACAGCGCCGGCAACTCGTGGATGTTCGAGAACCGGATGGCACATGTCCTGGCGGGCGACTACAGCCCCCTTTCGGCGGTGGACATCTTCGTCAAGGACCTCGGGCTCGTCCTCGACAGCGCGGCACCCCTGCGAGCGCCCCTTCCCCTCGCCTCGACGGCCCACCAGATGTTCCTCCAGGCATCTGCAGCCGGGCTGGGTCGCGAGGACGACAGCGCCGTCATCAAGATCTTCCCGGGGGTCGACCTGCCGGTACCTGCCGAGTCGTCCACGAGCGAGGTGGCGGCAGATGCCTGACAAGGGAATCAAGCTGGGCTGCATCGCCGACGACTTCACCGGCGCGACCGACCTCGCCAACAACCTCGTCCGCGCCGGCATGCGTGTCGTGCAGATGATCAACGTACCCGACCTGTCGATCGCGGAGAGCGTGGAAGCCGACGCTGTCGTCATCGCACTGAAGTCACGAACCATCCCGGCCGCCGAGGCCGTGGACGTGTCCCGCGCCGCCCTCGCCTGGCTGCGGGCGGCGGGCGCCGAACAGATCTACTTCAAGTACTGCTCGACCTTCGACTCCACTCCTGCCGGGAACATCGGCCCGGTCACCGAGGCACTCATGAAGTCCCTCGACACCGACTTCACCATCGCCACGCCCGCCTTCCCGGACAACGCCCGCACGGTTTTCAAGGGTCACCTGTTCGTCGGGGACGTCCTGCTCAGCGACAGCGGGATGCGACACCACCCGCTCACGCCGATGACCGATGCCAACCTCGTCTCAGTCCTGGCCGCGCAGTGCGCGACACCCGTCGGCCTGATCGACTACCGCGTGGTGAGCGAGGGCGCCACCGCGATCCGCGCGCGTGCCGAGCAGTTGCGCACCGAGGGCGTGGGCATCGCCATCGTCGACGCGGTGAGCAACGACGACCTGCTCCGACTCGGACCTGCCCTCTCCGGGATGCCGCTGGTGACGGCCGGCTCCGGTGTCGCCATCGGTCTCCCGGCCAACTGGGGCATCATGCCCTCGAGGTCCGCCTCGGCCCTACCGCCCGCCACGGGTCATCAGGCCGTGATCTCAGGGTCGGTCTCAGAGGCCACCAACGGCCAGGTGAGCGATCACCTCCGGCGCGGCCTGCCGGCGTACCCGGTCGACCCGCTCGGCATCGGAAGCGGGCAGGACGTCGTCGGGCAGGCGCTCGCGTTCGCCGACCAGCACCTCGCGTCCGGGCCGGTCCTCGTGTACTCGACGGACGGGCCGGAAGGCGTCAGGTCGGTACAAGGCCGGCTCGGGGCGGCGGAGGCGGGGGCGCTCGTCGAGGACGCGCTCGGGCGCATCGCTCGGGGACTCGTCGACCGGGGCGTGCGGCAGCTCATCGTCGCCGGCGGCGAGACGTCAGGAGCAGTCATCCAGGCGCTCGGTGTCGATCAGCTCCGGATCGGCGAGCAGATCGACCCCGGTGTGCCGTGGTGCACCACGCCGCTTCCCGGCGGCGAGACGCTGCACGTGACCCTCAAGTCCGGCAACTTCGGCACACCGGACTTCTTCACCAAGGCTTTCGCCGTGCTCGAAAGGAGCGACGCCTGATGGCGAAGGTCCTCGACGAGACCCTCATCGACGCGGCTCGCGAGCAGATCGTGCGGGTCGGTACCAGCCTCTACCAGCGCGGATACGTCCACGCGAGCGCCGGCAACCTCAGTGCCCGGGTCGGCGACGATGTCCTCATCACCCCGACCGATGCCGCTCTGGGCTTCCTCGAGCCGCAGCGGATCGCTGTCGTCGGCAGCGAGGGGCGGCAGCGCTCAGGAGAGCGCGCGAGCAAGACCCTCGCGCTGCACCGCAGGATCTACGCGGCCATGCCCGACGCGGGGTTCGTCATCCACACCCACTCGACGCACCTCGTGGCGTTGACGCTCTCGGGTGTCCACTCCCCCGAGGACATCCTCCCGCCGATCACGCCGTACTACGTCATGAAGGTCGGGCACGTCCCGCTCATCCCCTACTACCGTCCGGGCGACCCTGCCGTCGTCGATCTCGTCGAGGAAGCCATCGTCAGGAGCGCCCGCGGCGGCATCCGGCTCGGCGCGGTGATGCTCGAACGCCTCGGGCCCGTGGTCTGGGGACCCTCCGCGGCGGCCGCCATGGCCGTTCTCGAAGAGCTCGAGGAAACGGCCAAACTCTGGCTCC
Organism: Micromonospora globispora; assembly: GCF_003857015.1. Lineage (GTDB taxonomy): Bacteria > Actinomycetota > Actinomycetes > Mycobacteriales > Micromonosporaceae > Micromonospora > Micromonospora globispora. The sequence goes on along the minus strand of NZ_QGGF01000441.1, from coordinate 8,986 downwards.
TCACCAACCGCCAACCGGATCCACTCACCCCCGAAGCGATCCAGGAGCTCAAGGACACATTCCGCGCGCCCTGGTGACACACCCACTCCCGTCCCCCACATGGAGAGGTCGCATGTCCACCTCAGTCTCCCCACCCACCGCGGCCGTCGACCGACAGCGTGAGAACGCTGTGTTCCGCAAGGTCGTCCTGCGGATCGTCCCGTTCCTCATGCTCTGCTACGTCGTCTCGTACCTGGACCGGGTCAACGTCGGATTTGCCAAGCTGCAGATGTCTGACGACCTGGGCTTTAGCGAGGCAGCCTTCGGTCTCGGAGCCGGACTGTTCTTCATCGGCTACTTCATCTTCGAGGTCCCGTCCAACGTGCTGCTTCAGAAGGTCGGGGCCAGGGTCTGGATCGCCCGGATCATGATCACATGGGGGATCGTGTCCGCGGCCTTCATGTTCGTGAACAGCGAGGCGATGTTCTACGTCCTGCGCTTCCTGCTCGGTGTCGCCGAGGCCGGCTTCTACCCGGGTGTGATCCTCTACTGCACCTACTGGTTCCCGTCGCACCGTCGCGCCAAGGTCATCGCCCTGTTCATGTCCGCGATTCCGCTGGCCGGCATCTTCGGCAACCCGCTCTCGGGCTGGATCATGGACCAATTCGACGGCCGGAACGGCCTCCAGGGCTGGCAGTGGATGTTCCTCCTCGAGGCGATCCCTGCTGTCCTTGTCGGCATCTGGACGCTGTTCTACCTCGACAGGGGCGTGCGCAGCGCCAAGTGGCTCGACGAGGAGGAGAAGCAGGTCATCGAGACCGCCATCGCGAAGGACTCCGCCCACAAGGACGTCCACGCACCCATCTGGGACGCGTTCAAGCAGCCGAAGGTGTGGCTCATGTCCCTCATCTACTTCTGCTTCGTCATGGGCCAGTACGCCCTGACGTTCTGGATGCCCACCTTCGTCAAGTCGACCGGTATCGAGGGAGCCCTGGCCATCGGCCTCCTGAGCGCGATTCCCTACCTCGCCGCCCTCATCACGATGAATCTCTTCGGCTGGTCGGCTGACAAGCGTCGCGAGCGGCGCTGGCACCTCGTCGTGCCCGCGCTGATGGGAACGGTCGGCTTCACCCTGGCCTCAGCGTGGAGCGGCTCGACCGCCCTGTCCCTCGTCGCCCTGTCGATCGCGGCGGCCGGCGTGCTGACCTGTGCCCCGCTGTTCTGGTCGCTGCCCACGTCGTTCCTCGGCGGCACGGCTGCGGCAGCAGGCATCGCGGTGATCAACTCGGTCGGCAACCTCGCCGGCTTCGTCAGCCCGTACATGATCGGTGCCATCAAGGACGCCACGGGATCGACCCAGCTCCCGATGTACGTCCTGGCCCTGGTCCTAGCCGTCGGCGCCGCCGTCGTCCTCACCACCAGGAAGGACGTCGTCAACCGCTGACGACCCGGCCGCACAGCTCTTCCTGAAGGAAACCCTCATGCCCAGATTCGCGGCAAACCTGTCGATGATGTACGCCGAGCACGACTTCCTCGATCGTTTCGCGGCTGCCGCCGCGGACGGGTTCCAGGGCGTGGAGTACCTCTTCCCCTACGACCACGACGCCTCGGAGCTGCGGACTCGTCTGGACGACCACGGGCTCCGGCAGGTGCTGTTCAACGCCCCTCCTGGCGACTGGGCTGCCGGGGAGCGGGGCATGGCCTCGATCCCCGGCCGCGAGGCGGAGTTCCACTCCTCCTTCGGTCAGGCCCTCGAATATGCCGCGGGGCTGGGGTCGTCGCGCATCCATGTCATGGCCGGCCTCGTGCCGTCCACCGACGATGCGCGCGGCCGGGAGCGCAGGCTCGACGTGTACGAGGGCAACCTCGCGTGGGCGGCCGGCCAGGCCGCCCACGCGGGAGTCGACGTGCTCATCGAGCCCATCAACCCGCGGGACATGCCCGGCTACCTGCTCTCGCGGCAGCAGGAGGCCCACGAAATCGTCGAGCGCATCGGGGCCCCGAACCTCAAGGTGCAACTTGACCTCTACCACTGCCAGGTCGTCGAGGGCGACCTCACCACGACGCTGCGCCGCGACCTGCCGACCGGGCGCGTCGGCCACCTGCAGGTGGCGGGCGTCCCGGACCGCCACGAGCCCGACACGGGAGAACTCAACGTGTCCTACCTGTTCAGCGTCATCGACGAGCTCGGCTATGACGGCTGGATCGGGTGCGAGTACCGTCCACGAGCCGGCACGAGTGAGGGCCTGGGCTGGCTCACCGCCTGGCAGGGGGTGTCGGCATGAGGATCGTCATCACCGGTGGCTTCGGCTTCATCGGCGCCCAGGTAGCCGCCGAACTGCTGGCCCGAGGATCGTTCCGCGGCACGACCATCAGCGAGGTGGTCCTTGCCGACCGCTTCGTCCGACGTGACCTCCCCATCGCAGACGACGCCCGCGTGAGTGTGGTCGAGGGCGACCTGCTCGCCTCGCTCGACGCCGTGTTCGCCGAGCCCGTCGACGTCGTCATCCACTTGGCGTCGGCGGTCTCCGCCGAGTCGGAGGCTGACTTCGACCTCGGGATCCGCTCCAACCTCGACTCGACGCGTGCCCTGCTGGACTCGGCGCGGCGGCAAAGCGGGTCGGGCGGGCCGGTCCCCGTCGTCTTCTTCTCCAGCAGCGTCGCCGTGTACGGGTCGGACGACTCCCTTCCGCTGCCCTCGCCCGTGAGCGAGTCGACCCTCGCCGCGCCCCAGTCGAGCTACGGCACCCAGAAACTCGTGTGCGAGCAGCTCATCGCCGACTACACCCGCAAGGGCTTCATCGACGGACGCGTCGCGCGGCTGATGACCGTGGCGATCCGGCCGGGCAAGCCGAATGCGGCTGCCTCCGGGTTCCTCTCCGGGATCATCCGCGAGCCGTTGGCCGGCACTCCCGCCACCTGCCCCGTCGACCCTGATCTTCGCGTCGCCCTCGCCTCGCCGCGGGCCACGGTCGAGGGGATCCTCGCCGTCGCTGGCGCCGACCGCGGCCACCGACCGGGGCAGCTCGTCGGCCGCCTCCCGGTCAACCTTCCGGCGCTCACCGTGACGGTGTCCGAGATGCTCGACACGCTTCGACGCGTCGCCGGGGATGCGGTCGCCGATCTCGTGACGTTCAGCCCTGACCCCGCCGTCGAGGCCATCGTCTCCTCCTGGCCCGCGGTGTTCGACAACAGCCGGGCGGCGACGCTGGGTCTCTCGCCGGATCCCGACTTGGAGTCCGTCGTACGCCAGTACCTCGATGACCACCGCGATACGGTGTCCCCGGCGGTGCTGGCCACGGGAGCCGAAACGACGGGCGGATAGACTCGGATGGTGCTACCCAAGGTGCGTGGCCCCGTCCGGTTGGCCGACCGCGTCGCCGAGCTCCTCACCGACGAGATCCGCTCCGGGCGTCTCGCCGTCGGCGACAAGCTCCCGACCGAGGTCGAGCTCGTCAAGCAGCTGGGCGTGAGCCGTACGGTGGTTCGGGAGGCCGTCTCGCGGCTGCGCAACGCCGGGCTGCTCGAGCCCCGGCAGGGACTCGGCGTCTTCGTCATGGCGCCGAGGATGGAGCCGCTCGACCTGTCGATGGAGGCATTGGAGACACGGGCGAAGGTCCTCCAGATCGTCGAGGTCCGTCGTGCCATCGAGGCCGAGGCCGCAGCTCTCGCGGCCGCACGTGTGACGTCCGACGACGTGGTGCGGATACGGCAGGCGCTCGTCGCCATCGACTCGGCCGTCGCTGAGGGCCGTGACGGTGTGGATGAGGACCTGGCGTTCCACCGCTGCGTCGCGGAGGCGACCCACAATCCCGTCCTCGTCGCGACGCTGCGTTACGTCGGCGAGGTCATGCGCGGTGGCATCCGCGTCACACGCGCCAACGAGGCCCGGCGCGACGACTTCATCCAGCAGGTCCGACGCGAGCACCACGCCATCGCCGAGGCCATCGAGTCCGGCGACTCCTCGGCCGCGGCGGCCGCGGCACGCACGCACATGAGGCAGGCGGCCGAACGACTCCAGGACGCCGGAGAGACCTTCTGGAATGAGGCGGCCGGCCTCGACGGCGGCCTCAGCAAGTCCCTCTGACCCCCCGGCGATGTGGCGATCGGTGACGTTGGCGTACGCCGAGGGTGAGTGGACGGTGGCGGCGCAGCAGGGCAGCAAGGCCCTGGCGAAGCCGTACGTGGTGAAGCCGGCGGAGGCGCTGCGGATGGTGGCGCTGGTGGACGTGCCCGGGGTGCAGGAGGCGGTGGAGCAGATCCTGGCCGCGGAGCGGGCCGAGGCGGAGCAGCAGGCGGAGAAGCTGCGGGCGGAGCTGGCGGAGATCGAGGCGCGCCTGGCGGAGCTGCGCGAGGCGCGCTGACCCCGGGTTGAGGCGGGCGGTGCCGTCGAGGAGTTCGGGGCCTTGGCCCAGCCGCCGAGGTCGGTCAGCGGCCGGTGTGGTGGTCGAGCAGCCGGGTCAGCAGCCGGGTCAGCTGGTCGCGTTCGGCGGTGGACAGCGGCGCGAGGAGGGTGTCCTGGACGCGGTCGAGGGTCTCCCCCATCCGGCGTAGTTCCCGGCCGCCGGCGTCGGTGAGGGTGACGACGTTGCGGCGGCGGTCGGCGGGGTCGGGTGAGCGGCGCACGAGGTCCTTCGCGGCGAGTTCGTTGAGGACGGCGACCACGTCGCTGCGGTCGATGCCGCAGCGGCGGCCCAGTTCGGCCTGGCTGGCCGGGCCGCTCTCCTCCAGGGCGGCGAGCAGGCGGTAGTGGTAGCCGCGGGCGTCGAGCGCGCCGAGTCCTTCGGCGACGAGGCGGGACGCGTGCGCGGCGGTCTGGGTGAGCAGCCAGCTCGGCGTGGTGCGCAGTCGGGCGGGTGCCTGTGGGCCGGTGGCGGCGGACTCCATGGTGGGCAGCCTACCAGGAATCGTTGGCACAACCCACGATCCCTGATATGTTGGCCGAACCAACGTTGGTCATGCCAACACAGGAGGAATGATGTCGTCACCCACCCTCAACGGCCAGGTCATCGGTCAGGCCCACTACGCCACCCGGGCCGTCCTCGAGCGTGAGCTCGCCCGCGCCGGAGTCTCCTTCCAGCAGTCCGTCGCCCTCAACGCGATCACCGCCGAGGGCGGCGTCGCCGCGCGGGCCGACCTCGTCCACCGGATGACCGGCGCCCTCAAGGTCGACGAGGCGCCGGTGCGTGCCACCCTCGACGAGCTGACCGCCGCCGGGCTGCTGCGCGAGCTGCCCGCGGCAGGCTCGGGGCTCGCGCTCACCGACGCCGGCCGGGCGTTGCAACGCCGGCTCGCCGACACGGTCGCCGCCATCAGCGCCCGGCTGTACGCGGACATCCCCGCCCAGGACATGGCCGTCGCCGGACGTGTCCTGACGCTGGTGAAGCAGCGCGCCGACGCGGAGCTGACCCGGACCTGAACGCAGCGAAGGGCCGGTGCGACGCGCTCGCACCGGCCCTTCGCGCCCCGCGCCCGCAGGCTCGTCAGTGCTGCGGAATGTGCGCGACCCCGATCCGCTTGCGGAACACCCAGTACGTCCAGCCCTGATAGGCCAGCACGATCGGGGTGAACACCACCGCCACCCACGTCATGATCTTCAAGGTGTACGGGGTGGAGGAGGCGTTGGTGGCGGTCAGCGTGCCGGCGGCGTCCAGGGTCGACGGCAGCACGTTCGGGAACAGCGCCGCGAACAGGGTCGCCACCGCCAGGGCGATCGCCACCGCCGTACCGGTGAACGCCCAGCCCTCCCGGCGTGCCCGGGCGGCGGCCAGACCGCCGACCAGCGCGAGGGCCGCCCCGACGGCGAGCACGACGGCCGCCGCGCTGGAGCGGATGGTCAGCGTCCAGGTCAGGAAGGCCACCGCCACCACCGCGGTGCCCACGCCGAGCTTCACCGCGAGGGCGCCGGCCCGCTCCCGGATGTCCCCGGTGGTCTTCAGGGCGATGAACACCGCGCCGTGGGTGAGGAACAGGGCCAGGGTCGTCACCCCGCCGAGCAGGGCGTACGGGTTGAGCAGGTCGAACAGGCCGCCGACGTACTCGTGGTCGGCGTCCAGCGGCACGCCGCGCAGGATGTTGGCGAAGGCGACGCCCCACAGGATCGCCGGCAGCAGTGAGCCGAAGAAGATGGCCTGGTCCCAGCGGCGCTTCCAGGACGCCTCCGGGCGCTTGTGCCGGTACTCGAAGGCCACGCCGCGGGCGATCAACGCGAGGAGGATCAGCAGCAGCGGCAGGTAGAAGCCGGAGAAGAGGGTCGCGTACCACTCGGGGAAGGCGGCGAACATGGCGCCACCGGCGGTGATCAGCCACACCTCGTTGCCGTCCCAGACCGGGCCGATGGTGTTGATCAGAACGCGGCGTTCCCGGTCGTCGCGGCCGAGCACCGGCAGCAGCATGCCGACGCCGAAGTCGAAGCCTTCGAGGATGAAGTAGCCGGTGAAGAGCACGGCGACGAGGAGAAACCAGACGGTCGTCAGTTCCACGATGGGCTCCGGGATCAGTAGGCGAAGGCGAGCGGGCGCTCGGCGTCGTCGGTGTCGACGGGTTCGGGTGCCGGGGTGAGGTCCGGTACGCCGGCCTTGGCGTAGCGGACCAGCAGCTTGAACTCGACCACGGCGAGGGCGGCGTAGATCAGCGTGAAGGCGGTGAACGAGGTGAGCACCTCGGCCAGCGACACGGTCCGGGAGACGCCGTTGCGGGTGAGCATCTCGCCGAAGACGATCCACGGCTGGCGGCCCATCTCGGTGAAGATCCAGCCGAAGGAGTTCGCCAGCAGCGGCAGCACCGGCATGACCAGCCCGGCGCGCAGCAGCCATTTGCTGGTGGGGGTGCGGCCCTTGCGCTGGGTCCAGAGCACCAGCAGGGCGATCGCGGCGGCGGCCATGCCGAGGGCGATCATGAACCGGAAGCTCCAGTAGGTGACCGGGATGATCGGGGTGTAGCTGCCAGCGCCGTACTGGCTTGCGTACTGGGCCTGCAGGTCGTTGATGCCCCGTACGGTGCCGTTCGGGTCGCCGGTGGCGAGGAACGACAGCAGGTACGGGAGCTTGATGGCGAACAGCTCGCGGCTGCCGTCGAGGCTGCCGACGGTGAGCACCGAGAACGAGGCGGGGCTCTCGGTGGTGTAGAGGCCCTCGGCGGCGGCCATCTTCATCGGCTGCACGTCGGTCATGATCTTGCCCTGGATGTCGCCGGTGACCATCACCAGCGCCGAGGAGATCAGCACCACCCAGGAGCCGAACTTCGTGGCGAACCGGTACGCGCCGGTGTCGGCGCTGTCGGAGTTGCGGATCACGTGCCACAGGCCGACCGCGACGATCAGCGACCCGGCGACCAGGAACGAGCCGGCGAGGGTGTGCGGGAAGGTGACCAGGGCGACCTTGTTGGTGAGCACCGCGAAGAAGTCGGTGAGCTCGGCGCGGCCGGTGGTCGGGTTGAACCGGTAGCCGACCGGGTTCTGCATGAACGAGTTCGCGGCCAGGATGAAGTAGGCGGACAGGTTGGTGCCGATCGCCGCGGCCCAGATGCTGGCCAGGTGCAGCCGCTTGGGCAGCCGGTCCCACCCGAAGATCCACAGGCCGATGAAGGTCGACTCGAGGAAGAACGCGACCAGGGCCTCGATGGCCAGGGGCGCGCCGAAGATGTCGCCGACGAAGCGGGAGTAGTCGCTCCAGTTCATGCCGAACTGGAACTCCTGCACGATGCCGGTGACCACGCCCATCGCGAAGTTGATCAGGAATAGCTTGCCGTAGAACTTGGTGAGCTTCAGGTACCGCTCGTTGCCGGTGCGGTGCCACAGGGTCTGGAGGATGGCCACCAGGATCGACAGGCCGATGGTCAACGGTACGAAGAGAAAGTGGTAGACGGTGGTGACACCGAACTGCCAGCGGGCGACGTCCAACGCGTCCACCTGAAACCCCCAGCTGTTCATACTACGAGACGTAGTAGATACTACTCGGCGTCGTAGAAGAATCGGCAGGGTCCGGGGTCCCGATCCCACCCGGGACCAATGACCCTGATCACCTCTGCCGCAGGGCCCGGGATCGGGCCACGCGCCCACCCCGCCGCGTGCGACCATCCAGCACTGATGGACACCCCGACCACGTGGCGGCCACCGCTGATCTGGCGCGCCGCGCAACTGCTCGCCCGCGGCATCGTCGGCGCGGTGGCCCGCCTGGAGGTCAGCGGCGGCGTGCCCGCCGACCTGTGCCGCGGGCCGCTGATCCTGGCCGCCAACCACATCAGCCCCTTCGACCCGGTGGTGCTGGCCGCCGCCTGCCGCGCCCGGGGCGTCGCCCCGCGGTTCATGGCCACCGGCGGGCTGTTCCGCGCCCCCGTCCTCGGATCCCTGATGCGCCGCGCCGGGCACATCCGCGTCGACCGCGGCACCGCCTCGGTCCACCGGGCCCTGGACACCGCCGCCGAAGCCGCCGCCCGGGGATCGGCGATCCTGGTCTACCCCGAGGGGCGCATCGGCCTGGACCCCGGCCTGTGGCCCGAACGCGGCAAGACCGGCGCCGCCCGGCTCGCCATCGCCAGCGGCGCCCCGGTCATCCCGGTCGCCCAGTGGGGCTCCCACGAGGTGCTGCCGTACCGGGCGCCCACGGGGATGCTGCGTCGCCTCGCCCGCGCCGTCGTGCGCCGGCCGGTGATCCGGGTGCACTTCGGCACCCCGATCCTGCTGCGCGACCTGCACCCCGGCACCCCCGGCGCGGCCCGGCGGGCCACCGACCGGATCATCGACGCGATCACCGAAGACCTGGTCCCGCTGCGTCCCGACGAGCCCGACCGGCCCCGGTACGTCGATCCCGGCCGCCCGGTCGACACCAGCCGCTCCCACCGCCGCCGGCTTCCCGGAAGCTGACCGGAGCTGATGCCCCGATCTCGCTGTGACGACCGCCGCGACGGTGAGACCCTTCGGCCGGGGCACCCCGTCCCGCCGAGGAGGCACCCATGACCGCACCGACCGTCCTGATCACCGGCACGTCCACCGGCAGAGGCCTGGAGA
>NZ_QGGF01000562.1 GCF_003857015.1 Micromonospora globispora | reverse complement strand
GAGTCGGCGGCTGGTGGAGCGGGCCCGGGCGGCGCTGCACGACGGGCACCCGGACGCCGCGGGGCTGATCCCGCTGGCCCGGGCGCTGGGCGTGTCGCCGTACCGGTTGAGCCGGGAGTTCCAGGCGCTGGTCGGGGTGCCGCTGACCCGGTACCGGAACCGGCTGCGGGTCGGTCGGGTGCTGGACCGGCTGGAGGACGGCGTCGACAGCCTCGCCGAGCTCGCCGCCGAGCTGGGCTTCGCCGACCAGGCGCACCTGACCCGGACGGTCCGCGCCCAGCTCGGGCACACCCCCGGGGAGGTCCGCCGCCTGCTGAGCTGAGCCGACCCCGCCGCCGCGGAGGGTGCGCGCGGAGGGTCAGCCCGGCAGGAAGGAGAAGCGGACCTTGCGGGTGGGGTTGTCGCCGTTGGTGTCTACCAGGCAGAGGGACTGCCAGGTGCCCAGCGCGAGCCGGCCGTCCACCACCGGCAGCGTCGCGTACGGCGGGACGAACGCCGGCAGCACGTGATCCCGGCCGTGCCCGGGCGAGCCGTGCCGGTGCCGCCACCGGTCGTCGGCGGGGAGCAGATCGTCGATCGCCCGCAGCAGGTCGTCGTCCGACCCGGACCCGGCCTCGATCAGGGCGAGCCCGGCGGTGGCGTGCGGCACGAAGACGTGCAGCAGGCCGTCACCCTGCCCGGAGACGAACCGCTCGGCCTCGCTGGTGATGTCCCGGACGGTCGGCCGGGACCCGGTCTGGACGGTGATCACCTCACTGCGCACAACTCGCATTCTGTCCCGGCATCTCGCCCGCCTGCTAGCGCACCCGGTGATCGCACAAAGTTACTGGTGGGTACCTGTGTTGAGCGTCGCGTCTAGGGGAGGGAGACGTGACGACTAGCGCTACGAGGGGGCAGGATGGCGCTAGAGACCTATCCCACACAGAACCGAGCGAACGCCTGTGGCTACGGAACGCAAGCGCCCGGTGATCACCGCTGGTCTGCCGAGCCAGCTTCCGGACATCGACCCTGAAGAGACCAGCGAATGGGTCGAGTCGCTCGACGGTGTCATCGACGAGCGCGGAACCAAGCGCGCCCGGTACGTCATGCTGCGCCTGCTGGAGCGGGCCCGCGAGCGCCAGGTCGGGGTGCCGTCCCTGACCACCACCGACTACATCAACACCATCCCGCCCGAGCGCGAGCCGTGGTTCCCGGGTGACGAGCACATCGAGCGACGTATCCGGGCCTACATCCGGTGGAACGCCGCGCTGCTGGTGCACCGGGCGCAGCGGCCGGAGATCGGCGTCGGTGGACACATCTCCACCTTCGCCAGCTCGGCGTCGCTCTACGAGGTGGGCTTCAACCACTTCTTCCGCGGCAAGGACCACCCGGGCGGCGGCGACCACATCTTCTACCAGGGCCACGCCTCCCCCGGCATGTATGCGCGGGCCTTCCTGGAGGGACGGCTCAGCGAGGACCAGCTCGACGGGTTCCGCCAGGAGCTGTCCCACCCGGGCGGCGCCCTGCCGTCGTACCCGCACCCGCGGCTGATGCCGGACTTCTGGGAGTTCCCCACCGTCTCCATGGGCCTCGGCCCGCTGAACGCGATCTACCAGGCCCGGTTCAACCGCTACCTGCACCACCGCGGCATCAAGGACACCTCCCACCAGCACGTCTGGGCGTTCCTCGGTGACGGCGAGATGGACGAGGTCGAGTCGCTCGGCGCGATCGGGGTGGCCGCCCGCGAGGAGCTGGACAACCTCACCTTCGTCATCAACTGCAACCTGCAGCGCCTGGACGGGCCGGTCCGCGGCAACGGCAAGGTGATGCAGGAGCTGGAGGCCTTCTTCCGGGGCGCCGGCTGGAACGTCATCAAGGTGGTCTGGGGCCGGGAGTGGGACCCGCTGCTCGCGGCGGACACCGACGGCGCGCTGGTGAACCTGATGAACACCACCCCCGACGGTGACTACCAGACCTACAAGGCGGAGTCCGGGGCGTACGTCCGGGAGCACTTCTTCGGCCGTGACCCGCGTACCCGCAAGATGGTCGAGCACCTGAGCGACGACGAGATCTGGAACCTGAAGCGGGGCGGCCACGACTACCGCAAGCTCTACGCGGCCTACAAGGCGGCGATGGAGCACACCGGTCAGCCGACGGTGATCCTGGCCAAGACGATCAAGGGCTGGACGCTCGGCTCGCACTTCGAGGCGCGCAACGCCACCCACCAGATGAAGAAGCTGACGCTGGAGGACCTCAAGCTCTTCCGCGACCGGCTCTACCTGGACATCCCGGACAAGCAGCTGGAGGAGAACCCCTACCTGCCGCCGTACTACAACCCGGGTGAGAAGTCCGACGAGATCCAGTACCTCAAGGAGCGGCGCCAGCAGCTCGGCGGCTACCTGCCGTCCCGGCGGACCACCGGCAAGCGGCTGCAGATCCCCGGCCCCGAGCGGTTCGCCGACGTCAAGCGCGGCTCGGGCAAGCAGAAGGTGGCCACCACGATGGCCTTCGTCCGCCTGCTCAAGGACGTGATGAAGGACAAGGAGTTCGGCAAGCGCTGGGTGCCGATCATCCCGGACGAGGCCCGTACCTTCGGCATGGACTCGCTCTTCCCGACGGCGAAGATCTACTCGCCGCACGGGCAGCGGTACACCTCGGTCGACCGGGAGCTGTTCCTGTCGTACAAGGAGGCCATCGGCGGCCAGATCCTGCACGAGGGGATCAACGAGGCCGGCTCGGTCGCCTCGTTCACCGCGGCCGGCACCTCGTACGCCACGCACGGCGAGCCGATGATCCCGATGTACATCTTCTACTCGATGTTCGGGTTCCAGCGGACCGGCGACGGGCTCTGGGCGGCGGCGGACCAGATGGCGCGCGGCTTCCTGCTCGGCGCGACGGCCGGCCGTACCACGCTGAACGGTGAGGGTCTGCAGCACGAGGACGGCCACTCGCTGCTGCTCGCCGCCACCAACCCGGCGGTGGTCGCGTACGACCCGGCGTTCGCGTTCGAGATCGCGCACATCATGGAGAGTGGCCTGCACCGGATGTACGGCGAGGCGCAGGAGAACATCTTCTACTACCTTACCGTCTACAACGAGCCGATCTTCCAGCCGGCCGAGCCGGAGGGCGTGGACGCCGAGGGCATCGTCAAGGGCATCTACCGCTACTCCCCCGCTCCGAAGGTGGACGGGAACGCCCCGAAGGCCAACATCCTGGCCTCCGGCACCGGCATGCAGTGGGCGCTCAAGGCGCAGGAACTGCTCGCCGAGGACTGGGGCGTGGCGGCCGACGTCTGGTCGGTGACCTCGTGGACCGAGCTGCGCCGGGACGCGGTGGAGTGCGAGGAGCACAACCTGCTCAACCCGGGCGCCGAGCAGCGCGTGCCGTACGTGGCGCGGAAGCTGGCCGACGCCGAGGGCCCGAAGGTCGCGGTCAGCGACTGGATGCGCGCCGTACCGGACCTGATCGCGCGCTGGGTACCGGGTGACTACACCTCGCTCGGCACCGACGGGTTCGGCATGTCCGACACCCGGCACGCGCTGCGCCGGCACTTCCACGTCGACGCCGAGTCGGTGGCGGTCGCGGCGCTGCGGCAGCTCGCGCTCCGCGGCGAGGTGCCGGCGAACGTGCCGGCCGAGGCGGCCAAGAAGTACGCCCTGGAGGACGTCAACGCGGCCCCGGTCGGCGAGACCGGCGGCGACAGCTAGGACGTACCCGACGACAGGGCCCGGCGCGGTGGCACCGCGCCGGGCCCTTCGCTTTCTCGGGCCGGGTCTCAGCCCGCGGCGCGCACGGCGTGGGCAGCGCGGGCGGTCAGCTCGGCCACGAACGGCTCGACGGCCGCCCGCCAGCCGTCGGGGTTGTCGTAGTACAGGACGTGGCCGGCGTCCGGCAGCACCGCCCAGCGGCCGTCGGGCAGCAGCTCGGCCATCTCCCGCTGCCGGTCGACGGGCTGGTCGCTCTGCGCGCCGGCCACCACCAGCGCCGGGCAGGTGACCGCGGCCAACTCGGGCCGGTGGTCCCGCCCGGACCAGTGCGCCAGCGAGGCGAGCACGTGGTCGGTCCGGGCGAGGGGCCGCCAGCCGTCGGGGCCGCCGGTCATCACCTCCACGAAGGAGTCCCCCTCGGTGCGGCGCTCGGCGCCGAAGTAGTCGCGTACGTCCGCCAGGGTGGGGAACGGCACCGGCCAGTCGGCCAGCCAGGCCGCCCAGCGGTCCAGCAGGTTCGGCGGGGTCACCGGGTTCATGTCGGCGATCACCACCCCGGCCACCAGGTCGGGACGGGCACCGGCGAGCTGCCAGGCGGTGAGTCCGCCCATCGAGTGCCCGATCACCACCGCGGGGGCCAGGTCGAGCGCCTCGATCACCGCGGCCGCGTCGCCGACGTAGGCCGGCCGGTCGTACGGGCCGTCGGGCTTGTCGCTGTGGCCGTGGCCCCGGGCGTCGTACCCGACGACGCGACCGTGCCGGGTGAGCCAGCGGGCGGTGGCCGTCCAGTTGGCGGCGCGGCCGGTGAGCCCGTGCAGCAGCAGGATGCCCGGCCCCTCGCCCCCGAAGTCGATCACGTTGAGCCCGGTCCCGTCGTGTCCCTCGACGCGCATGTGTCCTCCATACCTCGAATCGAGGTACACCGTATCGAGGCATCGCCCGACGAGGCAAGGCAGAATGCGGGAATGCTGGAGTTGGCGATCCTGGGGTTCCTCGGTGAGGGGCCGCTGCACGGGTACGAGCTGCGGACCCGCATCTCGCAACTGGCCGGGTACGCCCGCCCGGTGAGCGACGGCAGCCTCTACCCGGCGATCAACCGCCTGGAGCGGGCGGGTCTGCTCACCCGGCAGCGGGAGCCGGGTGCCGCGGCGGCACCCCGGCACACCCTCTCGCTCACCGAGGCCGGGCGGGACGAGTTGCGGCGCCGGCTGCGCGAGCCGGCCGAGCTCGACGTCACCGACCAGAACCGCTTCTTCACCCTGCTCGCCTTCCTCGGCCAGCTCGCCGATCCGGCGGCGCAGGCGGCCGTCCTCCAGCGGCGGCTGGACTTCCTCGACCAGCCGGCGAGCTTCTTCTACACCGGCGACCGGCCGCAGCGCGCCGCCGACCAGGCCGACCGGTTCCGCCGCGGCATGCTGGTCATGGCCGCGGCGATCAGCCGGGCGGAGCGGGCCTGGCTCCGGGAAGCCATCGCCGAGCTGCGGGAGCAGGCCGGCTGACCGGCGCAGAGTCGACGACGGTCCGGCGCCCCTGGCGGGGACGCCGGACCATCACCATCGCGGGCGACGCCGGGACAGGTCCGGTCAACCGACGGCGGCCAGGTCGGTCAGCCGGGCCAGCGAGTCCTCCAGGTCGGCGCCGACCCGGCGCAGGCCGAGCCGAAGCAGCGCGGCCTTCACCGGACCGGCGGGCCAGCGCACGACGATGAGCCGTACGACGGTTCCGCCCTCCTCCTCGCCCGGGGTCAGCTGGACGTAGATCTCGGTCCGCGCCTCGGCCCGGGCACCGGCGCCCTTGGCCCGCTCGCGCCAACCGATCAGGGTAGGCTCCTGGTAGGCGATCACCTCGGCCTCGTGCGCCGCGCCGCGCCCGGCCTGGACCAGCTGTCGCCGGCCGAAGCCCTCCCCCGAGAGGACCTCGGCCGCGCGAACCCCCGCCAGCCAGGCCGGCAACTGCTCGGCCCGCTGCACGACGTCCCAGACCGCTTCCACCGGCGCCATCACGTGCGCACTGCGTTCCACGAGGATCATGTCTGTCTTTCCTCCAGTGAGGACATCCGCGATATTCGGCACTGTATGCGCAAAATTGGACTTACCTGGACGGGTTCGTAAAAGACACGCCGAAGAGCCTTGCCCCGGCGTCGCCGTCCGCCTATGGCGCATCGGCGGCGTGCGCCCTAGAGTCCCGAGCACGCTTCGCGTTTCTCGGGAGGGCGAATGACGACCGCGCCGATGCCGGAGTTCCCCGCCGGATTCCGCTGGGGGGTCTCCACCTCCGCGTACCAGATCGAGGGCGCGGTCACCGCCGACGGCCGGGGACCGTCCATCTGGGACACCTTCGCCCACTCCCCCCGCCGGATCGTCGACGGCAGCACCGGCGACGAGGCGTGCGACCACTACCACCGGTACGCCGAGGACGTCGCGCTGCTGGCCGAGTTGGGGGTGTCCGCGTACCGGTTCTCGATCGCCTGGCCCCGGGTGCAGCCCACCGGCGAAGGCGCGGCCAACCCGGGGGGGCTGGACTTCTACGACCGGCTCGTCGACGAACTGCTCGGCCACGGCGTCGACCCGGTCGCGACCCTCTTCCACTGGGATCTGCCGCAGGCCCTGGAGGACGCCGGGGGCTGGCTCAACCGGGACACCGCCGCCCGCTTCGCCGAGTACGCCGACCTGGTCGCGGCCCGCCTCGGCGACCGGGTGAAGCTCTGGATCACGCTCAACGAGCCGTTCATCCACATGAGCCTCGGGCACGGGATGGGCGTGCACGCTCCCGGCCGGATGCTGCTCTTCGACGCCTTTCCGGTGGCCCACCACCAGCTGCTCGGCCACGGTCTGGCGGTGTCCGCCCTGCGCGCCCGCAGCACCAGCCCGATCGCCATCGCGAACAACTACTCCCCGGTGCGGCTCCAAGGCGACACCGACGCCGACCGGGCGGCCGGAAACGCGTACGACGCGCTGCACAACCGGCTCTTCACCGACCCGCTGCTCGGCCGCGGCTACCCGGAGGGGCCGGGCTTCGACCCGGCCGTCGTCCGCGACGGCGACCTCGACGTGATCGCCGCGCCGATCGACGTGCTCGGCGTCAACTACTACAACCCGACCGGGATCCGGGCGGCGGAGGAGGACTCCCCGCTGCCGTTCGAGATCGTGCCGCTGGAGGGGTACCCGCGTACCGCCTTCGACTGGCCCGTGGTGCCGGACGGGCTGCGCGACCTGCTGCTCTGGCTGCGCGACACGTACGGCGAGGCGCTCCCGCCGATCCAGGTCACCGAGAGCGGCTGCGCGTACGACGACGTACCGGACGCCGACGGTCAGGTCGACGACCCGGACCGGATCGCGTACCTGGACGGGCACCTGCGCGCGGTGCGGGCGGCGATCGACGAGGGCGTGGACGTCACCGGGTACTTCGTCTGGTCGCTGCTGGACAACTGGGAGTGGGCGGAGGGGTTCACCAAACGGTTCGGCCTGGTACACGTCGACTACGCCACCCAGCGGCGTACGCCCAAGGCGTCGTACGGCTGGTACCGGGACCGGGTGATCAAGCCGTGACCACCGTCAACCCGACGCCGGCGTCGCTGCCGGCGGCGCTCGCCGAACCCACCGTGCCGGTCCGGCGGAGCTGGATCGCGCTGATCTTCGCGGCCAACCTGGGCGTCTGGATGGCCTTCTTCACCCCGATCCAGGTGCTGCTGCCGCAGCAGGTGGAGCGGATCGCCCCGGCCGACAAGGAGGCGATGCTGGCGGTCGTCACCGGGCTCGGCGCGCTCGCCGCGGTGCTGGCCAACCCGCTCGCCGGGGCACTGTCGGACCGGACCGTGATCCGGCTGGCCAACCGGCACCTCGGTCGGCGGCACGTCTGGACCGCCTCCGGGGCCGTGGTCGGCGCACTCGCCCTGGTGCTGCTGGCCCGCCAGCAGACCATCGCCGGGGTGGCCCTCGGCTGGGTCGCCGCGCAGGTCTGCTTCAACGCGATGCTGGCCAGCCTGACCGCCGCCATCCCGGACCGAGTGCCGGTGGCCCAGCGCGGCGGCGTCTCCGGCTGGGTGGGCATCCCCCAGGCGCTGGGCCTGGTGGTCGGCGCGGTGCTGGTGACCGCCGTGGTGACCGGCAACGCGGCCGGCTACGCGGCCATCGCGCTGGCGATGCTGCTGCTGTCGCTGCCGTTCGCGCTGCTCACCGAGGACGACCCGCTGCCGCGGGAGCACCGGTCGGCGCTGGGGCTGCGCGGTCTGCTGGCCTCGATGTGGATCAGCCCCCGCCGGCACCCCGACTTCGCCTGGGCCTGGTTCACCCGGTTCCTGGTCCAGACCGGCAACGCGCTCGGCACGCTCTACCTGCTGTACTTCCTCACCGACGGGGTGCGCCACCCCGACCCCGAGGGCGCGCTGCTGGTGCTGATCCTGCTCTACACGGCCGGGATGATGCTCACCGCCGTGATCGCCGGCCGGCTCTCCGACCGGTCCGGCCGCCGGAAGGTCTTCGTGATCACCTCGGGCCTGATCATGGCGGTGGCGGCGCTGCTGCTCGCCATCGCCCCGACCTGGCCGATGGCGGTGACCGCCGCGCTGCTGCTCGGCGCCGGCTACGGCGTCTACCTCGCGGTGGACGCGGCCCTGATCACCCAGGTGCTGCCGACGGCCACCGACCGGGCCAAGGACCTCGGAGTGATCAACATCGCGAACTCCGCGCCGCAGGTGCTCGGCCCGGCGATCTCCGCCCCGATCGTGGTCCACCTGGGCGGCTACCCCACCCTCTACGGGGTCACCGCGGCCGTCACTTTGCTCGGCAGCGCGCTGGTCCTCAAGATCCGTTCGGTCCCCTGACCGGCCCCCTGACGGAAAGCGGTCGCGGGCGGCCGTAGGCTGGAGGACGTGACGGTACGTGTACGCTTCGCCCCTTCCCCGACCGGTATGTTCCACGTCGGCGGCGCCCGCTCGGCGCTGCAGAACTGGATCTACGCCAAGCAGCAGGGCGGGGTGTTCGTCCTGCGCATCGAGGACACCGACGCGGCCCGCAACAAGCCCGAATGGACCGAGGGCATCCTGTCGGCGCTGGACTGGATCGGCATCGAGCGGGGCAGCTACGAGGGCCCGTACTTCCAGTCGCAGTACGCGGGCGAGCACCGCGCCGCCGCCCAGCGGCTGTACGAGGCCGGCCGGGCCTACTACTGCGACTGCACCCGCGAGGACGTGCAGGCCCGCACCGGCTCCCAGTACCAGGGATACGACGGCTTCTGCCGCGACCGGGGCCTGGAGCCCGGCCCGGGGCGGGCGCTGCGGTTCCGTACGCCCGACGAGGGCGAGACCGTGGTGGTGGACCTGATCCGCGGCGAGCCGACCTTCGAGAACAAGCTGATCGAGGACTTCGTCATCGCCCGGGGCGACGGCTCGCCGGTCTTCCTGCTGGCGAACGTGGTCGACGACATGGCCATGGGGATCACCCACGTTATCCGCGCCGAGGAGCACCTGCCCAACACCCCGAAGCAGCAGCTGCTCTGGGACGCCCTCGGGGTCAAGCCGCCGGTCTGGGCGCACGTGCCGGTGGTGGTGAACGAGAAGCGGCAGAAGCTCTCCAAGCGGCGCGACAAGGTCGCCCTGGAGGCGTACCGGGACGAGGGCTACCTCGCCGGGGCGATGCGCAACTACCTGATGCTGCTCGGCTGGGCGCCGTCGGGCGACCGGGAGATCGTCCCCTGGTCGGTGATCGAGGAGGAGTTCCGGCTGGAGGAGGTGAACCCCTCCCCGGCGTTCTTCGACGAGAAGAAGCTGCGCGCGTTCAACGGTGATTACATCCGGGCGCTGCCGGTCGAGGACTTCATCGTCGAGTGTCAGCCGTGGCTGACCGGCACCGGGACCATCGCGCCCCCGCCGTGGCTGCCGGAGGAGTTCGACCCGGCCGCGTTCGCCGCGGTGGCACCGCTGGCTCAGACCCGGATCGCCGTGCTCAGCGAGATCGTGCCGAACGTCGACTTCCTCTTCCTGGCCGACCCGCTGATCGACGAGGCGGCCTGGGCCAAGGCGATGAAGGAGGGCGCCGCGGAGCTGCTCGACGCCGCGATCGCCGCCTTCGAGGCGCTGGAGTCGTGGCACGCCGAGTCGCTCAAGTCCACGCTGGAGGCGGTCGGCGCGGAGCGCGGCCTCAAGCTGGGCAAGGCCCAGGCGCCGGTCCGGGTCGCGGTCACCGGCCGCACCGTCGGGCTGCCGCTCTTCGAGTCCCTCGAGGTCCTCGGCCGCGAGCGCACCCTGACCCGCCTGCGCGCCGCCCGGGTCCGCCTGGTCTGACGGGTACGCCGGCTTTCGCCGCCCCTGTTTCACGGAAAGAGTGGCCATCCCCGCGGAATGGCCACTCTTTCCGTGAATGTGTCCGGGGAGGGCGCGGTCAGCGTGGCCTGGTGCGGCGGTACAGGAGCAGGCCGCCGCCGAGCAGGGCGAGCACGACCATCGCGCCGAGCGCCCAGAGCCACCCGGATCCGCCGTCGTCCCAGCGGCGGTCGGCCGCCGGCACCACGTCGGCGGCCGGCGTCGCCGAGACTCCGGAACCGGTCGGCGCGGCGGGTGCCGCCGTGGTCGGTGCCGAAGCACCGGCGGAGGGCGGTCGGGCGGACGTACCCGTGGTGAGGGTGAAGCTGATCTCCCCGGTCACGGCGTGCCCGTCGATCGACGCGACCCGGTAGCCGACCACGTAGCGACCGGCCGCGCCCGGGCTGAACGGCACGCTCACCCGGTTACCGGAGAACGTCGGCGCCCCGCCCGTCGCCGGCGCGTCGGCAGGCCCGGTCACTGTGATCTTGGTCGTAGCAGGGGCCGGGGTGGCGAGGAAGCGGAGCTCGATCCGCTTGGGCGCGGCGGCCAGTCGCGCCCCGTCCCGCGGATCGCTGCCGGTGAGCGAGTTGTGGGCCGCGGCCGGGGTCGCCGGAAGCACCACCGACACTCCGAGCGCCACCCCGAGAACCGCGATCCGGGTACGTGTCGCACGTGCGACTCTGCCCCCCATGCACTCCTCCGTAACGGTACGATCCGCCCGCTGATCAACGGCTGCTCATTAGTCGGTACGAGATCGCAGATAGTTCCAATTACTGTTCCAGCAGCTGCAACCGAGCGCCGTTCTGCGGAGTCTTTGAGGTGGGCACCCGGTCCGCGGGTACGACCACCGCCATCGGCCGATCAAGCGTGACCTGCAGCGAAAGCCACCCATCGAACGGGGCGAGGAGGCGGCGATGGTCCGGAAGGTGAAGCGGCTGCTCGCCGCGGTGACCGGGGTCCTGATAGCGACGGGCTGCGCGCTGGCCCTCGTCGGCACGGAGGCGGCCCGGGCAGCGGCGCCGGCCGCGCCCAAGCCGCCGCCGGCCGGGGTGGACATCACCGGTGACCGGCTCACCCAGCCGCTGCGGCTGCGCGCCGACACCCAGCACGCCGAGGTGGTCGCGGTCATCGACCAGGTGAGCTGGCTGGGCCGCACCGGCCTGCAGCGCGGCCCGGCGGCGAAGGACCTCGGTCCGAAGTACACGGTGGTCGTGCTCGTCGGAGACGTGCCGAAGCAGACGTACGACCTCTACCCGCTGGCCAAGGGCGGCCCCCGGGTCTACCGGCCGGCCAAGCAGCCCGACCTGAGCAAGACCCGGGCCGGCTGGTTCCTGGGCCGGCTCAACATGTCCGAGACGCTGCGCAGCGTCGGGGTGCCGCTGGAACGGCAGTTCGACACGGTCAGCGGCGGCGTCGGTGGCGGGGAGCGGGTCATCCCGGAGGAATCGCTGAACCCGGTCCAGGACATCGACGAGGCGTTGGCCGAGCTGCAGCGGCTGCTGCTGCTCAACGTCGGGGTGGTGCTGGTCATCACCGTCGGGCTCGCCGGCATCGCGCTGCTCGTCCGCCGCCGCACCCGCTGAGCCGGCGGCCCGGGCCGCTCAGACCTCGAGCACGACCTTGCCGCGGACGTGTCCCGATTCCACCAGCCGCTGCGCCTCGGCGGCCTCGGCGAGCGGGAACGTCCGCGCCACGTGCACGGTGAGCCGGTCGGCGTCGACCAGGCCGGCCAGCACAGTCAGATCGGCGGTGGACGGCTTGACGAAGAGGTAGCTGCCGCCCAGGCGGGTGACGTGCTCCGGGGCGGCGGTGGAGATCAACCGGGCCGGCCGGGACAGCAGCTGGGCGGAGATGTCCAGCGCCTCCCCGCCGAAGAGGTCCAGCGCCACGTCCACCCCGTCGGGCGCGACGGCGCGGATCCGGTCCAGCAGGCCGTCGCCGTAGCTCACCGGCTCGGCACCGAGCGCCCGGACGAAGTCGTGGTTGGCCTCACTCGCCGCGCCGATCACCCGGTGCGCGCCGAGCGCCCGGGCGAGCTGCACCGCCAGGTGGCCCACCCCGCCCGAGGCACCGTGCACCAGGACGGTGTCCCCGGCGCCGGTCCGGGCGAGCTGCAACGCCTGGTACGCGGTCAGCCCGGCCAGCGGCAGCCCGCCCGCCTCCGCCCAGGACGCCTGCACCGGCTTGTCGGCGAGCGTCCGCTCCGGGGCGGGCACCAGCTCGGCGTACGTGCCGTACTGGATGTCGTCGCGCCGGACGTACCCGATCACCTCGTCGCCGACGGCGAAGCCGGTCACCGCCGGCCCGGCCGCGGCCACCACCCCGGCGGCGTCCCAGCCAGGCACCAGCGGAAAGTGGCTGGGCATCGCGCGAGCCAGGTTGCCCTCGCGAACCTTCCAGTCCACCGGGTTCACCCCGGCGGCACGCACCCGCACCAGGACGGTGTCCGGGCCGACCGGCGGATCCGGAAGCTCCCGCAGGGCGAGCTCGTCGGCGGAGCCGTACGCGTCGATCGCGATCGCCTTCACCCTGCTCACGCTAGTGGCCGGGCGGCGGCCGCGGGGTCAGCACCAGCGCCGCGGCGGCCTTTCCCGGCGGACGGTCCGGTTGCCGGGGCGGACCGCGCCGTGCCGGTGG
>NZ_QGGF01000447.1 GCF_003857015.1 Micromonospora globispora | reverse complement strand
GGCCGCCCAGCGCGAGGCGGTCCGCCGGGCCGCGATGGGCCTGGACCGACCGGCCGACCTGCCGGCGGCCGCCAGTGGCGGCTCGGTCTCCTACCGTCGCGCCGGGGGCCTGCGTGGGCGCGCCTACGAGGCCGGCCGCGGCTCGCACACCGCCTGACGGGTTTGCGCCGGATTGTGCACCGCCGCCGCCTTGATCGACTCGACTTTGAAGGATCGCGCCGTGGCCTTGCGCATAGCGAGTCGATCAAGCGGCGTGCCGGAGGGGCGATTCGCGGGGAGGGCGGTCGACCTGTTAGCCTTGTCGCCGGCCCGCCCGGTGCATGCCGGGTGGGACCTACGCTGGTTCGCCAGCGGAGGGGCTGTGGCGCAGACCGGTAGCGCACCTCGTTCGCATCGAGGGGGTCAGGGGTTCAAATCCCCTCAGCTCCACCCCAGATGAAAGGCCGTCTCCGCCAGTCGGAGACGGCCTTTTTCGATCTTGGCTCAGCCGCGAATGACGGTGCCCAGGCCCAGCCAGCGTCCGGCGTACGGGCCCTCGACCAGGCGCACGTGCTCCACGCCGTTGAGCACCGCGCGCATGTCGAGCGCAACCGGATCGCCGACCTGGTACGTGGTACGCACCCCGCCCATCACGCCCGCGGAGTCGATCGAGTACGCCGTCGGTGTCGCCACGGCGATCGTCCCGGGCCGGTGCAGCTTGTACCCGAGGCCGGCGCAGATGCCGATCTGGTACCGCGCCGGCGTGGCCTCGCGAACCAGGTAGCCGTTGAGGGTGCCGGCGCTGATGGCGTACCAGATCCCGGTCTGGCCCATGACCTTCAGCCGGTCGGCCGACGGTGCGCTGCTGGACCGGGTCAACCGCAGCGTGTAGCTCGCGGTGATCGCCCCGGTGCTGCTGAACTTGTAGCCGGTGTGCGAGCCGGCGGAGAAGTGGATGCTGCCCTTCACCCCGGCCGGCGGGTAGTCCGTGTACCAGAGGTCCCCCATCTGGGCCATGAACGTGTCACCGGTGATGGCGTACTGCTGCATGAACTGGTTGATGTGCGTCGTGTGGTACGAACCCGCGTCGGTGCCGTGCGCCACGCAGTACCGGCTGCGCCAGTGCCGCACCCGGATCAGGTCCCGCACGTCCCGGTAGGTCGTGATGGCGCCCTGCAACAGCAGCTTGGCGTTGGCGTCCTTGGTGAGGACCCAGTAGTCGTACAGGCCGTACGCGGAGAACATGTGGCCGTTGTAGGTGCGGTCCCCCTTGATCAGCTTCGGGTGGGGGTACTCCTCCAGCCAGAGCAGGCCGTTGACCACCCACACGCCCCAGGGAAGACCGGCCACCGGCGGCAGCAGGAACGAGGCGAACGTCGCGTCCGCGGCCGCCTTCCAGTTGGCCTCGCCGGTGCGCTGGTGCAGCCGCGTGAACAGGCTCAGCGCCTGTCCCTGCGCCATCATCGAGTACCACGGTGCGGCGTAGAAGTCATAGAGGCGGTGCAGCCGGTAGTTGAACGGGTACGGGTAGAACCACGCGCCGCTGCGCAGGGTACGGCGGTCGACCAGCCGCTGCGCCTGGAGCTTCGCCCGGTCCAGGTACACCTGGTTCCCGGTGATCCGGTGGCTCTCCAACAACTGGAGGCCGTACTGGGCCTGCGCGACCGGGTGGTTGTACAGCGTGCTGCCGAGCAGCACCATGCGCACGCCGGTCGAGTCGTGCACGCCGGTGTCGACCAGCGGAACGGGTGTGCTCATGTGGTACGGCTCGATGCCGACCGGCAGTTCCCGGATCTCGAAGTCGTCGTAGCGGAACTGGAACGGCACCGACGTGGTGCCCGCGTACGTCCGGGCCGGGCCGCCGACCTTGCCGGCACCCGGTGTGGAGGGAGCGTGCGGAGCCAGCCGCGGTACGTCCCGGGACGGGATGGCCGACAGCTTCTGCAGCGGCTCCGGGGGAGCCGGCGGGCTGATCTCGTAGGCGGGATCGATGACATCCGGGGCACCGGGCACCGTCGGCTCCCAGGCCGTCGCAAGCTCGGGGGCGGTGGCCCAGGCGGGTCCGCTGCCGAGCAGCGGCAGCGCGCCGGCCGCGAGGCATCCGGCGACGACAGCGCGGCGGGTCAGCGGTGAGGTGTGATCGGGGCGGAGCGGATCGGAGCGGGGCATGTCGACCTCCCGTTGCATTCACATGCTCGACGTCTGCATGTCTCCGATGCTTCAGGTGGGAGGTCTCGGCAAGCAAGGGCCATGAGCCCCGAAACGACTCATACCTTCCGATACTGCGATACGCAGGCCTTTTTAGGATCTTGCGAGCGACCGCTAGCTGGGCCGCGCGTCGGCGGGGAAGCGCTCATGCCCCAGTACACCGAGCAGCTGCAGCTTCTCGTAGCCCTCGCTGCGCCGGGGAGCGGTGAGCACGAGCAGCGCCTGGGAATGATCCTCGGTGAACAGGACCTGACAGTCGAGCTCGATCGCGCCGAGCTGGGGATGGATCAGCGTCTTGTGGTCCTGGAAGCGCTTGGCGACCTCGTGCCGTTCCCACAGCTCGGCGAACTCCGCGCTCGCCTTCTGCAGCGCCCGTACGAGCTCGCCGGCCCGCGACTGCGGGCCCATCGACCCGTACGCGGCGCGCAGGTTCGCGACCTGGACCCGGCTTTGCCGGTCCCGGTCGTCCTTCGGGTAGCGCAGCCGCTCCGAGGGATCGGTGAACCACCGGTAGATCTCGCTGCGGGCGAGACCGGTGTAGCCGGACTTGTCGCCGAACAGCGCCTCAGCCATCCGGTTCTGCACGAGCGTCTCCCCGAGGTTGGAGAGGATGAGGGCCGGGGTGTCGTCGAGGCGGTCCAGCACGCGCAGCAACGCGGGGGCGACATGGGTCGCGGCCGACACGGATGAGGGGGCGTTGCGCCCGGCGATCTGGAACAGATAGTCGCGCTCGCCGCCGGTCAGCCGCAGCGCCCGGGCGAGCGACGCGAGCATCTGCTCGCTCGGCTGCGGGCCGCGCTGCTGCTCGAGCCGCGTGTAGTAGTCGGTCGACATCGCCGCGAGGGCGGCGACCTCCTCACGCCTGAGCCCGGCGGCCCGGCGGCGCGCCCCCGCGGGCAGCCCGATGTCCTCGGGCTGCAGCGCCTCCCGGCGGCGGCGCAGGAAGGCCGCAAGTGCTGCACGGTCCATGCCGCCAGTATCCGCCCGCGCCCGGCACCAACCAGGGACTGCGGATCCCCCGATGAGTGCTCTCTGCACCCGCCCGGGCGGACGGGCCAGAGTCGAAGCATGAACATCTCCGGAAACACGATCTTCATCCCCGGCGCCACGAGCGGCATCGGCCTCGCCCTCGCCGTCGAGCTGCAGGCCAGGGGTAACACCGTGATCGTCGGCGGCCGGCGCGCCGAGCTGCTCGAGCGGATCGCCGCGGAGCAGCCCGGCATCGACACCGTGCAGATCGACACGACGGATGCCGCCAGCATCGACTCCGCCGCAAAGGAGGTGCTGGCGAAGCACCCGGACCTCAACGTCATCGTCACGATGGCCGGCATCATGCGCATCGAGGACTGGCACCGGCCCGAGTCCTTCCTCGCCTCGGCCGAGGCGGTGCTGACGACCAACGTGCTCGGCCCGATCCGCCTCATCGCCGCGTTCATCGAGCACCTCCAGGCGCAGCCGGACGCCACGATCATCACCGTCTCCTCCGGCCTCGCGTTCGCGCCGCTCAAGGTCACGCCGAGCTACAACGCGTCGAAGGCCGCTATTCACATGCTCAGCGAGTCGATCCGGCTGCAGCTCGCCGACACGACGGTGAAGATCGTGGAGCTCGAGCCGCCGGCCGTCCGGACCTCGCTGCTGCCCGGGCAGGAGAACAGCGAGTTCGCGATGCCGCTCGACGAGTTCGTGGCGGAGGTCGTCGCGCTGCTGGAGGCGCAGCCCGACGCGAAGGAGATCCAGGTCGAGCGCGTGAAGTTCCTGCGTTACGGCGAGGCGCGCGGCGACTACGACCAGGTCGTGCAGACGCTCAACGCGGCCGACCCCCACGGGAAATAGGCCCGGCCAGCCTGCCGGCGGCGCGGCCTTGACGGCGCGTCGCCAGCAGGCCCCGCTGGCCCTACGACAATTCCTGCTCGTCGAGGTGGTCGGGGGCGGCGGCGCGCAGCGCCGCGACGCAGGCGGCCACCGCCGGATGGTCGCCCGCCCCCTTCCGGTACGCGACCCGGGTGCGCCGGCGCACGTCGAGCGGCACCAGGCGTACCCCGGAAGGCGGTTGCCCGACGGCGAGCTGCGGGACCAGGGCGACGCCCTGGCCAGCGGCCACCAGGGCGAGCGCGGCGGTGAAGTCGTCGGCGTGGTGTCGCACGGCCGGCGAGAAGCCGGCCAGCTGGCAGGCGTGCAGGGTGACCGAGTGGCAGAGCGTGCCGGGGCTCCCCACGATCCAGTCCGCGGCCCGCACGGCCGCCAGTGGATCACCTGCCACACCGAACTCCGCCTCGGCGGGCACGGCGAGGAAGACCGTCTCGTCCAGCAGCGGGATCGAGTCGAGCGCCGGATCGGGGTCGGTCGGCACGATGTCGTAGTCGTGCAGGAGAGCCACGTCCAGCCGCCGGTCGCGCAGGGCCGCCGGTACGTCGACCGGGTCCAGTTCGGTGACCATCAGGTCGAGGGCGGGATGGTCGCGGGCCAGCGCGACGAGGGCCGCCGGGAGCAGGGTGCGGACCGCGCTGGGGAAGGCCCCGATCCGTACGGTGCCGGACAGCCCGCCCCGGGCGGCGGCCAACGTGGCGTCCGCGGCTTCCAGGGCGGCGAGGACGACCTCGGTGTGCCGGACGAGCGCCAGCCCGGTCGGGGTGAGCGCGACCCGGCGGCCCGCGCGTTCCATGAGCGTGACGCCGGCCTCCCGTTGCAGGGCGGCGAGCTGCTGGGAGACGGCGGACGGCGTGTAGGTGTGCGCCTCGGCGACGGCGGCGATGGTGCCGAGCCGGGCCAGGTCCCGCAGCAGACGCAGGCGGCGGACATCAAGCATCAGCTCAGCTTAGGTGTTCGTTGAGGAAGATGAACTGGTTCTTCACAATCTTCGGGCGCAGGCTGGAGGCATGACACTGACCGGCCTGTACGTCCCGCTGATCACGCCCTTCGACGAGCGCGGGGTGGTCGCCCTCGACGCCTTGGCCGCGCTCGCGCACCAGGTGTTCGACGCCGGGGCGGCCGGCGTGGTCGTCCTCGGCACCACTGGCGAACCCGAGGCGCTCAGCGACGCGGAACGGCACCAGCTGGTCGACCTCATCGCCTCGGTCTGCCGGGATCGTCGCGCACAGCTGCTGGTCGGCGCCCACACCGTGGCGTCGCTCCGGGCGCTGGACGGCCGACCCGAGGTGGCGGCGGCGCTCTGCCTGGTGCCGCCGTTCGTGCGGCCGGGGGAGGCCGGAGTCCTCGCCCACTTCGCCCACCTGGCCGAGGCCTCACCGGTGCCGCTGGTCGCCTACCACGTCCCGTACCGGACGGGGCAGCAGCTTTCGGCCGCAGCGCTGCGGCGGCTGGCCGAACTGCCCGGCGTGGTGGGGATCAAGCACGCCGTGGGCGGCATCGACGCCGACACCCTCGCCTTCCTCGCCGAGCCACCTGCCGGGTTCGCGGTGCTCGGCGGCGAGGACGCGTTCATCTCGCCGCTGCTGGCCCTCGGCGGGCACGGCGGCATCCTGGCCTCCGCGCACGTCGCCACCACCGACTTCGTCGCGCTGATCGAGGCGTGGCGGGTCGGCGACGTCGACCGCGCCCGGCCGCTCGGTCACCGGCTCGCCGCCCTGTCGGTGGCGCTCTTCGCCGAGCCGAACCCGTCGGTGATCAAGGCCGTGCTGCACGCCCAGGGCCGGATCCCGACGCCGGACGTCCGGCTCCCGCTCCTGCCCGCCACGCCGAAGGCGAGGCAGCTCGCCCTCCGGTACGTCGACGAGCTGGCGAGCGTCCCGGCGTGAGGATGACCGGCCGGTCTGGTAGACCGACCTTCCCTCTGGACCGAGGTCGTCCCTCCGCTGAGGGGAAGGGCGTCTGTCGAATGAGCGCACCTGCGCCTCCGGCGGCATCGAGGCCCGCCGTCCCCTCATAGGAGAGGCCGCTCCCCGGCGATCCGGGAAGCGGCCTTTTCCGCGGTATGGCTAGGGCCGCTGGGGACCCTGCGGCTGCCCCTGCCAGGTCTGCGGGGGCGGCTGCTGTGTGGGCCAGCCCTGCGCCGGCGGCTGCTGCGGCGTCTGCCAGTCCTGCGCGGGAGGCTGCTGTGCGGGCCAGGCCTGCCCGTGCGACGGCTGCTGCCACTGCTGCTGTGCGGCCCACTGCTGCTCGACGGCGCTCCGCATGTCGGCTGCCTGTGCTGCGAAGCGCTCGTGGGCGCGCCGGAAGTGGACGGTCTGCCCGTCGTTGGACACGTACCCGGAGGCGACCGGTCCGTATCCCGCGGTGCCGGCGATGCCCAGCCCGGCGATGATCATCAGCACGAAGAGCAGCGTGGCCGGGCCGGCGGCGGAACCGTCATCCGGCAGGACGGCGGCGGCGACGACCGCGGCGAGGATCGCGAACACCACCAGGCCGACGCCGATGAGTAGCCGTCGGGTGCGTAATCTCCCGCACTCCTGGCAGAACGGCCAGGCCGGCGCCTTGACGCGCTTCTGCAGGACGGCGGCCACGATCGCGAACGGCAGCACTCCGAAGAGGATCAGCAGGTAGGTCCACTTGGGTGTGTAGGAGCGGAACACCACCTTCTTCCGCCTGGTCGCGGGCTGGCCGTGTCGGACGCACACCTCGGGTGCGGCTCCCGCGGCAACCACGGGAGCGGGTAGGTCGACAGTCATGGCGCCTCCTATGGGGATGTCGGCTCTGGCCACGTGAGCTGTGGCAGCGCTGCTCTACCCCGCATCGAGCCGTGCCAATCGGGCCGAACGGCCGACGGGGCCGACCCCTGCTGGTGCCGACCCCGTCGCGGATTTGCCGCCCCTCCGGGCACCCTGGAGGGTCAGGGCACCTCGGGCCGTCCCACGTACGACCATTTCGCGCCGTCAGGAGAGAGCCAGACGCTGAACTCGCCGTTGTTGGTCGGGATGGCGTAGCCCCCACCGGGGAGCGCATATGCCCGGGAACCCAACGACGGGCCGACCTGGGTGAAGCTCGCTCCGCCGTCCGTGCTGCGCCAAGTGGCGGTCGGGCTCTCCAGGATCAGCGTTCCCTCGGTCGTCGGCAGCAGCGAGAGCAGCGGGCCACCCAGGTCCACCTCGGCCCCGGTCCGCTAGGTGGCAGCGCCGTCGGTGCTCACATACACCCGCACCCGGCCCTTGAGCTTCTCGATCGCGTAGACGGTTCGACCGTCGGCGGTGGCGAACTGGTTGGCGCTGAAGCCGAAGCCCCCGCCTTCGCGGCGGGTGATCGCGTCGGGGATGCGGTGCTTCTCCCAGGTGCGCCCACCGTCCCGGGTCACCATGGCGACCATCCAGCCCTCCAGGGTGAACGAGGTGGTCGGGCGCGGACTGGGGACCGGCGCGGACTCGGCGGTGATGACCCAGATGCCGGCGGCGTCCGGCAGGTCCAGTGGATGCTCGGCTCTCATCCGTCCCGGCAAGGGAGCGCGGGCGAGGTCGCCGGTGGCCGGGTCGAAGGCCGCGAGCGAGCCTTCCTCGCTCAGGTAAGACCAGCCGGCCGGCAATGCGTCGACCTGACGGATCGTCGGTTGCCGCCAGATCGCACCGCCGTCGGTGCTGGTCCAGTAGGTCGGGCTCTCGCTCCCGGCGAGATACCGCACCAGGTCGCGAGCCGCGCGTAGAGGTCGCGGAGATCGAGTTCACCGTTCACCTGGCACTCCCTGCCCGCGGCGGATGTCATGGGTACGACTCCCGGCAGCGCCGCCAGGTGACATCTGTCCTGTGCGACGCCGACGGGAATCCGTTGGGCGGAGAGATCTTGCCCGGCGAGGCGTCAGCGGATCAGCACGGCGGCGGTGCGGACGAGGCCACCCGCCACGGTGAACCGGCCGGTGACCAGCGACGGTGCGTCGGTGACCGGGGCCGCGTCCACCCGGGCCGGCGCGATCCGGACGGTGAACGTCCCCGCGTCCGGGTCGAGTTCCACCCGGGCGTCGTGGAAGTCGAGCCAGGTGCCGACGACCGGGTGCCAGAGCTTGTAGACGCTCTCCTTGACGCTGAAGACCACCGCCGGCCAGGAGACCCCCGCCGGCAGCCGGGCGAAGCTCTCCTCCTCCTCGGGCAGGCAGATCAGTCGGCGTACCCCGGGACTGAGTTCCTTGTGCCGCTCGGCGTCCATGCCCACGGAGCGGATCTCGGCGGACCGGGCCGCGGCCGCCGCGCAGTAGCCGTCGGTGTGGGTGATGGTGCCGACCACGCCGGCCGGCCAGACGGGGGACCGGTCGGTCGCCGCTGGCACCGGTAGCACCGGCAGCCCGAGCCCGGCCAGCGCCCGGCGGGCGCAGGCCCGGCCCGCGGTGAAGTCCCGCCGCCGGCTCTCCACCGCACCGTCGCTCAGGCAGGCCAGCTCGGCGGGGAGCAGCTCGCCGGCCCAGTCGGCGGGCCCGGCCACCGCCACCGCCACCACCGGCGGCAGCAGGTCACGCATCACCCACCTCCTTCAGGTACGACCGCACCCGCGCCACCTCGGCGTCCAGGCGATCGGCCGGCACCGGCGGCTGCCTCCGGCCGGTTCACGGCGGCCATGGCTGGTGAACGTACCGCAACGAGGTAACGCCGGAGCGTCCCGGAACGCTTTCCGATCGTCACGAGGAAGTTGGCGGGCATCAACTATGTGGCGGCGACGCGGTCCGTGCGCGGATCGTGCCGCCGACCAGGGGGAGGGCGTGCGATGGCAGCTGGCGTGGAACCGCGACCGGAGGACCACGCACCGGTGACGCCGGACTGGACCTGCGGCTCCTGTGGCGAGGACTGGCCCTGCGCCACGAAGCGGACCCGGCTGCTGGAGGAGTACCAGGTGGACCGTGCCTCGCTCAGCGTCTACCTCGGGTCGTGCCTCGCCGCCGCCACCCAGGATCTGCGTACCGGCCCGGTGGCGTCCCTCCAGGACCGGTTCATCGGCTGGGTGCCGCGCAGCCCGCGTACCTCCTGACCCCGGGTCAGAGGCGCACCGTCACCTCGTCCCGCACCGTATCGACCGGGATGGTCGGGAGCGGGTGAGCCGGCGGGCGATACGAGCCCTCGTCCTCGGCGGCGGGCGCCCGGGACGGGCGCGCCCACGGCACCAGCCGGGGCCTGCGGCGCGCGCTGACGTCCTCGATCCAACCCAGCAGCAGCACCACCCCGGAGATGATCACCACGGCCACGGCCAGGTCGCCGACGTTCCCGAACCGCCAGAGACCCAGCAGGTCCCCGAGGCCGAAGCTGACCGCGATGGCGGCGTTGTGCCAGAGGTAGATGGTGAGGGCACGGCCGTTCAGGGCGGTGACCAGCCGGTCCAGCGGGCGGACCCGGGCCAGCCAGTCCATCGGCGGGGCGGCCCGCAACAGCAGCAGCACGAAGCCGAGCGACCAGAACGCCTGCGCCACCGGGATGTCGTTGAGGTCGAGCACGGCCTGCGGATGGGTCGCCACCCAGGCGGCGCCGATGCCCAGGCACAGGGCCGCCAGCGCCAGCAGGGACGACAGCGGAAGGCGCCGCAGCCGCCCGTCCCGGTGCGCGAATCCGACGACCCAGCAGGCGCCGAAGGTGGCCAGGTCGGTCAGCACCGGCTCCACCGGACCGCCGAGCGCCGGAATCGCGGTCTGCAGCAGCACCACACCGCCGAGCGGGAGTAGCAGGCAGGGCAGCGGCCAGCGCCGGTACAGCGCGAGCAGCGCGGGCGAGAGCACCACGAACCAGAGGTACGCGACGAGGTACCAGAGCACGCCGGTGACGTCCGCAGCCCACGCGTTGCCCGGCGGCTGCACCACGGGCACGAGCCAGGACAGCAGGGCGGGCCAGGCCGGCCGGTCCGACCACCCGTGCCAGATCATCAGCGGCACGAGTACGGCCCCGAGCGCCCAGTACGCGGGCAGCAGTCGACGCAGCCGGCTGGCCACCGCCCGCTTCGGGCTGCGCCGCAGCGACTGCGCCATCAGGGAGCCGCCGAGGGCGAACATCACGCCCATGGCCGGGAACACGAAGCTCAGCCAGGCCGCGCCGAACATGTGGTACGCGATCACCCGGCCCAGGGCCAGCGCCCGGAGGCTGTCGAACCACCGGTCCCGTCCCGGGGTGCCGACCGCGCCGGCCGCGGCGAGTTCGTCGCCGGTCGGCGGATCACCGGCCCGCTTCAGCTTTCGCCAGCTCAGCCGGGTACCGGTCAGCGCGGTCACCATCGACCGGGCCAGCACCAGGTACATCAGCTGGCGGTAGGCGAACTGCTGCAACGGCAGGACCAGCAGGGGACGCAGCCGCTCCCCGTCGAGTCGGAACGCCACCGTCGCGGTGATCGCCTGGAGCGCCAGCATCGCCAACCACGCCAGGGCGGTCTTCGTCGAGTCGAGGAAGAACAGGCCGTAGATGGCCATCAGGTCCAGCACCGGGCCGAGCAGGGGCAACAGCACACCGAAGAGGACGAGCATCGGGAGCCCGCACCGGCCGAACCGCCCCGACGCGCCGTGGTCGAACACGGCGTGCCGGTGCTTCCACATCGCCTGCATGGTGCCGTAGCTCCACCGGTACCGCTGCTTCCACAGGTCGGCCACCGTGGCGGGCGCCTCGGTCCAGGCCAGCGCGCGGTCCTGGTAGACCACCCGCCAGCCGTCGCGCAGGATCGCCATGGTGATGTCGGTGTCCTCGGCCAGGGTGTCGTCGCTCATGCCGCCGGCCCCCACCAGCGCGCGCCGGCGGAAGGCCCCGATCGCCCCGGGGACGGTCGGCATGCAGCGCAGCATCTCGTAGAACCGGCGGTCCAGGTTGAAGCCGATGACGTACTCGATGTGCTGCCACTGCCCGAGCAGGCCGCGGCGGTTCGCGGCCTTGACGTTGCCGGCGACCGCGCCGACCCGCGGGTCGGTGAACGGTTCGATCAGCCGCCGGATGGCGTCCGGCTCGAAGACGGTGTCCGCGTCGACCATGACGATGATGTCGTGCGACGCGTACCGGATGCCGGTGTTCAGCGCGCTCGCCTTGCCGCCGTTGGGTTTGCGGATCACCCGTACGCCGTCCAGGCCGAGCGCGTCCACCAGGTCCGCCGTGCCGTCGGTCGACCCGTCGTCGACCACGATGATCTCGATCTCCCGGTGGTCGTTGGCCACCAGCGAGCGGACCGTGGCGACGATCCCCGCCTGTTCGTTGTAGGCGGGCACGATGACCGACACCGAGGCGGTCAGCACTCCCCAGGGCCACTGGTGCGCCCGGCGGCGCCGCGCCAGCCGTCCGGCGAGCAGGAGCAGCAGCAGCGTCCGGGCCAGCATCAGCATGCCGACCACCAGGAACAGCGCGGAGAGCGCGCGGACGAAGAGGTCGGCGACCCGGATCACCCACGTGACGGGGGCGGCCCGCCACCGGTCCAGAGCGGACGCCGGCACGTCCCCCGGAATCGGCGTCACGCTCGGACCGGCCCGGTTCACTCCGGCGCTGATCGTGGTGAAGGTGTAGCCGCGCGCGATCATCGCCGGGATGAAGCGCTCCAGCGCGGCGACGGTCTGCGACCGGTCCCCGCCGGCGTCGTGGAGCAGGACCACGGCGCCGGCCCCGTCCGCCGGCGTCATGTTGCGCACGATGGCGTCCACCCCGGGCCGGGCCCAGTCCTGACTGTCGGTGTCGTTGACGGCGGTGAGGTAGCCGAGTCGACCGGCCTCCTTGATCACCGGCCAGTTCTCGTCGTCGATGGCGTCGGCCATTGACGAGTACGGGAAGCGCAGCAGGCTGGTCCGCACGCCCGCCGCGGCCACGATCGCCATCTGGGTCTGCGCGTACTCCATCCGTCGTCGCCAGTCGGGCAGCAGGCTGGCATCCGGGTGGGTGAAGGTGTGCACGCCCAGTTCGTGGCCCTCGGCGGCGATCCGCCGGGTCAGGTCGCCGTGGCGCGCCACCTGGGAACCGATCACGAAGAACGTGGCCGGTGTCCGGTACCGGCGCAGGACGTCGAGCACCCGCGGGGTCCAGACCGGATCCGGCCCGTCGTCGAAGGTGAGGGCGATGGTCTTCGGCGGCAGCCGGTAGGAGCGAGCCTGCTCGCCCCTGGTGTCGATCACCGGCCCGCCCTCGACGATGCGGGTCGGGACCGCGCTCTGACCTCCGTCCTTCCGCACGTGGTCGGGGGTGAAGTTGGCGTTGGCGTACGCCTCGACCAGCAGGACGCTCACCACGACCGTGACCAGGGCGGCGCAGATGAACCGGCCGGCGCGGAGGCCCAGCCGGCCGGAGCCCCGTCGCACGCCGTCGCGGACGGGTGGACGACGGGTCGACAGGCTCATCCGGCCGCTCCGATGGTCAGTTCAGCAGCGGGCAGGGCGAGTGCGGTGCCGGTGGGGAGCGGGCCGACGGTGAGGCTGATCGGAGACGGGAGCGGTATTGCGGTGCCGGCCAGCCGGGCGGGCGGCCTGGTCTGCGGCGCCTGCCGTGGTGCACTGGTTCGGGAGCTTCCGCCCGGGCGGACGGGGGCCGTGGTGGGCTTCGCGGGCGAGCGGGGAGCCACCGGCCGTGACGACGGGGCGGCGCCCTCGTTCAGGGGGTGGTTCGCCCCGGACACCTGGTACGGGTCG
>NZ_QGGF01000284.1 GCF_003857015.1 Micromonospora globispora | reverse complement strand
CACGCGTGCGGCCGACAGCGGCTTCAGGTCGTGGTGGGCGCACCAGGTCAGGAAGACGCGCAGGTCGGACTCGGTGTGCAGCCGCGAGTCACCGCGGTAGCGACCGAGATAGGCAGAAACCGCCGCGCGGAGAACAACACGATCAGGAGAGACGACACCGGGACCGGAACCGGAAGCGGGAGAGATAGTCATACCTCACGGTGCGTCGTCAGTCACAGTCAGTGCCAGCGCCCTCCTTGCGGCAGATCCGCGCATGCAGACCTCGCTGCGGCATGCCTTTCTTCAGGGGCATCCACGGTGCGACGGCGACTGGAACCGCTTCTTTTCACCGATACAACGGCTGCTCCATGGTGGGATCGGCAGAGACCACGTCGAGGAGCGGGTCAGCGATGAGCTGGTTGACCAGCAGCGCACCGGCACCGATCCCGGCCCAGTGCGGATCGACGTCCAGGGCAACGCACCAGGCGTGATCGGCAGGCCAGACGAACGCCGGTTCCACCGCATCGAGCCGGCACTGCCCCGGCCACGCCTCGGCGGTGTCCCACGTGCCAATCTCCGCCAGAGGCCCACGGAACAGCCAATACGCGCGATGGGGCACCTCCACCTTCGGCGCCTGCAGGACCGAGGGCGAGGCACCGGACGTCGGTGCCAGTCCCGGCCGGGCGGCTGCCCGCCCGATCTGGTCCTCCAAGTTGTCGACGCCCGCGTACGCGGCATCGTCGTCGGTGACAGGCCCGGCGTTGGCGAAGCCTTCCCAGACACAGAAGTAGCAGTCGTCCGGGGTGGTGGTGCAGGCCGCCAGTAGCTCGAACAGCCTCGGCAGCTGATCTGTGCGCCAGTCCTCGGCCTCCACGTCGTTCTCGCTTTGGCCCGAGCGTACCGGATCAGGCAAGAGCCGAAGCCGCGCGTAGGCGTCCAAGCCGGCAGGGCCGAAGCACACCAGCTGCTGCCACGGCAGGGTGGTGTGGACGATCCAGTCGGCGGCCGCCAAGTCCGAGCAGAAGGTGAGAGTCACCGTCCAGTTCTATCGCCAAACCCCTTCGGCCGCATCAACCACGCCAGGCATCCCCGCGTCGAGGAGCCGGGTAATTGTGACGGCCAAAGCAGCATCAGCAGCCGCAACCTGGCACGAGAGGCACACTCCCGGCTCAGGCCCACTGTCCGCGGGCCGAACATGTTGGACTCGCCACTGGAATGCACTCAATTCGCACGACCGCGCGCCGAGCACCGCCCCGCGTCCGTCGCACCGTGACGCCCGGTCGGCGGCAGATGCACGCACGGCGATGACTGGCCGCAGTTGATGTGGCTCTCATCTCGCGTACGCCGTGCCGGTTATCGCATTGGTCAGGGACAGCAGATCTAAGTGGCGGCGCCTACGATGCCCGGCATGACGGGGACCATCGATTACGCCGGGGCAGGTCCACTGACGAGGATCGACATGATCCACGAGCCGGCGCTGGCGAATCTCCCGAGCGAGGCCGTCGAGATCTGCCGCCTTGTTCACGACCTCGTCATCCAGCCCACGGACGCGAAGGGCTTGGGCGTCCCCGACGAGCGGTTCGCCGAGAACCAGCTTCGTCCCGTCGACGACCTGATCGGCGCCCTACTGGCCCTCGACCCGGCCCCGCTGACCGTCGCACGCGACCCCGACCGGCGGGTAATCGGCACCTGCCGCCACTTCGCCGTGCTCAGCTGCGCCCTGCTGCGCTACCGCGGAATCGCGGCCCGGGCCCGCTGCGGCTTCGCCACGTATTTCCAACCCGGGCAGGGCGTGGACCACTGGATCACCGAGTACCGGCACGACGGCCGCTGGGTGCGGATCGACTCCGAGATCCTGGGCAGCTCCCTCCTGGCGAAACCCGAAAACCTCGCCGCTGGCGAGTTCCTCACCGGCGGCGAGGCGTGGACGGCCTTCCGGGACGGCCACATCGATGCCGCGCACTTCGGCGTGTACGGAACCGAAAACTGGGGGCCAGCCGAGATCCGGGGAAACGCAATCAAGGATCTTGCCGCGCTCAACAAGGTCGAGATGCTGCCATGGGACGAGTGGGGACGCATGGAGGCCTCCTACAAGGGCAAGACCGGCCCCGACTACGACGAACTCATCGACGCAATCGCCGCCGTCTGCGCCACCGACGATCCCGGAGCCATCGCGGACCTCTACGCCGCGGAGGACCTCGCAGTTCCTACCGCACTCCTGCAGTGACGCCCGCGGCAGCTTGCTGCTGCAATGCCGCCACGGTGCACTGATCTCGGCAGATCCGGTCGTTCAGCGACCGGTGAGCCGGCGCCCTGATCGCCATGAGAGTTAACGGTTCCTGGCAGAGTCTACCGATCAACACGGTCCTGCCCTCGTCGCTGCGACGCTCCTATGCCGCGTCAAGTGGCTGGGGTGGGGTTTCGAGGCGTCGGTAGAGCTCTCGGGCGATGTAGCGCTTGAGGCAGCGTTTGATCTCGCGGTCGGTCTTGCCTTGGGCGCAGCGGCGGTCGGCGTAGGCGCGGGTGCGTGGGTCGCGTTGCAACCGGCAGCGAGCGACGGTGTGCCAAGGCCCGGTTGAGCTGTCGGTCGCCGGAGCGGTTGAGCCGGTAACGGACCGTCTTGCCCGATGAGGCGGGGATGGGTGCGGTCCCGGCGAGCATGGCGAAGGCGGCGTCGTCGCGGCAGCGTCCGGGATGTGACCAGGCGGCCAGGACGCCATCTCCGCACCGGACCGGACCTTGCGTCCCCACGGTGAGAAGAGAGAACGCATGTCCATGCTGGCAGAACTGGTCGAGGTCGTCATCGGTGTCGACACGCACAAGCACACCCACACCGCCGCGGTCATCGACGCGCGCACCGGCGCGGTACTGGACCGAGCGACCGTCACCGCCGACCCGGACGGCTACGCCGAGCCGCTCGGCTTAGCCGAGCGGCAGTCGGGGTTGCGGGCCTGGGCGGTGGAGGGAACCGGCGGCTATGGTGCGGGCCTGGCCCGGCACCTGGCAGACGTCGGTGAGCTGGTCGTCGAGCTGGACCGCCCGAAGCGTCCGGCGCGTCGCGCCGGGGCGAAGTCCGACCCGATCGACGCCGAACGCGCCGCCCGCGACGCCCTCGCCCGCACCCACCTGGCGCAGCCCAAAACCGGACCCGAGCGGGCGGCGCTGCAGATGCGGCTGACCGCCCGCCGCGCGGCGGTCGAGGCCGCCACCACCGCCCAGCGGCAACTACACGCGATGGTCATCACCGCCCCCGAGGCGGTGCGGACCCCGTTTCGTGGGCAGAACACCCGCGCGATGATCAGCACCGCCGCCCGGCTGCGACCGACCGTGACCAGCGGTGATGTCCAACTCATCACGGCGCCGGCGGTGTTGCGTGACCTCGCCCGGCGCATCCGCACCCTGCAGGCCGAGGCCGCCGGGCACGAAGCGGCGATCCGCGCGATCGTGCGTTCCTGGCGCCCGGACCTGCTCGCGCTGACCGGGGTCGGCCCGATCGTTGCCGCCACCCAGGACTGTGATGAGGCACGCCAGCGGCTACTGGCGGTCAAGCTCCTGATCAGGCCAACGTCTCCCGCCGGGCCGGCGCCGGCAGCAGCAGGCGGACAAGTCGCGTCAAAGGCACCAGGCCAGTCAGACCAAGAGTCACACCCACCGCTGCCAGCTATCAGCTCACCACTGCTGAACCGACCCCGCCATGCTCACAGTCAGAGCAGAGTGACCGCGTCGCGGCGGCGATGTAGCGGCGGCCGTGCGGCGCACGATCAGAATGGTGCGGGTCCGCGGCCTGCCAACGACATCAACACCTGCGTGGCGAGTAGCTTGCGTATGCCGGTGACGGCGACTGTCCCCATCCGATCGTAGGGCAGTTCCAATTGGAGCCCTTCGACTGCGTTGCGAAGGTCTGTCGTGATCTCGTCCGGACGGAACGTGCCGCCCCAGCCGTTGAGTCCTCCGCGCTGGTTGGTACTGAGGGAAGCCATGCCGGATATGCATGCGCCGTCGACCAGGATCAGCCTCGCAGGACCCGAGTAAGTCGTCGTCATAGTCATCAACCCTTCAGGATGTAACGCCGTGCACCCCGGGTCCCGGCTGTCTGACATTCATCAGGAGGCGAGGCGTCGAGTCCGACCATGGTGTGCTCCACTTTGACCGCGACCGTACGTGCCTCGACCGTCAGGGCGGCGGCGATGCGGAATTCGGGCCCGTTAGCGATAATGGTCGATGTCTGTGTCTGTCTGGTCATGAGCCAGAGGCGCGCCTTGGGCGAGCTGACAGTCGGCCTGGGCAGACTAGCGCCCGAGGTCCGAATCGATCCAGAGAAGAGAACACGGGGGCAATGCTGAGCTGGCTCCACACCGAGATGGCCGGCCTTCTGCCGATCAGACGATTTTCGCGATGCCGTGGTGAGCGCATGAAACGCCGAACGGCGGCCCGCTGAACCAGTCGGGCCGCCGTTCGCAGAGTGTGGATCAAAGCGGGCGGATGTTCTCCGCCTGCGGGCCCTTCTGGCCTTGGGTGATGTCGAACTCCACCTTCTGATTCTCGTCGAGGCTGCGGAAGCCGCTCGCCGAGATCGCGGAGAAGTGGGCGAAGACGTCGGCGCCGCCGTCGTCCGGGCTGATGAAGCCGAAGCCCTTGTCGGCGTTGAACCACTTCACGGTACCTGTAGTCATGTCTGCTCCTTCGCAGGCTGTTAGAGACCGCACTGTGCGGACCCTTACGCCGCCGCGTTGATCACCCGCGTCGAAACGACACGAAAAACGAAAAGCGCCTGGATGGGTTTCAGATGCCCCATCAGGCGCCGGAAAACGTCTACGGAAATCAAAACTGCAACTCGGCTACCGTAGCACATGATCCGTCGTCGATCCCATGGCGGTGAGTGGACCTGGTCACTCGTCTGCTTGCCACGCCGCGTGGACGGCACGTTGACCGGGTTCACGATGGGCTAGTTGCAAGACTGGGAAGTGGCAGCGACACCGAGAATCGGCAGGTCGCGCCTGATGTGGCGTGAATTCTAGTCGGGCGCCGTCAGGACGAGCGGCCACGATGTCCGTCCACACGGGCTCGATTACTCGGCGTGGGCACCTGCCGAAGCGCTGTCTCGCTCCGAGGCGGGACGGGGGCAGGTGGGCGGATCGGCCGGCTCGCCCAGTGGTCTCGGTGGAGAACCTTGGTGTGGTTCGCGTCGTGCCCGACGCTGGTGGCCGTGCGGGGCGGCCGCACCCGCGCGATCGCCTGACATCGGAGAAGCGCCTTGAAGCAAGGTCAGGTGCGCGCACATCGGCACGTCCGGATGCATGCACGTGTGAGCTGGTTACCTTGCGTGACGAGCGCTTCGCGGCAGATCCGCGCACGAGTGGATCTACGCTTACGGCCGTGGACCGCCGCTTCTATCGTCGCCGCTGGAACGATTCGCGCGGTGACGAGTTCGACGCTTGGGGGCACTCGGTCTGGTACTTCGAAGTCGATAGCGACGGTTGGCCGGTCCGGCAGATCGAGGTGTACGACAATGGCCCGGTCCTCCGGTACGGGCCTGGGCATGAGGAAGATCGGTACGGCGGCCTCGGGCAGGCGAGCCTGGATGATCCTGACGAAGACTGGAGCACCTTCGTCATTACACGAGACGTGTTCGAACGCGTCTGGGACTCAGCTGGCGGGTAGCACCGGGCCTCGAGACCCGCGCGGATCGCGGCATGACAGGGCGGATAGAAGGCACGATGGGCGCCAGGGTCTTCGTCATGAAGACGCTGTTGGGGTCTTCCGTGTAAGAGCCGAATGGAGAGCAGAGAACGAATCCTGCCTTGGCATACAGCGCTCTCGCTGGGGCGAAGAACTCCATGCTGCCGGTCTCCAGTGAGATTCGGCGGATGTAGCGTCCTTGAGCGTCCTGCAAGAGATGCTCGAGGATCCGGGTAGCGATTCCCTGACCTCGTCGCTCCGGATCCGTTCGCATGCTCTTGAGTTCCTCATGCCCAGGCTCCAGTGCTGCGAGAGCGCCAGTTCCCACAATCTCTTCGCCAACGGAGGCGACCCACAGGCGGACGTCTGGTGTCTGCAGTCCACGGAGATCCAGTGCATGCTGGCTTTCCGCAGGGGCTGTCGGCGCGATGTCGTCAAGATGCGCCCGAAGAAACGCACCAAGGTTGGGGTCAGTGAAGTCGGCACGCTCGATACTCAGGTGCATAGTGGCATGTTGTCGGGGCCTTGTTTCGATAACGTTTCGCGCGGCCAGTGACGGGCAGCACCTCGACGCCCTGTCATCGGCAGAAGCGGATGGGTCAGCCCTCTCCGCCCGCCCCGCGTTCACAACGGGTAGCCAACGAGCCAGAGCATCGTGTCACGCATGAAGTGAAGCCACGACGTAACGCATCATGCGGAGTACGACAGACAGGGAGGCGGCAGCCGGCACTGCGGAGCCCGATAGAGAACTGGCGCATTTGGTCCTCCGTCGGCTGATGCGCGACAGTCGTCCGCCGAGTGACCTGCGACAGACGAGCGCGCCGGCGAACGATCGGGACGGCCGCATGGGGGCGTCTGGCGGCACGACGAGCGGTGGACCAGCCCGGCAACCGCCGACGAGCCGCCCAGGCCAGTGGCATTGGGCAAGTTCCCAAGCGGCGCCCATCTTCTTGGCAAAGCCGGCGTGAGCGGGCCTCGGCAAACCATGGTCGGCGATCCACGACATCTGACCGTCAGGTGCTTCGGGA
Organism: Micromonospora globispora; assembly: GCF_003857015.1. Taxonomy (GTDB): domain Bacteria; phylum Actinomycetota; class Actinomycetes; order Mycobacteriales; family Micromonosporaceae; genus Micromonospora; species Micromonospora globispora. Next base: position 6,023 of record NZ_QGGF01000284.1, on the reverse strand, counting down.
AGGGGTGGGTCCGCAACCATCACCTGCTACGTCCACGGCCGGACGCTGTGGTCCGGGGCGATCCGACCGGTGCGGGTGCCCGACCAGACCGTCATGAACCCCGACGGCCCGATGTGTGACTTTCCTCGTCGACTTCGATATCGCGCCTCGCGACCAGCCGCGCCGTCGCCCGCTGAACCCGACCGCCACTATCGCCAGATCGTTATCGGCATGGATGCGAGGTTGCGCCTGGAAATAGTTGACCGTCAGGGCGCAGAACCGCAGATAGCGCGTACAGTCAACTTTGGATCGGTTCGTCAGTGTCTTTGACTGCCGGCGCCCACCGGGCGCGCTGCCCCAGATTTCGGCAGCGAGAACGCGGCACCGCCGCGTTGAGGGCCGGGCGATGCAGAGGATCCCGACCGGCACGTCGCCATCGGCGATGACCATTGCAGCGTGTCGCGGGACATGATGCCTGCCACTCGGACCTCCGGACGGGCCCGCGCAACCACCGCTTGATCCCATCGGGCGCCTCCGCGCCCGCGGACCGGCGGGACAGCCGATCCGTTGGAGGTACGACGCTCATGACCGTAACATCCGTCTATCCGGTGCGTGTGGATGCGCACCTGGACCCGCACCTGTCACGCTGGCTATGGCTGGTGAAATGGATCCTGGCCATTCCGCACTACATCGTGCTGATCCCCCTGTGGATCGCGTTCTGCGTGGTGTCCGTGATCGCGTTCTTCGCGATCCTGTTTACCGGCCGGTACCCCCGCCCGCTCTTCGAATTCAACGTCGGTGTGATGCGCTGGACCTGGCGGGTCAACTACTACGCCTACAGCGCGCTCGGCACCGACCAGTACCCGCCATTCACGCTGGCCGAAGTCCCCGACTACCCGGCGCACCTGCACGTGCCCTACCCGGAGCACCTATCCCGTGGACTGGTCCTGGTGAAGTGGTGGCTGCTGGCCCTGCCGCACCTGCTAATCGTCGGCATCCTCGCCGGCGGCGGAACCTGGCTCACCCTGAACTCCGACACCCAGAACTACAGCTGGACCGGCGGCGGCCTGATCGGTCTCCTGGTGCTCATCGCCGCGATCATCCTCGCCGTCACCGGCCGCTACCCCAACGGCCTCTACGACCTCATCCTCGGCCTGAACCGGTGGGTGCTCAGAGTCGCCGCCTACACCTCGCTGATGACCGACACCTATCCGCCGTTCCGGCTGGACTCCGGCGGCAGAGACCCCGCCACCACCGTCATCGCAACCACCGGTGAGGCCAACGGAGCGTGACGAGCCGGCCTCGACCGGTGCAAGGAACTGAGCACGACATCCGTTCGACCCCGGACCGGTTGGCGCTCCTGAGTCATCTGTCCGAAACCCAGACGCGAGAAGAGAAGTCATGGAACCAGCACAAGACCGAAATGACGCAAGTCGCCCTGCGAAGCTGAAGGTCTGCATCGTCGGGGCCTCCGGAAAACTCGGGCAATACATGGTGCGGCACGCGCTGGACCGCGGCTACGAGGTCGTCGGCGTGTGCCGGGAAGGCAGCGTGGGCAAGCTCGACGCGTTCAACGGACGTATCACCGTCATTCCGGGAGCGACAGACGACCGCGACGCCATCAGACGCGCGGTCGACGGGTGCGACGGCGTGTTGACCGTGTTGGTTCCGCGAGGGGTCAACCACTACTCGGCGGGGACGGCCCAGGCGGTGCTCGACCACGCCGAGCCGGGGGCACGTCTGGTGTTCTCGTGCGGGTGGCACATCACGCGCGATGGCCAAGACGTGTACTCGTGGAAGCTCAAAGCGCTCGTGAAGATCGCCGCTCCACTGGCGAGACTCGCTCGCTTCGCTGACATCGACGACCAGGTGGAAGCGTGCCGGCGGATCTTCGCCAGCGACACCCGGTGGACCGTTGTGCGGGGCAGCGACCTGAAGGAGGGCGACAGTCAGGGCCTACCAGTGTGGAGCAGACACGCGGGTGACCCCATTCTCAAGAGCAACATCACCCACCGAGTGGACTTTGCCCTGTTCATGGTCGAAGCCCTCACCGACGACGAGCTCGTCCATCAGGCACCGGCAATCGTCGGCCGCCAAACACCCTCGGCACTGGCCCACTCCGTCGCAGCTCGGGGCGGGTCGACATGAGACCAGCAACACCGAAAGGAGTTCCGATGACCTCCTTGCGGAAGACCGCGCTTATCGCGGGCGTGCTCTACCTGGTCACCTTCGTCTCGATTCCGACGCTGTTCCTGTACGGCCCGGTGAAAGAAGCGAACTTTGTCGTCGGCCCTGGCCCGGACACTCCGGTGATGATCGGCGGCATCCTGGAGATGATCGTGGCTCTCGCCGGCATCGGCACCGCCGTCGCGCTGTACCCGGTGGTCAAGAGGCAGAACGAAGCACTGGCGTTGGGCTTCGTCGGCGTGCGGGTCCTGGAAGCCGCCACCATCTTCGGCTGCGTCGTGAGCCTCCTGTCGGTCGTGACCTTGCGGCAGGCCGGAGCCGGAGCAGATGGGTTGGTCACCGGCCAGGCGCTGGTCGCCTTTCATGACTGGATCTTCCTCCTCGGACAGAGCTTTCTTCCGGCCGTGAACGCCCTGCTGTTGGGCACTCTGCTGTACCGGTCCCGCCTCGTGCCGCGGGGTCTTCCGCTGCTGGGCTTCGTCGGAGCGGCTCTGCTGGTGATTGCCTTCACCGCCACGTTGTTCTCCGGGGGACAGGTGTCCGCGCTGGCGGGGCTGTTCGCCATCCCGATCGCTGTGTGGGAGTTTTCGCTGGGCGTCTATCTGGTCGTCAAGGGCTTCAAGCCCTCCCCCATCTCCGCTGAAATGGAGGCTGCCGACACCCGGGCCGCCAGCCGCGTCCCCACCATCTCTGGGCAGATCATTTAACCGTCAACGACACGGCCGGGCCCACCAAGGGCCCGGCCGCTTCTAGCCGGAGCTGTCACTCATCTGTGAGGCTCGCGGTGGTGGTCCTAGGTGGACTGCTGCCAGGATCAGGGCCGGTGACCGAGGCTGACTCTTCACGCGTCTGGCCGTCTACGGCGTTGCCCTTGCCGAAAACCTCATCCGCCCAGGTGGAGCCGCTGTAAGCGGATCTTGACGGTGGCCGCAGGAGCAGGGTCCTCTCCCGACTGCCTCTCCCACCCCCGGCATGATGATCGGCTGTGCTGCTTCGACGGACCTATCTCGGTGTGACGAACGCGTTGGCGTTACTGCGGCTGCTTCCGATGAGCGACCGGGACAAGGACGTAGAGATCCTGGCGCTGCGCCACCAGATCACGGTCCTGGAGCGACATCTGGGCAAGACCCCGCCGCGGTTCTCCCCCAGCGACCGAGCGTTCCTGGCCGCCGTGCTGCACCGGCTCCCGCTCGACGTGCTCCATCGGCTCATGCTGCTGGTGCGCCCGGACACGGTGCTGCGCTGGCACCGCGACCTCCTCGCGCGCCGCCACGCCGCCAATTCCCGGCCAAAACGGCCGGGCCGGCCGCGCACCGTCCGCTCCATCCGCGCCCTGGTGCTGCGCCTGGCCCGGGAGAACCCCAGCGGGGGTTACCGCCGCATCCACGGCGAACTGCTCGTCCTGGGGATCAAACCGCCGCCTCCACCGTGTGGGAGATCCTCAACGATGCCGGGATCCACCCGGCGCCCGAGCGCACCTCCACCACCTGGGCCGACTTCCTCCACAGCCAAGCCGACACCCTGCTCGCCTGCGACTTCTTCGAGACCGTCACCCTGACCGGGACTCGGATGTACGTGCTGGCGGTCATCGAGCATGCCAGTCGCCGAATCCGCATCCTCGGCGCCACCGCCCACCCGACCGCCTCTTGGGTAGCCCAAGCCGCGAGGAACCTGGTGATGGACCTGGAGGACGCCGACCGCCGGGCACGGTTCCTGATCCGAGACCGCGACGGAAAGTTCCCCTCCCTGTTCGACACCGTGCTCAACGACGCGGGGATCGAAGTAGTGCTCAGCGGCGTCCGGACGCCGAGAATGGACGCGCTCATGGAGCGATGGGTGCAGACCTGCCGACGCGAACTGCTCGACCGCACCCTGATCTGGAACCAGCGGCACCTGCTCCACGCCCTGCACGAGTACGAGCAGTTCTACAACTCCCACCGGCCCCACCAGGGCATCGCCAACGCCCGCCCACTGCACGCGCTGCCCACCCCGATCCCCGAGCCGGACGCCACGACCCGCCTCGACATACGACGCCGCGACCGCCTCGGCGGCATCCTCCACGAGTACCGGCATGCAGCCTGACCTGGCCGGATGGCATTCTCAGCAAGCGCAGGGCTCGGCCTGGCGCGGTCATCTGGCAGAGGTCGGCTGGCGGTCGCGTTCCTGTGAGCGTCTGATCTCCGCCTCGGCTTCGGTCCGGCCGGCCCAGACCCCGCGCTCGATGTCGACGCTTTTGCCCGGCTCCAGGTCCTTGTACACGTCGAAGAAGTGTTGGATCTCCAGCTTGTGGAAGTGTTCCAGATCCGTGATGTCGCCGAGGTACGCGAGGCGGGGGTCAGCCGTGGGCACGCACAGCACCTTCGGGTCGGGCCCCTTCTCGTCCCGCATGCGGAACATGCCGATGGCCCGGCATCGGATGAGGCAGCCGGGAAAGGTCGGTTCCTGTACCAGTACCAGCGCGTCGAGGGGGTCGGTGTCTTCGCCGAGGGTGTGTTCGATGAAGCCGTAGTCGGCCGGGTACTGGGTAGCGGTGAACAGGGTGCGATCCAACCGGATCCGACCGGTCTGGCGATCCATCTGGTACTTGTTGCGTGTTCCCTTGGGGATCTCGATGGTGACGTCGAACTCCATGCGGTTGCTCCGCTCTTCGGACCTTTAGTTCGTGACCGGCTATCGGCCCGGTCGGTGATGAACACGGGCGATCTCGCTGCCGTGCGAGTGTCGAACACCGACAACGACACGGCGGGCCAGTAGCTGTAACGACTGGTTCGGCCGGGCGAACGCGGGCAGCCGAGAATGTTCCACCGCGATTGGGGACCGCCGGCATCCGACCGACGCGGGACTGCTGCGGTTAGGTCAGTTCGCCCAGGAGTGAGGTGATCAACAGAGGTAGGAGCAGGGCGAGTACCAAGAGAAGTACCCGGATGCGGCCGGCGCGGCGGCGTATCGCGCGCCAGACCGGCCCCCGTGCCGCCGGTCCAGACCGGTTGGAGCGTTCAGATCTGGACCGGCGCTGTGAGTTGTCGATCGGGCTGAAGGTGGCGGCCTTCGGTTTCCCAGACGGCTACGTCGTCGCCGTATCGTGCCAACCGTCGCGAGCGATCCCGTGGGCCTGTGACGATCACCAGCGCGGCCCCCGGGGGTGGTGAACCAGCCCAGCCGCACCGTGGCGCCGCCGACGCCGATCCGGCATGGATGCCTGTACCAGGTCGCCGGCTGCAGCGTGATCCGTTCGATCACGCCGCCGCGCTGGGCGGTGAGCGCGATGACCAGACCGCACAGTTCGACGACCGGGCCGCGCGGGGCCGGCCACCAACCGCCGCCGAGAATCGCGCGGCTGGACGGCGAGTCGGCCAGCCGCAGGCGTGCCGTTGGCGGTTCGCGGGTGCAGACCCACGTCATGCGGTCCTCGGCAGAGCGGGTCAGGAGATGCGTCCCTCCGGTACGCCGGCGCCCGGGCCGGCGGTGTCGGCGGTGGGGTCTGGACGGGTGACGGTGGCGGTGGTGTAGGGGTGCCCTGCCTGCGGGTCAGCAGCCGCACCTGGGTGATGCGCCGCATGGTGGCGTGCATGGTCACGAGCAGCACGCCGAACACTGCGGCGAGCAGCAGCGCGACTCCCATCGGCAGTTGCCCGCCCGGCGGTGGCGGTCGGGCGGCATCGACCTGACCGGGCAGTCAGGCGGACAGGTTGGCTGCCGTTCCTGGCGCGAGCTGCTCGGAACCGTCGATGATCGCCTGAGCCAGGTCGGACAGCCGCCGGTTGCGGCTGCGGGCGCCGTTGCGCAGCAGCGCGAAGGCCTCCCCCACCTCCACGTGGAGGCGCTCCGCGAGGACACCCTTGGCCTGCTCGATCAGG
>NZ_QGGF01000241.1 GCF_003857015.1 Micromonospora globispora | reverse complement strand
GGTACCGGCGTACCGGTCAGCACCCGCGTCGAGCCCGCTCGTGGCGGCCTCCGGAGCCCGCTCGTGCGCGTCGATCCCGTCGTCCACGTCGGCCGGCGTCGGCGCCGGTCCCGCCCCGGAGAGCGCGGCCGCGATCCGGTCGGCGACGGTCGTCGGCATCTCCGGCGCCGGGCCGCTCGCCCACTCGGCCAGGTCGGCCCGCACGAGCTCCATCGCCGGTGCCAGCGTCGCGTACGCCCGGCCCAAGGCCGGGTCCTCCTCCACCAGCCGGGCCACCGTGGCCTGCTCCGGGGTGCCGTCCAGCGCCCCGCCGACGTAGTCGGCGAGCAGGTCGTGGTCGACCTCGCTGAACTCCCGGGGGCTCACGTCTCCTCCTGGTTGGGGTCCCGCCGGGACGGTCCCGACGTCGATCCGACGCCCTCGGGTGCCCGCGGGTTCCCCGAGGTGACGCGGGGCACGCCGGCGGCACGGTTGACCGGGCGCGGCACCTCCGGCGCGTCGGTGGATCCGGTACGCAGGTGCCCGAGTCGGGCCGCCAGCCGGGCCCGGCCACGGGCGCAGCGGCTCTTGACCGTGCCCTCGGCCACGCCGAGGATCCGGGCCACCTCGGCCACCGGATACCCCTGCACGTCCACCAGGATCAGCGCGGCCCGCTGCTCGGCCGGCAACTCGGCCAGCGCCTGCCGCACCACCAGGGCGGTGTCGTGGTCCCGGACGGGGGCGGCGAGCTCGACGCCGCCGGTGTGGTGGCCGGGCTCCCCGGCCGGTACGCCGTCCGGCAGCGGGACCGTCGCGTGCGTCTGCCGCCGGCGGATCCGGTCCAGGCAGGCGTTCACCACGATCCGGTGCAGCCAGGTGGTCACCGCCGAGTCGCCCCGGAAGCGGGCCGCTGCGCGGTGCGCGGAGAGCAGCGCGTCCTGCAGGGCGTCGGCGGCCTCCTCGCGGTCGCCGAGCGTCCGCAGGGCCACCGCCCAGAGCCGGTCCCGGTGCCGGTGGAACAGCGTGGTGAAGGCGTTCCGATCGCCGGCGACGTGGGCGCGAAGCAGCTCGATGTCGCTCGCCTCGACGCCCGGGACCGCGCGCTCGTCCATCACCACATCCGGCCGGTGTGGTACCCGGGCAGCGCCGGCCGGTTCACGACCCCTGAACGGTGAGCTCCTGGACACCGATCTTGTAGCCGTCGCCGCTGTCCTTGCGCGGCAGCTCGGTGATCCAGAACAGCAGGTAGCGGTACTTCTTGTCCGGGTCGAAGCCGTTGCTGAAGGTCAGCCGGGTGCCGTCGGCTCGCACGGAACCCTCGCCGATCGGCGTCTTGAGGTATTCCTCGACCAGCTTCTTGTCACCGGAGGAGCTGGAGGCCGGGTCGCTGCTGCCCGTGTAGAGCTGGGCGGTGGCCCCGCTGGCGGAGAACACGGCCTGCACCGACTTCACGGTGTGCTCAGCGCCGAGGTCGATCCAGACCCCCATGCCGCGCTTGAGGCCGCCGAACTTGGCCGACTTGTAGGTGTCGGTCTCCCAGCCCTCGTCCAGGTCGCCGTCGATGACCTTCTCGGCGTCACCCAGCTCGTTGCGGCTATTGCTGTCCGGGTCGATGATCCGGATGTCCTCCACGGCCAGCTGGCGGATGACGGCGGCGGGCTGGCTCGGCGCGTCGGCCGGTGCGCTGCTGGTGGGGCGGGCCACCGGCTCGGTCTTCGGCTTCTTGTCGTCGCCGCCCAGGGCGCTGATCCCGATGAGCAGCCCGACCAGGGCCACCGCCAGCAGACCGGCGATGCCCATCGCCACCTTGCGGCCACCGGCGGCCGCCAATGGCGACGGCTCCTCCTCGGTCTCGGCCGCGAAGCGCAGCGGGCCGGCCTGCTCCAGGAACTGCTCGTCGGCCGGGATGTCGAGCCGGCCGAGCTCGGCCGCGAGCACGTCCGAGGACGGCGGGGCGATCTCCGGGTCGAGCAGGTCCATGGTGAGGTCGTCGAGGTACGCCGGCACGCCGGCCCGGACCTGGCGGGGGGCGGCGATCGCGCCGGCGGCGTCGCGTACGGCGTCCGGGATGGCGGCCCGGCCGTGGCCGGCGGTGGCGCCGTGCAGCGGGGCTTCGCCGTGCGGCCAGTGCCCGGTCAGGGCGAAGTAGAGCACCCCGCCGATCGCGCGGATGTCGTTCTCCTGGCTGTCCGCGCCGTCGGTCCGGGCGTCGGCCACGACGACCCGGCCGTCATCGCTGATCATGACGGTGCCCGGGTGCACGTTGCCGTGCACCATGCCGGTCGCGTGCACGGCAGCTAGGGCGCTGGCCACGGCGTTGCCGATGGCGGTCGCCCGGGCCGGGTCCAGCGGCCCGTCGGCGGCGACCAGTTCCCGGAGGGACTGGCCGTCCACCCACTCCCGGACCACGTACGCCCGGTCGGCCTCGTCGATCGCGTCGTAGACGCCGACCAGGTTGGGGTGGATGACGCGACTGGCCGCGACCGCGGCCTGGAGCATCTCGGTGGCGGAGTCGCCACCCGGGTAGCGGAGGACCACTGCGACGGGACGGCGCAGCACGACGTCAACCCCGCGCCAGACCAGCCGGCCCGCACTGTCGTTGTTGATGTGCTCGACCAGCTCGTACCGCTCGGCAAGGATCTCACCGGCCGTGGGAGCACCGAAGGTCATGACCGGCGGCGAACTCTCCTCCGCCTCCTGACCCTCGCCGACCTGGGTCACCCGTCCTCCCTCGGTGATCGCGTCGATCGATGGACCCGTGCTGCTGGGCATGTGCTTCCCGCTCTGCCTTCGAAGGAACCGGCAGACCGGTGTCGACACCGAGCGTCGGCACCCGCCGTATCCGTCGAGAGCGACCTTACCCGGGATGCCCGGTTCTCCGACATGTCATCTTTCCCGCCGTGACCGGTGGGCCGCCAGCATCGAGGTGATCGTCCGGTTACGACCGTTGTCAGCCACGTTGCTGGTACATGCACCAGCCAATCTAGAGGTTGACCGCAAGGGGTCGACGTCAGGGGCACGCCGACGCGGGAGACCTCGCCGGCACCCCGGCCGAGTTCCCCCCCGTTCGGTGCGCCACCCTCGTCCGTACGGTTGGTTGTCCACAGGCCGAGAGGCCCAGTCAGCGGCGAAACGCTGAGTTATCCACAGGCGTATCCCCAGCCTGGTGATCCTCGTTCACCGTCCGTCATCCGCGCCGGTCAGCGGCCGAGGCGGCGCCGCACCATCCCGACCACCTCGGTGATCTCGCCGATCCGGAGCACCATGGCCAGCCCCAGATACGTCCCGCCGATCACCGCGCCGCCGACGATCAGCTGGACGGCCGCCGCGAACCAGCTCAGGTCGGCCGGGTCGCCGGGGAGCAGCTTGACCACCAGCAGGCCGACCACGGCGGCGCCGAGCGCGGCCAGGACGACCCGGCCCATGGTCCGCATGATCCCGCCCAACCCGATCCGACCCACCCGCGGGCGGAGCAGCATCGCGGAGATCACCGCCGCGGCCAGGTACGAGATCGCGTTGCCGGCCATCATGCCGGCCGCCGCGAAGGTGGCCGAGAAGGCGAGGAAGAGGCCGATCTGCAGCAGCACCCGCAGCGCCACCACCGGAATGTTGATCAGCGCCGGGGTGCGGGTGTCCGGCAGCGCGTAGAAGGCGAAGGTGAAGAGCTGGCTGATTGCGAACGGCACCAGCCCCAGCGCCGCGACCAGCAGCACGGTCGACGTGGCGACCGCGTTCGCGCCGGTGAAGGCGCCGTACCGGAAGACCACGACGGAGATCGGGGCGGCCAGCACCGCGTAGCAGACCGCGACCGGGGCGAGCACCGCGGTGACCATCCGGGTGCCCCGGGACAGGTCGGCGGTGACGTCCCGGAACCGGCCGTCGGCGGCCGCCGCGCTCATCCGCGGCATCAGCGCGGTGATGATCGAGACCGCGATGATGCCGTGCGCCATCATCAGCAGCAGGAAGACGTTGTTGTAGATCATGATGCCGGCGGTGTCGTCGCCGGCCGCCCGGGTCAGCAGGTTGACCACCACGAAGAGGCCGAGCTGGTTGACCGCCACGTAGCAGAACATCCAGGCACCGAGCTTCGCCAGCTCGCGCAGGCCCAGCTCGCGGAAGTCGAACCGCCACTTCCACCGAAAGCCGACCTTGCGCAGCGCCGGCAGTAGGCCGGCGCTCTGCACCGCCACGCCGAGCAGGGTGCCGCCGCCGATCAGCAGGATCCGGGCCCAGCCCATCTCGGCCGGCTTGAGCAGCTTCGCGCCGAAGACCGCGATGTAGAGCGCGCAGGTGCCGATGACCACGAGGTTGTTCAGGATCGGCGCCCACATCGGGGCGGCGAAGTGCCCCCGGGTGTTGAGCACCGCGGCGATCAGCGCGCTGACGCCGGTGAAGAAGAGCATCGGCAGCATCAGGTAGGACAGGTCGTTGACCAGTCCCGTGTAGGCCGCGTCCTTGCCGCTCGCGTAGAGGGCGGTCAGCACCGGCGCCAGGATCACCGCGATCAGCGCGGCGCCGGCCAGGGTGAGCACCGCCAGGGTGAGCAGCCGCTGGGAGTACGCCTCACCCCGGTCCGGGTCGGCCTTGCGCCGACGGACCAGCACCGGGATGAGCACGCTGGTGAGTACGCCGCCGAGCAGGAACTCGTAGACCTGGTTCGGCAGGAACTGGGCGGTCGTGTACGCGTTGCCGATCAGGCCACCACCGAGGGCGGCGCCGATCATGAGGTTGCGGATGAAGCCCGTACCCCGGCTGACCAGGCTGCCGATCGCCATCACCGCGCTGTTCGCCGCGGCGCTGGTCTCGGCGACCACCTCCTGCGGCGGCGCGATCGCCTCGACGCCGGGCTGGTTCAGCGGCTCCGCCGAGATGAAGGTGGCGTCGTCGGCCGGCGTCGGGCCGCCACCCTGCGCGGCGTTCGCGCTGCGGTAGAGCCCGCCGCTCATCTCCAGCCTCCAAGGGGGTACGGCCGAGCCGGACGACCGGCCCGCACGCCCAAGACCTTAGTCAACGCCCGCCTGTTACCCGCGCCCGGCGGATCAGATCCCGCCCCGGCCCGATAGGCTGGCGATCCCATGTCCGAAGTCTCCGCATCTCACGCCGACCGCCGCGAACTCACCGCCGCGCAGCGCAACGCCGTCGCCGAACTGCTCCGGGTCTCGCCGGTCGCCGACGAGCTCGGTCGCCGCTTCGCGCGGGCGGGCCATGAACTGCACCTGGTGGGCGGTTCGGTACGGGACGCCCTGCTCGGCCGGCTCGGCGAGGACCTCGACTTCTGCACCGACGCCCACCCGGACGAGACGATCCGGATCCTCAAGGGCTGGGCGGAGTCGATCTGGGAGACGGGCCGGGAGTTCGGCACGATCGGCGCCCAGCGCGACCGACTGCAGCTGGAGATCACCACGTTTCGTGCGGAGGCGTACGACCAGGTCAGTCGCCACCCGGTGGTGGAGTACGGCACCAACCTGATCGATGACCTGAAGCGCCGGGACTTCACCATCAACGCGATGGCGGTGAGCCTGCCCGAGCACCGCTTCACGGACCCGTACGGCGGTCTGGACGACCTTGCCGCCAAGGTGATCCGTACCCCCGGCACGCCGCGGGAGTCGTTCGGTGACGACCCGCTGCGGATGCTGCGCGCGGCTCGGTTCGCCGCGCAGCTCCGCTTCCAGGTTCACCCCGACGCGCACGCCGCGATGACCCAGATGGCGGCCGACCTGGATCGGATCAGCGCCGAGCGGGTCCGGGACGAGTTCACCAAGCTGCTCTGCGGGGCCGACCCGGTCACCGGGCTGCGGCTGCTGGTCGACACCGGCCTGGCCGACCGCTTCCTGCCGGAGCTGACCGGGCTCAAGCTGACGATCGACGAGCACGCTCAGCACAAGGACGTCTACGAGCACACGCTGACCGTGGTCAGCAACGCGGTCTCGATGGAGGAGGACGGCTGCGACTTCATCCTCCGGATGGCCGCGCTGATGCACGACGTCGGCAAGCCGGCGACCAAGGCCGTCGGCCCGGACGGGCGGGTCAGCTTCCACCACCACGAGGTGGTCGGCGCCCGGCTCACCAAGGCCCGGATGAAGGCCCTGCGCTACCCGAAGGACATCACCGCCCAGGTGGTCAAGCTGGTCGCCCTGCACCTGCGCTTCTACGGGTACGGCCGGGGTGAGTGGACCGACTCGGCGGTGCGCCGGTACGTCGCTGACGCCGGAGACCTGCTGCCCCGGCTGCACAAGCTGACCCGCTCGGACTGCACCACCCGGAACCGGCGCAAGGCGGCCGCGCTGGCCGCCGACTACGACGCGCTGGAGGAGCGGATCGCCCGGATCGCGTCCGAGGAGGACCTGGCCCGGGTCCGCCCCGACCTCGACGGCAACGCGATCATGGAGCTGCTCGGCGTACCGCCGGGGCCGCTCGTCGGGAAGGCGTGGCAGTACCTGAAGGAGCTGCGCCTGGAGCGCGGCCCGCTGGACCGCGACGAAGCCGAGGCGGAGCTGCTGCGCTGGGCGCGGGAGCAGGGCGTCCGCGACTGACGCCGGCGATCGAGCGCCGGGCGTACGACGACACGCCGGCGTATCGACCGAACGGGGGACACCCCGGGCGGCGATCTTGCCGCATGATGGGTCGGCGTCCTTTCGGCCCCGCTGAGCATCCCGGCGGTCGTGCCGATCGCCCGTCGCCCGTCCTCCGAGGACGGTCGCCGACCCACGGGGAGAAACTCAGTGCTACGCCGTTCCGCGGTGGCGGGCCTTGCCCTCGCCTCCGCGACCATGCTCGCGTGCGTCACCACCGGGAGCCCGGCGGCGGCCGCTCCCTCCGCCCCGGAGAAGGTGCGGGGCGCCGACGTGGCCGGCGCGGTGCCGGGCCGCTACATCGTCGTGCTCAAGGATCACCGGGCCAGCGCGCGGACCGTCCGGGCCACCGCCGAGTCGCTCTCCGACGCCACCGGCGGGTCGGTCGGCCGGATCTTCACCAGCGCGCTGCGCGGTTGGTCGGCCCGGATGACCGAGGCGCAGGCGGCCCGGCTGGCGGCCGACCCCGACGTCGCATACGTCGAGCAGGTCCACCGCTTCTCGGTGAGCGGTACGCAGAGCAGCCCCCCGTCCTGGGGCCTGGACCGGATCGACCAGACCACGCCGGTGCTCAACCGGTCCTACACCTACCCGGCCACCGGGGCCGGCGTGACCGCGTACATCGTGGACACCGGCATCGACATCAGCCACGAGGAGTTCGGCGGCCGGGCCAGCTACGGCTACGACTTCGTGGACGGCGACAGCGTCGCCGACGACTGCGAGGGCCACGGCACCCACGTGGCCGGCACGGTCGGCGGCAGTACGTACGGCGTGGCCAAGGACGTGAAGCTGGTCGGCGTCCGGGTGCTCGACTGCGCCGGCGGCGGCACCAGCGACAAGCTCATCGCCGCCATCGACTGGGTCACCGCGAACGCCGCGAAGCCGGCCGTGGTGAACCTGAGCCTCGGCTTCGGCGGGGTCGTGCAGTCGGTGGACGACGCGATCAACCGGTCCATCGCCGCCGGCCTCACCTACGCCGTGGCGGCCGGCAACGAGCACACGAACGCCTGCCTCTCGTCCCCGGGGGACGTGCCGGGCGCCATCACCGTCGGCGCCACCGATCACCTCGACTTCCGCGCCGCCTTCTCCAACTACGGCTCCTGCCTGGACGTCTTCGCCCCGGGCGTGAACATCCCGTCGGCGATCGGCGAGAGCACCGGCACGGCGGTGGAGAGCGGCACCTCGATGGCCGCCCCGCACGTCGCCGGCGCCGCCGCCCTGCTGCTCTCCGCAAACCCCGACTGGACTCCGTCGGACGTCCGCGACGCGATCGTCGCCGACGGGATCGCCGGTGCGGTGCACGACGCGCGCAGCTCGATGAACCGCCTGCTGCACGTCGGCGCGACCTCGGTGGCCCGTTCCTCGTACGGGCTGAAGGCGCGGGTCAACGGCCGGTTCGTGACCGCGGACAGTGCCGGCACGCTGCCGCTGATCGCCAAGGGAGCCGCGCTCGGCCCCTGGGAGAAGTTCGACGTGGTCGACACCGGCGACGGCTTCGTCGCCCTCCTCGCCAAGGTGAACGGCAAGTACGTCACCGCGCCCAGCTCGGGCACCTCGCCGCTGATCGCCAGCAAGACCACGATCGGCGCGGCGGAGAAGTTCACCCTCGTGTACAACACCGACGGCAGCGTCAGCCTCAAGGCGAACTCCAACGGCAAGTACGTCATGGCGGAGAACTACGGCAAGCTCCCGCTGATCGCCAAGGCGGCCAGCATCGGGTCGTGGGAACGGTTCGACTTCGCCGCCCCGCCGCCGACGGTAAGCATCAAGGCGTCCGCCAACGGCAAGTTCGTGATGGCGGAGAACTACGGCAAGCTGCCGCTGATCGCCAAGTCCACCGCGGTCGGTTCGTGGGAGAAGTTCGAGCTGGTCGACGCGGGGAGCGGGTACCTCGCCCTGCGGGCGAAGGTGAACAACAGGTTCGTCACCGCGGAGAACGCCGGAGCCGCGTCACTGATCGCGCGGTCCAGCGCCGTGGGCGCGTGGGAGAAGTTCTCGGTGCTCGACTACAACACCGACGGGACGCTCTGGTTCGTCGCGGACGTCAACGGCAAGGTGGTGACCGCGGAGAGCGGCGGCGCCAAGCCGCTGATCGCGAACCGGACGATCAACTGGTCCAGCTCCACGCTGGGACTGGGGAGCTGGGAGAGGTTCACCCTCACCGCCATTCAGCCCTGACCCACCACCCGACGACGCCCGCCGAGCCGCCCCGCGAGGGGCAGCCGGCGGGCGTCTCGTTTGCCTGATCGGTGGAGGCGCGGGTGCCGGAAGCCGTGACGTCGGGCGGCGTCCGGCGGTTCACACAGTGACGCCCCACCGACATCACCGACAGGGACAAGACGGAGACGACGGATGTCATCGGACACGCGCACCACCGCGGGAATCCTGCTGATCACCGTCGTCGCCGTGGCGTACGGCGGGCTGAGCCTGCTCGTCCACCTCGCCCGGAGAAGGCCGGGCTACCTGGACAACCCCGTGCGCCGCGGGCTCTGGACGGCCGGCCACGCGCACGCCGGGGTCCTCGTCCTGTTCGCCCTGGTCGCCCTCCCCTACCTCGACCAGACCGACGCGTCGGACGGCATGCGCACGCTGATCCGTACGCTGCTGGTCGCGGCGCCGATCCTGATGCCGCTCGGCTTCTTCCTCTCCGTCCCACGCCCCACCGACACCCGACCCAACAAGCTGATCTGGTTGACCGTCGCGGGCGGCGTGAGCCTGATCGCCGGCGCCGTGCTCCTCGGCTTCGCCCTGCTGTGACGGCCCGGGGTTGGTGGTTCACGCCCGACTGAGGGAAGAATCAGGTTCATGCGCTGGACCGTGCTCGACTCGCCGATCGGTGAGTTCTCCGTGGCCACCGACGGCGAGGCGGTCTGCGGGGCGCACTTCGGGCGGGTGGCGTCGGCGACCGACGAGCCCGCGGACGAGTTGGCCGGCCGGGCGGTGGCGGAGCTGCGGGCGTACTTCGCCGGCGAGCTGACCGCGTTCACCGTGCCGGTGGCGGCGCGCCGGGGGTCGGAGTTCGAGCGGGCGGTCTGGCGGGAGATGACCCGCATTCCGTACGGGGAGACGCTCACCTACGGCGAGGTGGCGCGGGCGGTCGGGGAGCCGGGAGCGGCCCGGGCCGTCGGGGTGGCCTGCAACCGGAACCCGATCCCGGTGATCGTGCCCTGCCACCGGATTGTGGGGGCGGGCGGCAAGCTGGTCGGCTTCGGCGGCGGCCTGCCGCGCAAGGTGACGCTGCTGGAGCTGGAGGCCCGGGTCGCCCTGCAACGCGCCTGGTCCTGACGTACCGCCGGACGGAACGCGCGAGGGCCGGGTCCCTGCGGACCCGGCCCTCGGTGGTGCTCGGTGCGGGCGTCAGCCCGCTCCAGCGACGGAGCGTCAGCGCGTCAGCGCTCGACCTCGCCCTTGATGAACGCCTCGACGGCGGCGTGCGCGTCGTGGTCGGCGTACTGCACGGGCGGGGACTTCATGAAGTACGACGAGGCCGACAGGATCGGGCCGCCGATCTTGCGGTCCAGCGCGATCTTCGCGGCCCGGACGGCGTCGATGATGACACCGGCCGAGTTCGGCGAGTCCCACACCTCGAGCTTGAGCTCGGCGTTGAGCGGGGTGTCACCGAAGGAGCGGCCCTCCAGGCGGATGTACGCCCACTTGCGGTCGTCGAGCCACGGCACGTGGTCAGACGGGCCGATGTGCACGTCGCTCTTGCTCATCTCGTGCGGGATCTGGGAGGTGACCGACTGGGTCTTCGAGATCTTCTTCGAGACCAGGCGCTTGCGCTCCAGCATGTTCATGAAGTCCATGTTGCCGCCGAAGTTGAGCTGGTACGTACGCAGCAGCTCGACACCGCGGTCCTCGAAGAGCTTCGCCAGGGCGCGGTGCACGATGGTGGCCCCGACCTGGCTCTTGATGTCGTCGCCGACGATCGGCAGGCCCGCGTCGGTGAACTTCTGCGCCCACTCGGGGTCGGAGGCGATGAAGACCGGCAGGGCGTTGACGAACGCGCAGCCCGCGTCGATCGCGGCCTGGGCGTAGAACTTGTCGGCCTGCTCGGAGCCGACCGGCAGGTAGGAGACGACCACGTCGACCTGGGCGTCACGCAGCGCCTGCGCCACGTCGACCGGCTCGACGTCCGACTCCTCGATGATCTCGCGGTAGTACTGGCCGAGACCGTCGAAGGTCGGCCCGCGCTGCACGGTCACGCCGGTCGGCGGTACGTCGCACAGCTTGATCGTGTTGTTCTCGCTGGCGACGATCGCCTCAGCGAGGTCCATGCCCACCTTCTTGGCGTCCACGTCGAACGCCGCGACGAACTTCACGTCCGAGACGTGGTAGTCGCCGAAGGTGACGTGCATGAGACCCGGGACGCGGTCGGTCGGGTCGGCGTTCCGGTAGTACTCCACGCCCTGCACGAGGGACGAGGCGCAGTTACCCACACCGACGATGGCGACGCGGACGGAGCCCATAGCGTCTGCCTCCTTCTTCTTCATCACGGCCGCTCTTTCCTGGACTCTCCAGGCGGGGGCGGGCTGTTGTCATCTCGTCGGCCGCCGGCCGTCCCGGGTTCCGGGACCGTCGGGGCTCGGCCGGAGCGCTCGTTGGCGATGAGCTCCTCCAGCCAGCGGACCTCACGCTCACAGGCGTCGAGGCCGTGGCGCTGCAGTTCCAGGGTGTACGCGTCGAGCCGCTCGGCCGCCCGGCCGAGCACGTCACGAAGGCCTTCGCGACGTTCCTCGATTTTTCGACGACGACCTTCCAGGATCCGGAGCCGGGTGGCCTGGTCGGTGCGGGCGAAGAACGCGAAGTGCACGCCGAAGCCCGTGTCGTCGTACGTCTCGGGTCCAGCCTGCGCTATGAGCTGGGCGAAGCGTTCCTTGCCCTCCGCGGTAATGGTGTAGACCACCCGACCACGTCGGCTGGTCAGCGCGGGAACCTCCTCGGCGGTCGCGGGCGTCTCGGCGGCTTCGGTGATCCATCCGACCGCCTGCAGCCGGCGCAGGGTGGGGTAGAGCGAGCCGTAGCTGATCGCCGCCCGGATGGCACCGAGTTTGGCGGTCAGCTCCTTGCGCAGCTCGTAGCCGTGCATCGGAGCCTCCTGCAGGAGGCCGAGGATGGCGAGCTCGAGCATGGCCACCCCTTCTTTACCCCCGGCGCGGAGCGGTAACCGCCGCGATGTATCGGACCGATACATCGCACGTTAGCGGAGTCGCAGGATCAGGGCAAACCCCTGATTGCGACACGCCGTCGTCACGGATCGTGACGGCGGTCGCCTCGTCCCGCCGGACCGCGTACCCTTCTCCGCATGCGTACGCAGCGCCAGGTCGTCGACTACTCGCTCCAGAAGCGAGCGGTGCTGCGCGAGCTCCTCACCGGTCGCGTCGGCACGTACGACGTCTGCGACGCCTCGCCGTACCTCAAGAACGCGGCCCGGTTCCACGGCGAACCGACCGAGGAGCGTTGCCCGATCTGCCGGAGCGAGAACCTCATTCACGTCCACTACATTTACGGGGACGAACTCAAGCAGTCCGCCGGCCAGGCGCGCACCCGCGCCGAGTTGCCCGTGCTGGCGATGACGCTGCGTGAGTTCCAGGTCTTCGTGGTGGAGGTGTGCCTCGGCTGTGACTGGAACCATCTCGTCGAGCAGTTCCTGCTCGGCCGGGACGGTCTGGCCGGTGGCACGGAGGACGGGTCGGAGCAGGGAGCGGTGAGCGGTTCGTCCGCCACGAACGGCTCGACCCCTCGTCGGAGGCGAGAGGCGCAACGGTGATTCGAGCTGGATCGGCCGAGCCGGGCCCGGTGGACGACGGGCGGATCGACCGACAGCTTCTAGGTCCGATTGGTCCGATTACTTCGGATTTGACGCCTGCGCTGCGGCAAGCCCGCGGTGTAGCGTCTCGTGTTCCAGCTCACGGCAACCCGGTGGCGGCGCGTCGGCGTCCCACCGCGACCGGCAGGGTGTGAGGAATGAACTACGGCGATCCCAGTTCTTCGCGTGGGCGGGCCCAGATCCCGGGCCTGAACGGCGACCCCGGTTCCGGTGGGAGCCTGCGCGGGAGTGGCTGGTCATCCGGGCAGGATGGCGGGGCCTCGGCCCGCGCCTCCGTGTCGCCCCGGAGCTCCGCGTCCAGCGGGCGTGCCTCGATCGGCGGCTCGGCCTCGGTGGGCCGGGCCGGTGCGGGACGGGCCTCGGTCCCGGTCTCCCCGGCCGCCGGCGGTTCGGCGGGTCGGGCCTCGGTCGGTACCGCCGGCGGCCGGGGAGAC
>NZ_QGGF01000256.1 GCF_003857015.1 Micromonospora globispora | reverse complement strand
GCGCGGGCCGCGGGGGGCGCTCGCCGAGGGCGACCACGCTCAGCGCGGCGACCAGGAGCGGTTGGGCCGCGCCCAGCACGGCGGCGGTCCCGCCGGGCAGCCGGTACGCGGCGTAGAAGAGCAGCGGGAAGAACGCGCCGATGTTGAGCGCGCCGAGCACGGCCGCCCGCCACCACCAGGCACCATGCGGGCGGTGCCGGGTCACCGCGAGTAGCAGCAGCCCCGCCGGCAGCGCCCGCAGCACGCCCGACCAGAGCGGCCGGTCGGCGGGGAGCAGCTCGGAGGTGACCAGGTAGGTGGTGCCCCAGGCGGTCGGGGCGGCGGCGGTGAGCGCGATGTCCGTCCAGCGGCGGTTCATTGATCGGGCCTTCCTTCTCGCTAAGTAGCTTAGAGCTAAGCTAATCAGTGCCGAGTGAAAGGGGAAGTGCGAGGTGCGGCACAATCCCGGGGTGGCAACGGACGACGTGGACGTGATCGTCGAGCAGTGGCGGCGCGAACGGCCCGGCATGCGGCCGGAACCGATGGCCGTCTTCGGCCGGATCTACCGGCTGGCTCGGCTGGTCGGTGACCGGCAGGAGAAGGCGTACGCCGGCTGGGGGATCGGCCGGGGCGAGTTCGACGTGCTCGCCGCGCTACGCCGCTCCGGCGAGCCGTACACGCTCGCCCCGAAGGCGCTCGCCGCCGGGCTGATGCTCACCTCCGGCGGCATGACCGGCCGGCTGGACCGGCTGGAGCGGGCCGGGCTGGTCCGGCGTACCCCCGACCCGACGGACCGGCGGGCGCTGCGGGTCACCCTCACCGACGCCGGCCGGCGGGTGGTCGAGGAGTCCGTCGAGGCGGGGCTGGCCGTGCAGCGGCGGATCCTGGACGCCCTGCCGCCGGCGGACCAGGAACGCCTGGCCGACCTGCTGCGGACGCTGCTGGCCGCCGCCGAGGCGGAGACCTGAGGGCTGCACCCCCCGGCCTGCTGCCGGAGGATGATCAAGACCGACACCGACGAGAGGACCACCATGCCCGCCAGCGAACCGACCATCGTCGCCACCAGCATGGGCTTCTCCAGCCGGCAGCGCGGCCCCTGGAACGCGAAGCCCGGCCCGGTCTTCGACCTGATGGCCGAGCTGGCGCAGGCCGGTGACGCGCCCCGGATCTGCTACCTGGGCCAGGCGGTCGGTGACCAGCCGACCTCGTTCACCGTCTTCTACGGCGCGTTCGCCGGCACCCGGTTCCGCCCGTCCCACGTCGCCCTCTACCCGATGCCCAACGTCGACGACATCCGGGAGCACCTGCTCGCCCAGGACATCGTCTGGGTCGGCGGCGGCAGCGTCGCGAACCTCTGCGCGGTGTGGCGGGTGCACGGCCTGGACGAGATCCTGCACGAGTGCTGGCAGGCCGGCGTGGTGCTGGGCGGGGTCTCCGCCGGGTCGATCTGCTGGCACCAGGGCGGTGCCACCGACAGCTTCGGACCGACCCTGCGGGGCTTCACCGACGGCCTGGGCTGGCTGCCGTACGGCAACGGCGTGCACTACGACAGCGAGGAGCAGCGGCGCCCGCTGATGCACAAGCTGGTCGGCGAGGGCACGTTGCCGGCGAGCCACTGCACCGACGACGGCGTCGGGCTGATCTACCGGAGCACCCGGCTGGTCGAGGCGGTCGCGGAGCGGGAGGGCGTCGCCGCGTACGAGGTGAGCCGCGCCGAGGACGGCAGCGTCCGGGAAACCCGGATCGAGCCCCGGCTGCTCGGCTAGACCCCATTGCCGGACGGCGCGCCCGACCGGGCAGGTCGGGGGCCGCGTAGACTGGCCGCCCGTGAGCCTCACCATCGGGATCGTCGGCCTGCCCAACGTCGGCAAGAGCACCCTGTTCAACGCGCTGACCAAGAACGACGTGCTCGCGGCGAACTACCCCTTCGCCACCATCGAGCCGAACGTCGGCGTCGTCGGGCTGCCGGACGAGCGGCTGGCCAAGCTTGCGGAGATCTTCTCCTCGCAGAAGGTGCTGCCGGCGCCGGTCTCGTTCGTCGACATCGCCGGCCTGGTCCGCGGTGCCTCCAAGGGGCAGGGCCGGGGCAACGCGTTCCTGGCGAACATCCGCGACGCCACGGCGATCTGCCAGGTGGTGCGGGCCTTCTCCGACCCGAACGTGGTGCACGTCGACGGCAAGGTCTCCCCGGGCGACGACATCGAGACGATCAACACCGAGCTGATCCTGGCTGACCTCCAGACGCTGGAGAAGGCGCTGCCCCGGCTGGAGAAGGAGGCCAAGCTCCGCAAGGACCGGGCCGCCGCGGTGGAGGCCGCCAAGAAGGCCGTCGAGGTCCTGGACAGCGGCACCACCCTGTACGCCGGGGCCGCAGCCGCCAAGATCGAGCTGGAGCACCTGCGTGAGCTGCACCTGCTCACCACCAAGCCGTTCCTGTACGTCTTCAACGTCGACGAGGCCGAGCTGGGCAACGCCGAGTTCCTCGACGAACTGCGGGCGCTGGTCGCGCCGGCCGAGGCGGTCTTCATGGACGCCAAGATCGAGTCGGAGCTGGTGGACCTGCCCGAGGAGGAGGCCCGCGAGCTGCTGGAGTCGATCGGGCAGTCCGAGCCGGGGCTGGACCAGCTCGTCCGGGTCGGCTTCCGCACGCTCGGGCTCCAGACGTACCTGACGGCGGGCCCCAAGGAGGCGCGGGCCTGGACCGTCCCGGTGGGCGCGACCGCGCCGGAGGCCGCGGGGGTCATCCACTCCGACTTCCAGCGCGGCTTCATCAAGGCCGAGGTGGTCTCCTACCGCGACCTGGTCGAGGCCGGATCGATGGCGGCGGCGAAGGCCGCCGGCAAGGTCCGGATCGAGGGCAAGGAGTACGTCATGCAGGACGGCGACGTCGTGGAGTTCCGCTTCAACGTGTAGGTGGGCCGCGTTCGCGCAGGTCACGCCTCCCTGGTCCGCAGCGAGTCCGCAGAACTGCCAACGCTCGCCGGGCGGCCCGTCCGGGCCGCGCCCGCGTAGGCCATCCGCCACCCACGGATCCGGCGGATCGGCGGCCGAGACGTGACGGCGGCTCGTAGGCTCCCCAGCCATGGGGTCACTTAAGCTGCCGTCGATCGTCGTCGTCCTCTGCTTCGTGGTGCCGTTCGCCATCGCGGCGGCGGCAATCTGGTTGGCCACCCGCCGACGCCGAAAGTGAAGGGGTGCCCGATGGGTCAGCATCGCCGGAGGCTTGCGGATCTAGCGGCGCGACAAGGGCGACATCGGGACGAGCGCGGCGAGCGCGGCGACCGACGCGAGCCCGGCAGCGACTGCGAGGGTGATCATGGCACGCCGCGGGGCGGTGATGACCTGACTCTCGCTGGTGTCGGCGGCCGGCACGTCACGCAGCATGGCCACAATCCGCTCGACTGTGCGCGTCTGGGTCCGGCCGTTGGTTCGGTACCTGCTTCCGCGCGGGTCCAAGAGGGGTGAGTCGACCCGGAACTGGACGTGATCGCCGTTGGTCAGGTCGAGACGGATCTCCACGCCGCGCCGGGAGAACCCGCCGAGCAGGTGCCGGGGTACCGACATGCGGCGCAGCGCCGTCTCGATCCGAAGATATTCAGGCGTGACGACGAACCGGGCGGCCGGCCCGGCCAGGTAGCAGCCGGCACCGCCGCCGGCGGCGAGCGCCAGTTCGAGCAGGCTGCCAATGCGGGGCTGCTCACCCCAGTTCACCAGCGAGGCGCCGGCAATTCCGCCAGCGACGAGCGCCATGTACAGGTAGGCGATGCCGCTGCGACGTCGTAGCGAGCGCCGCTGCCTCCCGATGGGGGGTGTCATCCCAGGCCGGTGGGGGATCGGCGGCAGGCGCACGTCCGAATAGCGCAGGGCGTTGGCTGTGGTGATTCGTCCAGACACCGCCACAAAAAGCGTGACGGCACCGAACATCGCCGGGAACATGACTCCGGCGTCTTCAGCGGCAACCTCGGCCGGGGTGCGGGCCACCCAGAAGACCGCCGCGACGCCCAGCAGCAGCAATCCGACGCTCGACACGATGACCGTCAGGCCCCAGGTCCAGACGAGTGAGCCGTTGTCGTGCCACTCGATACGTGACCGCCGGCCCACGCCACACCCCCGCCGCTACCTCGCCGGCCAGGCGACCGGCCACTGATCATCCTAAGAGCAACAGGCGAGCGGACGTCCGCCCTGATCGGCGCTCGGCGCCGAAGCCCTCTGCTCGGCTGGCCTGCTGGACTTGCACCGAGGAGAAATTGTCAAATGTTGTGGATCGGAGTGAGTCGGATCAGGCAGGGCGCGGGCGGGCTCTTGACCTGGAGGTCATCTCCGGACGGGATAGTACGGATCCTGGGATCCTGGCCTGCATGGCCGAACCGATCGATTCCTCGCTCGCCGATGCCGAACTGGCCGCCTTCATCGAGGCCGTTCGGCAGGTGTCCGTACACGGTTGACCGGGGCACGCCGAACATGTCGGCGATCTGCTGGACGGTCTTCTCCCGCTCGTCGTAGAGCCGTTGGGCGAGCGCAGCCTGGTCCGCGGTGAGCTTCGGCCGGCGTCCGCCGACCCGGCCGCGGGCCTGTGCGGAGGCGAGCCCGTCGTTGGTGTTCGCCACGATCAGTTCATGCTGGAGCTCGGCAAGCACGGACAGCATCCCGAACATCGCCCGGCCCTCCATCGTGGAGGTATCGATGCCCTGCTCGATGACGTGCAGCCCGATGCCGCGCTCGCGCAGGTTGCCGCCGAGGGTCACCAGGTGCAGCACCGAGCGGGAGAGCCGGTCGAGCCGGGTGACCTTCAGCGTGTCGCCCTCGCGCAGCAGCTGGAGCACGAGGTCGAGCTTCGGCCGGGTTCGCGATCACGGGTCCGAGTGCCGGCAGACGGTCGTTTGCCGACATTTGAGAGATCGTTTTCTCCCGGGATGAAACACCGGGAGAAAACGACCTCTCAGCGTGACACCGGCGAAGGCCGCTGCCTGGCAGATCGGTCCGCTGGTCAGGTCTTCAGCGCCGGCCGCGGTCGAGGGCGGCGACCTCGCGTACGGCCTCGGCGATGGCCCGGTAGTCCTTTTTCAGGATGTGGTCGTGGTTGCTGGCGACCTTCGCGCTGATCTTGATGTTCGGGTTGCGCTCAACCACCTGATCGACGCTGGCGCGGATGCGTTCCTGCTCATCACCCTTGCTTCCGAGGGACGCTCCCGACGCGAACACATACCGCGTCGGGACGGTGATGCCGTCCAGCACCGGACCCAGATTCCGTGCGCGGGCGAGCTTGCCGAGCTCGATGTTGCACTCGGCCATCTGCGCGGCGTTCAACCGCGGGGTCAGGCCCGTCGGGCGCAGCAGCGGCATGAACCAGCTCAACCGCTTGAACAGCTTGCGGATCCGCTGCTCCATCGCGTCGTCGAGCCAGTCGTGCGGTTGCGCGCCTTCCACCAAGACCGCACCCAGGGCACGGTCGGGGTTCCGGCTGGTCCAGTGCGCGGCGACGAACGCCCCGTAGGACCAGCCCACCACCAGCGGCCGGTCCACACCCCTGGCTTTGAGGACGACATCGACATCGCGGACGGCGGCCTCGAAGGAGTAGTCGGCCGACTTCTTCGATTTGCCGCGGGCCCGCTCGTCGTAGGTGATGTGCCGGTAGTCGGGGCCGAGTTCAGCGATGACCCGCCGCCAGTACCCCTGAGTGGCGAACTGGCCATTGAGGTAGACCACGGGGATACCGGCACCGCCGGTGTCGGTGACGGCCAGGGCCGTGTCTTCGACCGGCACCATGCCGGTCCACTTCGAATTGGTCGAGGAAGTGCTGTTCTTCAGGTTGGTCATGACGGATGGCTCCTTCTTTACAGGCTGCGGGCGGTGATGTCGCCGTGGTCGGTGGTCGCGTGGATGTTCAGGCCGGCCGCGGCGTCTTCGGTGTTCTTCAGCGCGTTGTGGATCCGGCCGTAGCCGGTGCCGGCGTCCAGGGAGGCGGAAACTCCGTGGGCGGCGCCGACCGTCACGTCGCCCATCTGGGTGCGCAGCACGACCGTGCCGGAGGTGGCCTCGGCGATGTGGATGTCACCCTTTTGGGTGCTGATCTCCGCGGGGCCGGTGAGGCGGCCGACCGTGACGTCGCCGGCGTAGGCGGCCACGCGCACGCCCGCGGCCTCGTCGATCTTGACCGCACCGTGTGCGCCCTCGCAGGCGACGTCGCCGAGCCGTCCGACGCCCCGGAACTCGGCGGCGGCCGCCTTCGCCTCGATGCGGGAACCGGTGGGCAGTTGGACCGTGACCTCGATGGATCCGGAAGGGCCGAGGATCTGGTTCTTCTCCGCCGGAGCCTTGATCCGCAGGACGCCGTCGCCGAATTCGACCTTGGTCTGCTCAGCCGCCTTCACGTCGCGGCCCCTGGCGGCGTTGGCGGGCAGGACCTCGACGATGGTGTCGGCCCGGTCGGCGGCGATGACCTGGATGCGCCCGGCGGGGATGTCCAGGACGGGGGTCACCGGGGCGGGGGTGTCGAACTTCTGCATCATGCTCTCCTCGTGCGCTCGTCGTTTCTGACATCGGAAACGCTACGTTGCGTTCGTGTATCGCACAACTAGCTCGTTGCTAGTGATCCCTATTAGCGCAGGTAGAGCCACGGTTTTCATTGCAACGGGTGTAAATCTAACGCAATGACAGCTGCTCTGATCGTTGCATTGGACTGTGAGCGAACGCTACGCTGGCGGCACCACGGAAGCACGAAGGGAGATCGCGGTGCCGGGAGGCAGACTCACCCAGCAGGAACGTCAGCAGATCGCGCTGGGGCTGGCCGACGGCCTCGCCTACGCGGAGATCGCCCGACGTCTCGACCGCCCTACCTCGACGATCACGCGTGAGGTGATGCGCAACGGCGGCCCCACCGCCTACCGCGCCGACTTGGCCCACCGCGCCACCGAACGCCGCGCCCACCGGCGCAAGCACACCCCGCTCCGAGAGCAGGGGGCGCTGGCCCAGGGCCACGGGCGCGACGACGAGGCCGTGCGTGAGTACGAGGAGGCGTTCACCACCCTCCTGATGCAACAGGGCCTGCCCAAGATGATGGCTCGGGTGCTGACCTGCCTCTTTATCGCCGACGCGGGCAGCCTCACCGCGTCCGAACTCGTCGGGCACCTCCAGGTCAGCCCGGCGTCCGTCTCCAAGGCGATCGCGTTCCTCGAAGATCAGGGCCTCATCCGCCGGCAACGCGACGAACGCCGCCGCGAGCGCTACTTCGTCGACGACGACGTCTGGTACCAGTCGACGATCGCCAGCGCCCGCGGCATCGCCCAGGTCGCCGAGACCGCACGGCAGGGCGTCAGCGTCCTCGGCCCCGGCACCCCGGCCGCCGGCCGCCTCGAGAACATCGCCCGCTTCAGCGACTTCATCAGCGAAAGCATCCTCCGCGCCGCGGAGCAGGTCCGCGAAGTCCTCTACACGAAACCCGAAGCGAGCTCAGGCCGCACTGCCAAGCCAAGTTCAGCTCGCGGATAGACAGCCGTCTTGATGGTCACCCAGTGGTGCCCACGCCGGCCCCTTCAATCTGAGCCGGCGAACTCGACTTTGCCGCCGATGCCGCTCAGCAAGCCGGGAGCGTTGTCCTCCTGCTCGCTCCGCCTGATGAGCAACCAGCGACCGTCTCGATGAAGGAAGACTTCGACATTGACGACGAAGGCCGGCCGACCAGCTCTGGTCCAGCAGGCCGCCGCGTCCCCGGCGATCCCGGCCATGCGCGCGGCTCCATCGCAGCCACTGTGGTCCGTTACCTGTTCACGAGTCTGCGGAGAGCAGCGACCGCCGCCTTGTTGCTGACCGTGGCGTAGATCTTCTTGTCGGCGCCGGCCAGGACGACGTACGGGCAAGCCTGGTCATCGCCGGCCATGGCCTTGTCAAGCAGCTTCCGGCCGGTCGCCACCTCGTACACGCGAAGACGCCAACCTGCCCGCAGCAGCGTCAACGTGATCGGCTTCGGGTCGTCGTACTTGCAGCGGCGGATCGTCGAGCCGGTGCTGACCCTGTCCAGACAGGCGACCATCTGCACCTTCTTGGGATCTTCCGATGCCCAGGTCTGCTCCACCCTCTTCGACAGGCCCTCGTCGAAGTAGTAGGTGCCGTTCTGGTAGCGAAGGCCCGAGCCGTCTCCGATAAGCAGCACCACCGGGTGCGGGGCCCTGCCGGCGCGTTTCGGTGACTCCGGGTAGTAGACGTTCTCGTCACACACCCTGTTCAGATCAGAGATCTCGGTCGCGGGGTATGCGCTGGGCTGCGGCCCCTGCTGGACGGCCAGTTCGCTCTCGTTGGGCTCGGCGCTCGCGGTCGGGCTGTGGTCCCTGGTGGGAAACAGCGGCGCCTCGGACGCCGGGCTGGATGCGGCGGTCTTCGTGGAGTTCACCAGGAGGAGTCGGCCGGCCACGCCGAGGCAGGCCACGAGTAGCACCACGGCCAGGGTCGCGGCGACGATGACGGCGCTGTTGTCGCGGCGGGTGGGTGACGGTGCAATGGGCCAGCCCACCGGTGGCTGCTGTCCGAGCGGGGACACCACTGTGGGCGGCTGCAGACCCGGGGGCGGCGCGTACGGCGGCGGCCCGTAGGTCGGTGTCGGCGGTTCCTCGGTAGTCCAAGCGGCGGCAGTTGGTGTCAGGTCGGAAGCCGCGCCGGGGGTGAGAGCGGGCTCTGAAAGCGGTGCTGGCGCGGCTGCGGGCGCCGGTCCCACTCCGGGAGCCGATACCGGATCCGTCGATCCTTCGCCACGTTCGGCCCCCGTGCCGGTCATGCAGCATTCCTCTTTCGATCAAGGCGAAGCGCGAATGTATCAGGACGCCCGCCCGGCGTGGGGGCAGTGCAGGTTCCGCGCTAGAGCCTCGGGAGCTGACCCGACAATCGGTCGCTGTCCTGCAGTTTCAAGCCTGCCTCAGGAAATCTTCGACACAATCTCCACGAGATTTCCGTCGGGGTCGCGCAGTAGGGCATTCCGGTTGCTGTTGCCGGTGTCATGGGGCGGCTGAATCGAAGGAACCCCGGCGGCCAGAAGGTCTTTGTAGGCTTGATCGACGTCGTCGGTCCACACGACCAGGACCATGGCCGGGCTGCCGGGTGCGGCCTCAACCCGGACGTCCGTGGAGTGGTGATCGTCGGCTCATGGGCTCGCGGGGCGGCGCAGATGGACTCCGACGTCGACATCGTGGTCCTCACGGACAACCCACGTCATGCGGAGGCGGGCGTCTGGACGGGCCTGCTCGGCGGTGAGGTCGTTCGGCTGGCGGACTGGGGGCCGCTGCGGGAGGTCCGCGTGCGGCGCCCGTCAGGGCTCGAGGTCGAAATGGGCGTCGTGCCGGTGAGCTGGGCAGACACCGACCCGGTCGACTCGGGAACCAGTCGGGTCATCAGTGACCGCCACCGCGCCGTGCATGACCCGGCGGGTGTGCTGGCCCGGTTGTCCGCAGCGTGCGAGCACCAGTGAGCGCGGCTACCACTGGTCCAGGACAGCGAGTGGAGTTGGCGGTGGTTCCTACACTCGCGCCATGACCGAGCCCCAGCTCTCCTGCCCGCTCTGCCGAGGCACGGAGTTCCAGCAGGAGACCGCACGACAGGACAGCCGGTGGGGCCTCACCAGCCACCGCATGACCTTGATGATCTGCCGTCGTTGCCGGTACGTGTTGCACTTCTACGACCGCCACAGCATCTTCGACGTCGACTAGGCGGCGCGCCGATGGTGGCCCTCCTCCACGGATCCGGCATGACAGGATGTCGCGGTGGCCAGCTATGGCATTGCACTTGTCCTGCTCGTCAATTCCTCGGGCGCGGTCCTGCTGCAGCACCGCGATGAGCACGCACCCGTCTCGCCGAACCAGTGGAGTTTGCCCGGCGGCCACATCGAGCCCGGCGAGACGCCGGAGGAGGCCGCCCGTCGGGAACTGCTGGAGGAGACCGGCCTGACCGTGGGCGAGTTGCACTCCATCTGGACCGGCCCGCGCCCGTATGAGGAGGGCTTCCCGCACACGGTCACGGTGCACGCCTTCTGCGGCACCACTGATGCAGGCCAGGAGGACGTGGTGCTCGGCGAGGGCCGGGAGATGGTCTTCGTCCCTCGTGACGAGGTGCTCGACCGCGAGTTGGCGGTCTCCTCCGCGCTGGTCCTACCTCTTCATCTTGAGGCCACCTAGGGAGTCCTGTCGGTCCGGGCAGGCAACCGTCGGGCCAGTTCCCGGCGCAGGGTGTCGCGGCCGGGGCTCATCCATTGGAGCGGAACCACCACGTCGTACGGGTTGTGCCGCCCGAGTCCCGACTACTGGTGGGCCTTCAGCGGCGGCCTGGTGCGTTGCGGGTCCACCGGCTCGACGGTCAGCCGCGGCTCCAACCAGCCACGGACCCTCGCCCGGGCGATGTCGGACAGGTCAATCGCCAGTGTGCTGCCATCCGGGATGATCAGTTCCAGTGCAGTGTCGGTCAGCCGCAGGGGCAGGCGGGGCTGGTGCTTTCGGACCGCACGCGTCACAACCGCGCCGCCGATGCCGGCGGGTCCGTAGAGCAACAGGACTTCCCACCACTGACGGTGCTGCAGCACGGTGACGGCAGTGACGACCGCGGTGAGAAGGAGCAGGGCCACGACTGCTGCGACGAGGCGCCGGCGGGGCGAGCGCCGGAACTCGACCGCGGACGACGCATGGACCTTGGCCATTGCGACCTCCTGCCCGGCGGTTCGCACCTGCAAACGAGACGGTCCTTGACCGCGTGGTCGCGGACTTCTACGACGAGGACGGAGCGGCTTCCACGGGGGCGTGGATCCCCCGGAGCCGTTCCCGTACGGCCGACAGCGCCCCCGCTGCGACGCCGGCTTCGGTCAGGTACGACGCCGCGCCGCCGTAGTGCCTGTCGAGGTGGGCCAGCGTGTCGAGCATCGTCTGAGGGGAGCAGGCTTCGGTCCGCGCGTAGTCCTCGGCGATGGTGTCGGCGCCGACACCGGCGACGCTCAGCAGGAGCGCCACCAGGACTCCGGTCCGATCCCTACCGGCGTGGCAGTGCACGACAACACCGCCTGGTGGCGCCTCGGCGACGGCACGGAAGGCCGCGCCGATCCGCTGACGGTTGTGGTCCAGCATCGGGGCGTAGGTGTCCGGTGGTGGCACATAGTCCAAGACGTCGTTGAGCATCGGCACGTGCCGGTAGAAGGCGTCGTCGACGAACGGGCTCGGGTGGGTTTCGCATTCCCGTCGCCAGCGCAGGTCGAGGACGCAGCCGATCCCACCGGCCCGAACCGCCTGGATCGCCCCCGCCGTCAAGTGATCATGCCGGTCCGACCGCACCAGCGCGCCCGCCCAGATTCGCTGGCCATCCAGGGTGGGGAGACCGCCGAGGTCACGAACGTTTCGGCAGCCCGACCAGTCGATGCTCATAGCCCGGTTCCTCCCGTCAAGCTGGCTAACGATCCTCAGTGGATCACGTGAGCGATCCACTTCTGGTGCGACCCCCAGCTATAGATGGCGGTTCCCAGATCTTGTTGGCGGCTGTGGGATGGCGGCTGCATCGATTGTTTGGGCAAGGGCCGTCAGAGTGGGTCGAGGCGGCGCTTGAGCAGGCAGAACTCGTTGCCTTCTGGATCGGCGAGGACGTGCCAGGACGCCTCCGCGGGCTGACCGATGTCGACGAGTTTGGCCCCGGCGGCCAGGAGGCGCTCGAGCTCGGCGTCCTGATCGCGGTCGGTGGGGTTGACGTCGATGTGCAGCCGGGCATGCCCGTTCTTCGGCTCGTCGTTGCGGATGAGGAAGATCGTCGGCTGCGGGCCGCCGAACCCTTCGCGCGGACCGATCTCGATGCAGCCCTCCTCTTCGCGATCGAGCTCTATGAAGTCCAGGACCTCGCACCAGAACCGCGCCAGCACCTCGGGGTCGTGGCACTTGAGCACGAGCTCACCGATACGGCATGCCATTGACGAAACCTACTCTCAGCGTGGGAATTGCCGGGGTGGCCGCACGCGGATCTCATGGGCCCCCTGCAGTGCGAACAAGCTCGCAACGTACCGGGCGAGGCGAGCGGGGTCGAATTGATTTCAGGCCCTCGCCTGGCCGGGTCGCCAGGCGAGTGCCGTACGTCGCGCAGTAGGGCAGCTGGCCTGCCTCGATCCACCCGAGACAAGATCATGTACGGAGCCGCCAAGAAGACCTGGGCGCTCCCGCCAACTACGCCGGGGAATACGGCAGGAGGGTTTCCTACCGCAGCGGCCCGACATCAGAGACCGCCGCGGTGCCGCAGGTCGAGGGGGATTGCCAACGACCCACTGTGGGCATTCCGACCTCATCGGATGAGCCGGACCGGTGGGGGCGGACATGCCGGACAGGGTGACGTTGGTGGCCGGCTGGGGCTGTCTCGGGATTGGCCTGCTCTTCATGGTGCAGGGAACGCGGCTGATCCGGACGGAGCGGCGGTTGGGCCGGCGGCCACTGGCCGGAGAGACATTCAGTGGGCGTGAGGTGCTGGCCGAGGGCGTCGCGTTCGCCCTGGTCGCGGCCGGCAACCTGCTCGGTGGCCGCTGGGTGCTGCTGGCGGTCCCCGGGGTGATCGTGATGGTGGTGCTTGCCGTGCACCTCGTCATGCGCTGGGCCAGGAGGCTGTCCGGTCGATCTCACTGACCGAACTCCGCCCACTCAGGTCGAGTGGCGGGCCACCGGCCGCCCTGCCGGTCAGGCCGGGGGACGGATCAGCTCGACCTCGTCGCCCGCGAAGACCTCGACGTTGCCCTCCGCGTCGCGGACCTCCAAGACCGGTACGCCCTCGTCGAGTTGAAGCGACCGGCGCTCCTTCCCGCTGGGCATCCGGGCCACCACCGACGCGCCCGGGGCGAGCTCGACCTTTCTGCGCGGCGGCGTCTCTCGCACTCGGGTGCCCAATGGGCGGCTGGTGGTGACCAGTCCTTCCGACCTCAGCAGTGCGATCGCCATACGAACCGCGTCGCGGCCGATGCCGTGCTCCTGGCTGAGAGACATCTCGCTGCCGACGCTCGCACCGGGCGGCAGTTGGCCGGACTCGATCCGTTCCCGAATCAGGTCGGCGAGCTGCACGTAGACCGGGGTGTGCGAGTACGGATCGATGGTCATTCCTCAAGCCTTGTGCCCCTGTGGCTACCAGCCACAGTGGGCTTGTAGCAACATTGCCTCCTTGCTATGGTCGTCCACAGCGAAGCGTGCTCGCTAAGTAACCGTGAGAGTTCACTCGGGCGGGTTCGCTCCCTGCTGAGCTGCCCTGCTGCCGTACCGCTGATCTGAGCTGCGGTGGTGGGGCGGGGTGGTCCGCCCGCGCGCGGCGGGCGGGCGCGGCCACCCCTTCCATTTCCATGCGCAGAGAGGTGGCGACGATGCGTGCCTTCTTCCGGAGGTCAGGCCGAGACGAGGGGACGCCGCGGGGACCCGCGACCTGTTACCGCTCCTCCTCGTACGTGCCGTTGGCGCCCTGGCAGGTGCGGGAGCGACGGTTCCGGCCGACCCGCATCGGCCGGCGCGGTCTCGACCCGGCCGAAGTGCAGGAGTTCCTGGACCGGGTGGCCGATGACCTCTCCGCCGTCTACCGGGCGCTGGGGGACAGCCGGCAGGAGGCGGCGCGGATCAAGGACGCGCTGCGGCGCTGGCAGTCCGAGCAGGCGGAGCGGACCACCGCCGGACGGTACCGGTGACGGCCGACCGGGAGCGCTTCGTGATCCACCTGCCGGTGCGGGCCGGTGACCTGGGCGGCGCGGTGCGGCTGGCTCGGGTGGTGGCCCGCTGGGCGAGCCTGCTGTCCCCGGCCGACCCGGGGGAGACCACCGTTTCGGCCGAGGACGAGCAGGGCATACGGCATCGGGTCTTCTGCGACCTGTTGCTGCCCGGTGGCCGGCGCTGCCTCCTCCGGGCCGACCACGACGGACCGTGCGCCCGCCGGCTGACCCGCTGAAACCCTCGGCACCAAACCGCTAATGGTGCCCTTCCGGCAGTCGCGCCACGTCAGGCACCGGTCCGATATGGCCGAGCTTATCGGGATTGACCACAGCGCGAATCGTCTGGACCACGCCGTCGGCGACGTCGAGTTCGATCACGCTGACCACGCGCCTTTCGGCGTCGTACAGCACGGCACCCGGCTGACCGTTGACCCAGGCCAGCCGGAGGGAGGCGCCGAGGGCCCGGGCCCGGCGGAGCAGGCCGACGAGGAACCGCATGACGCCCTCCCGCCCGGCCAGCGGCTTCCCGATCACCTGCGCCTTGCCGCCGCCGTCCCCGTGCAGCACCACGTCGGGCGCGAGCATGCCGAGCAGCGCGTCCATGTCGCCGCCCGCGGTGGCCTCGAAGAACCTGCGGGCGAGTTCCCCGCCTTCCGCCCGCCGGGCCGGGGGTGGCGCGCTGTCGCGCGCCTGCCCGCCGGCGGCGATGCGCTGCCTGGCCCGGGCGAAGATCTGCCGGCAGTTGACCTCGGTCTTGCCGATGCTCCTCGCAGCCCCCCACGTACGTCTCCCGCCGTACCCGGGCCGACCTGAGGTGGTTGATCCCCAGCCGCGTCACCGCCGTCGCCAGGTACGCCTTCGGATCCGTGATCGTGGTTCCCGCCTGGCGCGCCCGGGTCAGGCCGAGGAACGCGTCCTGCACAATGTCCTCGGCGTCGCCCACGGACCCGGTCATTCCGTAGGCGATGGAGAACAGCAGCGGCCGATACTCGGCCGCGCCCGTCTCATCCGCTGACCCAGGCACGGAATCCCTCCCGCCAGCTCGCGTACCGCGGCTCCCAGCCGAGCTCTTTCCTTGCCTTCAGATTCGAGCACCCGCGCCCCTCGGTCATCTGGGCCACCACGAACTCCCCGGCGAGCGGCCGCCCGAGCCAGGCGGGCAGGCGCAGCGGCGGCTTCGCGCCCGCGACCTTGGCCAGGTACGGCAGCCACTCCGCGACCGGCGCCGGGTCGTCATCCACCACGTTGTAGACGCCGGGCGCGCCGCGCTCGACCGCGGCGAGCGTCGCGGCCGCGGCATCGGTGATCTCGATGAACGACCAGATTCCGGTCCCGCCGCCGATCACCGGCAGCTGCCGCTTCCGTACGCCGTCCACCAGTTGATCCGAGGCGCCCGGGCCGTAGACGGTGCCGTAGCGCAGCACGATTCCCTCCGGTGCCGTGAGCGGCACGGTCCTGTC
This sequence comes from Micromonospora globispora, assembly GCF_003857015.1. Taxonomy (GTDB): domain Bacteria; phylum Actinomycetota; class Actinomycetes; order Mycobacteriales; family Micromonosporaceae; genus Micromonospora; species Micromonospora globispora. The sequence goes on along the minus strand of NZ_QGGF01000256.1, from coordinate 21,890 downwards.
CACGTACTTGATCGCCGCCACCGTCCGCGCCGAGGACGGGATGGGCCGCGAGTCGATCGGATCTTCTTCGATCTTGACCGGGCCGCCGGAACGCGCGTAAACGAAGTTGTGGCCCTGCGCGACGACCCGGCGGGTGCCGGCTTGCGCCGCGGCCGCCAGCAGGTTGTCGGTGCCCCGGGTCCGCAGTTCGTTGGTGGCGGCGAACACCTGGTCGACCTTACGGAGGCTCCGCATGCTCGCCAGCGCGGTCATCTGGTGCACGATCACCTCCGGCGCGGCCGCCCGCACCGCCGCGATCACCGCATCCCGATCCAGCCCGTCGACGACCACCGGCTCCGCGCCCGCCTCGCGCAGCCGCGCGACCTTGCCGGGCGTCCTCGTGGTGGCGGTGACCTGGTGACCCGCCGCGTTCAACCCAGGGACGAGGTGTCGTCCCAGTGCCCCGGTCGCTCCTGTGACAAAGACTCGCATTCATCTTTCCTTCCGCGTGGCGCTCTCCCTTGAAGACAACGCACCACCGGAAGCTGTGACATTCTTCAGCCCCGGCCTCCGACCCGCAGGAGGGATACGACATGGCGGAGCAACATCCCGCGCTCGCCCGGCTCGACGTGCTCGTCGGGCGGTGGACCGTTCAGCCCAAGGTCGAGGGTCTCGGTGCCGGGTGGACGGAGTTCACCTGGATCGAGGGTGGCCAGTTCCTGCGCGAGTTCTCCGACGCCGAGCCGCTGCCGGAGACGGCTCCGCAGGCGTGGCGGGAGAACAACCCCTTGCCCGTGACGTCGCTGATCGGCCTCGACGACGCCGGCGAGGAATTCAGCATGCTGTACGCCGACGCCCGCGGCGTCCACCGGGTCTACCGGATGACGTTCGCCGACGGCCGCTGGCGCCTCTGGCGGGAGGCACCCGGCTTCCACCAGCGCTTCACGGGGACGCTGAGCGCCGACGGCAACACCATCGACGGGCGGTGGGAGAAGTCCGCGGACGGTGTCGACTGGACGCTCGACTTCGAGCTGACGTACCGCCGCTGACGACGGGCCTCGCGCCGCATCCGGCGTGAGACCGGTCAGTCCTGGGCGCGGGCGAGCACGACGAACTCCCCGTCGGCGCTCGTGCCGACCGGTTCCCCACCCCAGCCGCCGTGGATCCGGTCGACCGTGAAGCCGGCGGCGGCCAGGGACGCCCGTAGCTCCTCCTCGGTGCGGAAGCGCAGCGTGCCGGAGCTGAGCAGCTCGTCCGCATCCGGGAAGACGTAGTGGTGGACGAAGCTGACCAGACCGTCCCGGACCTCGGTCACCTCGGTCCAGGCGTCCACGACCCGGCCGTCCGGCAGCGCGAGCCGCCGTCGGGAGTCCCGGGGGTTCCACCGCTCCCACCGCCGGGCCGCCGGGTCGCGCGAGTCGAAGGCCAGCCGGCCGTCGGGCACGAGCGCCCGGCGGAGGTCGGCGAGGGTACGGGCCCACTTGTCGTCGGCGCGGATCTCCTGCGCGACGTGGCTGGTCAGCACCGCGACGTCGAAGGCCCGGTCGGGCAGGACCCGGGACGTCCCCTCGATCCAGGTGACCCGGTCGGCGGCCGGCTTCGCCCGAGCCGCGTCGAGGGAGGCGCGCGCCGGGTCCACGCCGGTGACGGTGTGCCCGGCGGCGGCCAGGGCCAGGGTGAGTCGACCCGTGCCGCAGCCCAGGTCCAGCACCCGGGCGCGCGGGCTCTCGTTCGCCACGGAGAGAAAGAAGTCGTCATCGCGGCCCCACGGGCACTCCGCGTCGTAGACCGTCACCAGGTGTGGATCGAGGAACTCCCCGCGTCGCATCGCCGGATGCTAACCGCCCGCGTCGTACGGCGAGGGCCCCGCCGACCTGGTCGACGGGGCCCTCGGTGACCGCAGGTCAGTTGTTGACGCGCGGGTCGTCGTCGCGGGTGCGGCTGCCGGCCTTGGCCAGACCGCGGCTGACCAGGTAACCGATGGTCAGCAGGGTGATGTACCACCAGGCCTTGTCGGCGGCGAAGTAGTCCCCGCCGTTGTTGCCCGCGCCGTCGCCGACGGCGTTCGAGGCGATCAGCACGCCGATGACGGAGAGCAGGTAGACGGCCAGCTCGGTGGTCTTCCACGCAGGCTTGGTCTCCTCACCGCGGTGCAGGTGCCGGACGTCCCGGTCGACGTGACCGTGATCGTCGGTGGTGCGGGTCGCGCTCCCGGTGGTGGACGTCGCCATGTCAGCTCCTAAAGAAGTACGTATTAAGGTAATTGGTCCCTGTGCGGGGGGTTCGTGCTCTCCCGCCGGGGTTCAGTTACCCGTGCGTACTTCACGGGAAACAAGATTGTTTCCAGTTGCGTGGCGGCTCTGCGGGTCAGGAGCTGGTGACCGCGCGAACGGCGTCCTCGATGCGGGCGGCCAGCAGGACCTCGCCCTCGGTCAGCGGCTCGCCGTCGCCGTGCCCGACCTGGATCTGGGTGCGGTTGGCCCGCCGGCTGATCTGCGGACGGAGGCGCAGCGCGTCCGCGACCACCTTGACCCGCTCGGTCAACGCCGCGTGCTGGGTGTCGTCGAGGACGAGGGTTCGTCGGATCTGTTCCCCCTCGCGGGTCCACCCGGTCAGCAGGGTGAGCGCGTCGCTGAGGTAGTCGTGCTTCGCCCGGCCGTTGAACAGCACGCGCATCACCGCACCTCCCAGGCGTCGTTGCCGGCTTGTGGCCAAATCGTCGCCATCCCGTGTCCTCGTGGACGCCCTCTAGTCTGTCGTCACTCGGAGGGTGTGTCCACGCCCACACTTCTGGGTTCTCCTGGCCTGACGGTCGACCTCGGTACCCAAACCGCCGATTGATCTGGCACGCTGAACGCCCGTGCGGACCGAACGGGTAGGCGGTAACGGGCAGGCCGACCGGCGTGAGCCGAAGGTGGTGGTCGGGGCGGCGATCATCGCGGGCGGGCGGGTCCTCGCCTGTGCGCGCTCCGCACCACCCGAGGTGGCCGGCCGGTGGGAGTTCCCCGGTGGCAAGGTCGAGCCGGGGGAGAGCGAGATCGCCGCGCTGATCCGCGAGTGCGCCGAGGAACTCGCCGTACGGGTCGAGATCGGCGGGCGGGTCGGCCGGGACGTGCGGATGGCCCACGGGCGCTCGGTCCTCAAGGTGTACGCCGCCCGCCTCCTGCACGGCGACCAGCCGAAGCCCCTGGAGCACTCGGAGCTGCGCTGGCTCTCCGCCACCGAACTCGACACCGTCACCTGGCTCCCCGCCGACGCTCCGATCGTGGCCGCCCTCCGTCCCCTCCTCAGCAACGCCTGAGCCCGGAAAGCGGAAACGGGGTCGGAAACGGGACGGAGGCCGGCGGCAGATGCCGCGGCCCCCGTCCTCGTAGCTGTCTTGCTCAGTGCTTCGGCTCGTCCTGCTGCGGGTGAGCGAAGTTGAGGTGCTGCGGCGGCAGCGGGAAGGTCACGTCGTCGCCGAACGGCGACGGCGCGGCGGCCCGGTCGAAGGTCAGCTCCGTCAGCGGCAGCTTGCCGTTGGCGTCGGTCGCCGGGGCGGTCGGATGCGGCACCTCGCGGTGCCAGTTCACACCCCGCTGCGCCTCCGTCTCATGGCGCGGGTCGTGCGAGCCGCCCGCGTGCGAATGCACGCCCCCGTGGGGGGCGCTGGAGTGCACCGCGCCGCTGTGCTGCGCGCTGGTCACGTAGGTCTGAGGCACCTGACCCCTCCGGAAGATCTTGCTACCAAGCCACACGAGGGGATCGTACCTGCGGTCGACGACCCGCTCCTTCACGGGGATGATCCCGTTGTCGGTGATCTTGATGTGCTCCGGGCAGACCTCGGTGCAGCACTTGGTGATGTTGCAGTAGCCGAGCCCCATCTCGGCCTGCGCGTACTCCTTGCGGTCGGTCTTCGCGTCGAGCGGGTGCATGTCCAGCTCCGCGGCCCGGATGAAGAACCGCGGGCCGGAGAACGACTCCTTGTTCTCCTCGTGGTCGCGGATCACGTGGCACACGTTCTGGCACAGGAAGCACTCGATGCACTTGCGGAACTCCTGCGAGCGCTCGACGTCCACCTGCTGCATCCGGTAGTCGCCGGGGGCGACGTCGGCCGGCGGCGCGAAGGCCGGGGTCTCCCGGGCCTTCTCGTAGTTGAAGGAGACGTCGGTGACCAGGTCCCGGATGACCGGGAACGTCCGCAGCGGCGTGACGGTGACCGTCTCGCCCTCCTCGAACGTCGACATCCGGGTCATGCAGCTCAGCCGCGGCTTGCCGTTGATCTCCATCGAGCACGAGCCGCACTTACCGGCCTTGCAGTTCCAGCGGACGGCGAGATCCGGCGTGTCGGTGTTCTGCAGCCGGTGGAGGACGTCGAGGACCACCTCGCCCTCGTTCACCTCGACCATGTGATCCTGCAGCTCGCCGCCGTTCTCGTCGCCCCGCCAGATGCGGAACTGTCGCTTGGTTCCCATTACTTGCCCGCCTCCTCAGCGAGGGCGTCGAACTCCGCGAGCTCCTCGTCGGTCAGGTACTTGGCCAGCTCGTTACGGTCGAAGAGGTTGATCAGCTCGCCCCGCATCTTCGGCAGCGGCTTGTGTTCCAGGCGGACGGTGTCCCCGTCCAGCGAGCAGACCAGGTTCACCCGCCGCCACTTCGGGTCCATCCCCGGGAAGTCCTCCCGGGTGTGCCCGCCGCGCGACTCCTGCCGCTCCAGCGCCGCCTTCGCGGTGCACTCCGACACCACCAGCATGTTGCGCAGATCCAGCGCCAGGTGCCAGCCCGGGTTGTAGCGCCGGCCGCCGGCCGCGCTCACCTTGGCCACCCGCTCGCGCAGCTCGCCCAGCTTGCGCAGCGCGTCGACCAGCTCGCCCTCGCGCCGGATGATGCCGACCAGTTCGCCCATCACCGCCTGGAGGTCCTGCTGCAGGGTGTACGGGCTCTCCCCGGTGTCCCGCTGCAGCGGCGCCAGGGCCGTCTCCACCGCGGCCTCCACGGCCGGGACCGGGATCCTCGGCCGCGAGGTCAGCTGGTCGGCGTACGTGGCGGCGTGGCCGCCCGCCCGCTTGCCGAAGACCAGCAGGTCCGACAGCGAGTTGCCGCCGAGCCGGTTGGAGCCGTGCATGCCGCCGGAGACCTCACCGGCGGCGAACAGGCCCCGGACGATGCCGGCCGCGGCGCCGCTGTCCGGGTCCACCTCGACGCCACCCATCACGTAGTGGCAGGTCGGGCCGACCTCCATCGGCTCCTTCGTGATGTCGACGTCGGCCAGCTCCTTGAACTGGTGGTACATCGACGGCAGGCGGCGGCGGATCTCCTCCGCCGGCAACCGGGACGCGATGTCCAGGTAGACGCCGCCGGCCGGCGTACCGCGACCGTCCTTGACCTCACTGTTGATCGCGCGGGCGACCTCGTCGCGGGGGAGCAGCTCCGGCGGACGCCGGTTGTTGTCCGGGTCCTTGTACCAGCGGTCCGCCTCCTCCTCGTTGTCCGCGTACTGCTTGCGGAAGACGTCGGGGACGTAGTCGAACATGAACCGCTTGCCGTCGGAGTTCTTCAGGACGCCGCCGTCGCCGCGGACCGACTCGGTGACCAGGATGCCCTTCACCGAGGGCGGCCAGACCATGCCGGTCGGGTGGAACTGGAGGAACTCCATGTTGATCAGGGTCGCCCCGGCGCGCAGCGCGAGCGCGTGCCCGTCCCCGGTGTACTCCCAGGAGTTCGAGGTGACCTTGTAGGACCGTCCGACGCCGCCGGTCGCCAGGACCACGGCCGGGGCCTCGAAGAGGACGAACTCGCCGGACTCCCGGTAGTAGCCGAAGGCGCCGGCGACGCGGTCACCGTCGAGCAGCAGCTCGGTGATGGTGGTCTCGGCGAAGACCTTGATCCGGGCCTCGTAGTCGCCGTGGTCGCGCTTGTCCTCCTGCTGGAGGGAGACGATCTTCTGCTGAAGGGTCCGGATCAGCTCCAGGCCGGTCCGGTCGCCCACGTGCGCCAGCCGCGGGTACTCGTGCCCGCCGAAGTTGCGCTGCGAGATCTTCCCGTCCTTGGTGCGGTCGAAGAGCGCGCCGTACGTCTCCAGCTCCCAGATCCGCTGCGGCGACTCCTTCGCGTGCAGCTCGGCCATCCGGAAGTTGTTGAGGAACTTGCCGCCGCGCATCGTGTCGCGGAAGTGCACCTGCCAGCTGTCCCGGCTGTTCGCGTTCCCCATCGCGGCGGCCGCGCCGCCCTCGGCCATCACCGTGTGCGCCTTGCCGAACAGCGACTTGGAGATGATCGCGGTCTTCTTGCCGGCCAGTCGGGCCTCGATCGCCGCCCGCAGGCCGGCGCCACCGGCCCCGATCACGACGACGTCGTAGTGGTGTCGTTCGATTCGCGTCTCAGTCATGTCCCGGGCCTCTAGTTGATGAACCGCAGGTCGTTGAACCAGCCGGCCGCCACCGCCATGACGTAGAAGTCGGTGAACGCGAGGGTGCCGAGGGTGATCCAGGCGAGCTGCATGTGCCGCACGTTGAGCATGGAGACGAACGTCCACGCCCGGTAGCGCAGCGGGTGCTTGGAGAAGTGCTTGAGCCGGCCGCCGATGATGTGCCGGCAGGAGTGGCAGGAGATGGTGTAGGCCCAGAGCATCACCACGTTGCTGATCAGGATCAGGTTGCCCAGCCCGAAGCCGAAGCCCTTCGGGGAGTGGAACGCGTAGATCGCGTCCCAGGTGTTGATCAGCGAGATGATGACCGCGGCGTAGAAGAAGTAGCGGTGCAGGTTCTGGCCGAGCAGCGGGACGCGGGTCTCACCGCTGTAGGACTTGTGCCCGTCGGGGACCGCGCAGGCCGGCGGCGAGAGCCAGTACGACCGGTAGTACGCCTTCCGGTAGTAGTAGCAGGTCAACCGGAAGAGCAGCAGGAACGGCAGGGTCAGCGCCGCGTCCGGGATGATCCACCAGCCGGGCAGGAAGCTGCCGAAGTGCGAGGAACCCTCGACGCACCGGTTCGTCACGCACGGCGAGTAGAACGGGGTCAGGTAGTGGTACGCGTCCACCCAGTACCACTTGTGCATGAACACCCGGACCGTCGCGTACGCGACCCACGCGGTGAGGCCGATGACGGTGATCAGTGGGGGGAACCACCAGCGGTCGGTCCGCAACGTCTTCGCCGCGATCGCGGCGCGCGCCCGCGCCCCTCGCGGCCTCGTTGCCGTTGATGTCATTCGACTCGTCTCCCTGACGGCGCCCTCGCGGGCGGATCACGTTCCTACCGGTCAGCGGACCGGCCAGACCGCGTCCACTGCCACGTCTTGCGCACGCATGCGGCCGCACCGGCGTACCGGCGCAGCTAAGTGACACACGTTACGCCGATCTTCGCGGCCCGGCCGCGCAACGCAGTGTCCCGTGTGTCCCGCAGCTTGGAAAGACCCTGGAGCATGTTCGATGTCCGCCCGTTGTAAAAGATCGTCTCCGGTCGACCCGCCGAACCTCGGCCAGCCCGGGTAACCCGCCCGGAAGGCCCTCGGTCAGCCGGAGGCGCCGCCGGTGAAGTTCCAGGCGGCCAGCCGCAGCGGCGGAGCCTCCCACCAGACGCCGTCGGTCCGGTCCGGCATGCGCGCCGGCCGTTGCCCCACGCCCAGCACCGCGCCGGGGCCGAGCGCCCGCGGATACGACTCGGTGAACCGGAAGTCGCGCACCGGCCGGGTCGGCACCCCGTCCTCCACCAGCCACACCCCGTTGCGGGTCAGCCCGGTGATCACCAGACGCTTCGGGTCGAGCACCCGGGTGTACCAGAAGTCGCTGACCAGCAGCCCCCGCTCCACCCCGGCGACCAGCGCGGCGGTGTCCGGATCCGCCACCGCGCCCACGCCGCCCGTCGTCCCGGCCGTCCCCAGGTCACCCGCTGCCAGGTCGCCTCCGGTGGCGGGGAGGAGGCGGAGGTTGCGCGGCATCGGGCCGAAGGTCGAGGCGCCCGGCATTCCGTGCCCGGTGGACCCGGTACCCGCCTCCGCGCCGCTGCGCCGGTCGTGCGCCACCCCGGCGGTGATCCCGGCGTCCACCAGGGTCAGCGCGCGCCGGACGGCGCCCTCCACGTCGTACGGCAGGGTCGAGCCGTGCAGCGGATCGTCGACCAGGGTCACCGCCGGGTCGAACTGGGCGGTGCCCGGCTCGGCGAAGGACTGCCGCTCGGCGTACCGCTTGCCGTTGAAGCCGTACCAGGAGAAGTTCTGCAACAGGTCGGCCACGGCGGCCGGTTCGAGGACCACCTCGTACCGCCCCGGGGGCAGCTCCACCGGGTCGACCGCGGCCCGCGCCTTCGCCGCCGCCCGGGTGCCGAGCGCGGCGCCGTCCAGGTCGGCGAGGCGGTCGGCGCAGTGCCGGGCCACCCCGTCCGAGCCGCCGGTACGGGCGATGCCGTCCATCGCCGCCTCGGCCGTACGCCCCTGCGCCGAGTGGCCGGCGGAGTTGGCGAACGCCCCCGACCGGTACGCCGTGCGGCAGTAACCGGCCGCCTCCAGCCCGCCCACCGCGTCCACGAACGCGCGTACGCGGGCGGCTCGCTCGTCCGGCTCGGCGTACGCGGTGGCCTCGTCGAAGACGGCGCCCGAGGGCACCGGCGAGGGCGGGGTCAGTCCCGGCCAGGCCGGGTCGGGCGGGCAGAGCCGCGCCGCCGCCAGGGTGCGCTCGACCAGCGCCCGCAGGCCGTCCGCGTCGACCAGGCTGCCGCTGCCGGCCGCGGTGCGCCCGTCGACATGCATCCGTAGCCGGACGGCCACGCCCGACTCGGCCACGTTCTGGTGGATGAACGAGTTCGCGAACCGGGTCAGCGCCAGGTCGGCCCGGGTCACCACAGCCTCGGCCTGCGCGTCGGGCCCGGCGAGCCGGCGGACCAACTCGACCACCCGGCCGGCGATGTCCAGCTCGGTCATGCCGTCACCTCTCTGTCCGCCGACGGGGGAGCCGTTCACGCGCGCACCCCCACCCGGACGTTGCGGAAGCGGGCCGGTGCGGCCGGGTGGCCGGTGTGGCCGATCTGGCCGGGCTGGCCCTTGCCGCAGTTCGGCGTGCCCCACGGGACGACCTCGGAGGAGAGCATGTCCATCGAGCGCCAGAAGAGCGGACCGATCCCGGTGTAGGTGGGGTTGCGCAGCATCCGGCCGCGCCGGCCCTTCTTCACCTCCCAGCCGATCTCGCAACCGAACTGGAAGTTGAGCCGCTTGTCGTCGATGGACCAGGAGCGGTTGACGTCCATCAGCACCCCGTCGTCGGTGGCGGCGATGATCTCGTCCAGCGTGTGCGGGCCCGGCTCGAGGCCCACGTTGGTCATCCGCACCATCGGCAGCCGGGCCCAGCCGTCGGCCCGTACGCTCCCGCCGTAGTCCAGACCGGCGACGGCGGCCGAGTCCCGGCCGGCGAGCACACCCACCCAGCGCCCCTCGCGGACCGCGTCCCGCTTGACCGCCGGGGAGCCCTCGTCGTCGAAGCCGAAGCTGCCCAGGGCGCCGGGGATGGTCGGGTCGATGGTGACGGTCATCAGGTCGGAGCCGTAGCGCAGCGAGCCCAGCTGCGCCAGGTCCAGCCAGGACGTGCCGGCGAAGGCGGCCTCCCAGCCGAGGATCCGGTCCAGCTCGATGGCGTGCCCGACCGACTCGTGGATCTGCAGCGCGAGCTGCTCGCTGCCGAGGATCAGGTCCAGCTCGCCGGCCGGGCACGCCGGCGCGGTGAGCAGCGCCCGGGACTCCTCGGCGATCCGGGCGGCGTGCGCGGCCAGGTCGAGCGAGGTGACCAGCTCCCAGCCGGTGGTGCCGTACTGCCCGCGGTAGCTGGGGTAGGAGCGGCGCTGCGTCTCGCCGTCACCGATCGAGGTGGCCGAGATCCCGCCGCCGCACTCCCGGATGCGCTGGTCGATGCGGTGCCCCTCGCTGGAGACGAACCACTTGGCGGTGTCCCAGATCTGGTAGAGCCCCTCGGCCAGGTCGGCGCCGTGCTCCCGGATCGTCCCGGTGGCCCGGACCAGCAGGTCGCCCTTGTCGGACAGCGGCACGCCGAGCGGGTCCACCTCGCAGCCGGACGCCCAGCTCGCCGTGGTCGCCTCGACCGGCACCAGGTCGATCGGCGGGCCGGAGACCCGGCCGCTCGCCGCCGCGGTCCGGGCCGCGCGCCGACCGGCCTCCCGGGCCGCGGCGTCCGACAGCTCCGGTACGGCGTGGAAGCCCCAGCTCGACCCGACCAGCGCCCGGACGCCCAGCCCGATGCTCTCGTCCTGGAGCAGCTCCTCGATGTCGCCGTTGCGGGCGGACATCGACTCGTAGCGGCGGTGCATCACCCGGGCGTCCGCGTACCGGGCTCCCGCGTCGAGGGCGGCCTGCACGGCGGCGGTCGCCGCGTCGAACTCGGTCATGCGACCGACCCTAGGCGAGCGGGCCGACGTCCGTCAGGGCAGCAGCTCCTCCGGGCTGATCCTGGCCCGGACCGGTTCAGTCAGCTCCAAGATCTCCCCGGGCTTGGTTACCGACTGCTCCCGGTAGTGGCTGCCGTGCCGACGGTAGAGGTGCAAGGTCCCGTTCTCCTGCTCCACAAGCAGGTACCACTCGATGCCGGCGGCGGCGTAGTAGTGCATCTTGAGCACCTTGTCGGTCGCCGCGTTGCTCGGCGAGATGATCTCGCAGACCAACCGCACGTCGCTCGCCTCGACGTTGAGCTCATCGAAGTCGATCGGCCCGGTGATGACGAGATCGGGAATGGGGATGCGGCCGGGTCTGAGCCGCACGTTGACCGCTTCGAGCACGTGCAGACCAGCTTCGCGCGTCGGGATGCGCAAGGCCGCACGGAGCTCACCGGAGATGTTCTGGTGCCGTGGGGTGGGGGCTGGGGTCACGTGAAGGCTCCCGTCGAAGAGTTCGACGCGCTGCTGCGTCTCGCCGAGGGCGAGGTACTCCTCTTCGGTCCACGGGCCGTCGTGGCCGAACACCGCCGCGGTCATGGTCACCTCCACCTCGTGCCGGCGGGCATCCTCCAATGGCTGTCGCCATCATGGTCGCACCTGATGTGCGTCGAAGCCTCACGTCATCCAGTCGCGGCAGTGAATGTCCAGTTGAGGGGTGTCGGTGCGCGATACGGACTCGTTACGCTGAGCCCCGCTGACAGCTCCCGCGTTGTAGCTTATTTTCACCCTCAGAACTTTGCTGTAGGTTCTCTTCGTCACTGAGGGAGGCGGTCGTGGGCAGGTCGAAGTCGGCGCCGTCCGGGGGTCCGGACCGCCCCAGCGTGCCGGAGCAGCGCTCCGGCGAGGGTCCCTATCTGCAGGTCAAGGACCTGGGGGTCCGCTTCGACACCGAGGACGGCGTGGTCCGTGCGGTCGACGGGGTGTCCTTCGCGGTGGAGCGCGGACGCACCCTCGGCATCGTCGGCGAGTCCGGCTCGGGCAAGAGCGTGACCTCGCTGGCCATCCTCGGCCTGCACAGCGCCAAGCGCGCCACCATCACCGGCGAGATCTTCGTCGGCGGCCGGCAACTCGTCGGCCTGCCGGAGGAGCAGGTCCGCCGGCTGCGCGGCCGGGACATGGCGATGATCTTCCAGGATCCGCTGTCCGCGCTGCACCCGTACTACACGGTGGGGCGGCAGATCACCGAGGCGTACCGGGTGCACCACCCACGGGCGGGGAAGCGGGAGGCCCGGCAGCGGGCCGTGGACATGCTCGGCCGGGTCGGCATCCCGCAACCGGCCAAGCGGTACGACCAGTACCCGCACGAGTTCTCCGGTGGGATGCGGCAGCGGGCGATGATCGCGATGGCGCTGGTCAACGACCCGGACCTGCTGATCGCCGACGAGCCCACCACCGCCCTCGACGTCACCGTGCAGGCCCAGATCCTCGACCTGCTCGCGGATCTGCAGGCCGAGTTCCACTCGGCGATCATCCTGATCACCCACGACCTCGGGGTGGTGTCGCAGGTGGCCGACGACGTGCTGGTGATGTACGGGGGCCGGGCGGTGGAGCACGGCAGCGTGGAGCAGGTGCTGCGCCGGCCCCAGCACCCGTACACGTGGGGCCTGCTGTCAAGCGTGCCGTCGTTGCACGGTGACCCGGACGCGGACCTGATGCCCATCAAGGGCAACCCGCCGTCCCTGATCAACCTGCCGTCGGGATGCGCGTTCCATCCGCGCTGCCGGTACGCGGGCCGCAACGGGGACCGCTCCTTCACGGAGGTGCCCGAGCTGCGCCCGGCGGGGGAGGAGGGCCACCTAGTCGCCTGCCACCTGCCGGCCGAGGAACGGACCCGGCTCTTCGCCGAGGACATCGCGAATGTGGGGGTGGCGGCCGGATGAGCGTGCAGGCGGAGGCGACGCCGGTCCGGCCGGCGGCCACGGAGGAGCCGCTGCTGCGGGTACGGGGCCTGGTGAAGCACTTCCCGGTGCGCGGCGGGTTCCGGACCACCGGGCTGGTGCGGGCCGTGGACGGCCTCGACTTCGACGTGCGGGCCGGGGAGACGCTCGGCCTGGTGGGAGAGTCCGGTTGTGGGAAGACCACCACCGGCCGGATGCTGGTGCGGCTGCTGGAACCGACCGCGGGCAGCATCGAGTTCGACGGGCGGGACATCACCCACGCGCGGCGGCGGGAGCTGCGGCCGCTGCGGCAGGACCTGCAGATCATCTTCCAGGACCCGTACGCCTCGTTGAACCCCCGCCACACGGTGGGCCGGATCGTGGCGATGCCGTTGCAGGTCAACGGGATCACCCCGCCGGGTGGGGTCAAGAAGCGGGTGCAGGAACTCCTCGAACTGGTCGGCCTCAACCCGGAGCACTACAACCGGTACCCGCACGAGTTCTCCGGCGGCCAGCGCCAGCGCATCGGCATCGCCCGCGCCCTCGCGCTGCGGCCGAAGCTGATCGTCGCGGACGAGCCGGTCTCCGCCCTGGACGTCTCGATCCAGGCGCAGGTCATCAACCTGCTGCGGGACCTGCAACGCGACCTCGACCTGGCGTTCGTCTTCATCGCCCACGACCTGGCCGTGATCCGGCACTTCTGCCAACGGGTCGCCGTCATGTACCTGGGCAAGATCGTCGAGATCGGCGACCGCGACGACATCTACCAGCGCCCCCAGCACCCGTACACGCGGGCCCTGCTGTCGGCGATCCCGGACGTGACCGCCCTCGGCCCGGCCGGGCGTATCCGGCTCGCCGGGGACGTGCCGACCCCGCTCAACCCACCGTCGGGCTGCCGCTTCCGCACCCGCTGCTGGAAAGCGCAGGAACGCTGCGCCACCGAGGAACCGGCGCTCATCGCCCGCGACGGCGGCCGGCAGCTCACCGCCTGCCATTTCCCCGAACGGGGAACGATCAGCACCAGCCCGGACGGTACCGCCGCCGGCACGGCCGCCGAGGAGGTGTCGAAGTGAGCCTGTCACCGGTCGAGGGCGTGGCGCTGGCCGAGATCGAGTCCACCGGCGATGGTGGCGGACCGGGTGAGAAGGGGTTCGCCGGCCGGTCGCCGGGGCAGCTCGTCTGGAGCCGGCTGCGGCGCGACCGTACCGCGATGATCAGCGGTGCCGTGCTGGTGGTCCTGGTGCTGCTGGCGCTGGCCGCGCCGCTGGTCCAGCGGCTCTACGGGGTGAGCCCGAACGAGCAGTTCGGGGACCTGCTGGACGCCACCGGGATGCCGCTCGGGTACGCCGGCGGTGTGAGCGGTGACCACTGGTTCGGCCTCGAACCGGGTCTGGGCCGGGACATCTTCATCCGGATGATCTTCGGGGTCCGCACCTCGCTGTTGATCGCGTTGGGCTCGGCCCTGGTCACCGCGACGATCGGCGTGGTACTCGGGATCGTCGCGGGCTTCCTGGGCGGGGTGGTCGACTCGGTGATCGGCTGGTTCACCGACGTCGCCCTGGCGATGCCGTTCCTCATCTTCGCGCTCGCCGTGGTGCCGACGTTCTCGCTGCGCTTCTACGGCCCGCGCGACGCGGTGCCGACCTGGTTCGCGGTCACCACGCTGATCGTGGTCTTCGCCGCGTTCGGCTGGACGGGTACCGCCCGGCTGGTGCGCGGGCAGGTGGTCTCGCTGCGCGAGCGGGAGTTCGTCGAGGCGGCGCGGGCCAGCGGCGCGGGGGTGGGGCACATGCTCTTCCGGGAACTGCTGCCCAACATCTGGGCGCCGATCCTGGTGTCGTTCTCCCTCGCCGTGCCGGCGTACGTGACCGGTGAGGCCGCGTTGTCCTTCCTCGGCGTCGGGCTGCCCGAGTCCGTGCCCAGCTTCGGCCGGATGATCTACCGCAGCATCGACTACCTGCAGACCGACGCGGCGTACGTCTTCTTCCCCGGCATCACCATCTTTGCGCTCGTGCTCGCGTTCAACCTCTTCGGCGACGCGCTGCGCGACGCGCTCGATCCGAAGTCGTCACGGTAAGGGGTTCGACGCATGGTGCGGTTCCTGCTGAAGCGGGTGCTCCTGGCGGTTTCGGTGCTGCTCGCGGTGAGCATCGTCAGCTTCCTCCTGTTCTTCGCGCTGCCCCGCGATCCGGTCACCGGCATGTGCCCGAAGAACTGCAACGCGGAACGCCTGGAACGGGTGCGTACCGAGTTGGGGCTCAACGAACCCAAGGCGGAGCAGTACGCCAACTACATGAAGGGCATCTTCGTCGGCCGCGACCTGGGCAGCGCCCAGGGCGGGAAGTGCGAGGCGCCCTGTCTCGGCTACTCCTACGTCAACAGCGAGGCGGTCAGCGACACCTTCGCGCGGGTGCTGCCGGTGACGTTGAACATCGTCCTCCCGGCGGCGGTGCTGTGGCTCGCCCTCGGGGTGGGGCTCGGCATGATCTCGGCCCTGCGCCGAGGGTCGCTGCTGGACCGCATCTCGATCGGGCTCACCCTGACGTTCGCCTCGTTGCAGCTCTACTTCGTCGGCGCCGTGCTGTTGCTGATCTTCGTCTACCACCTGAAGATCCTGCCGACCCCGCGGTACGTCTCCCTCTTCGACAATCCGGTGGAGTGGGCGCGCGGGCTGGTGCTGGCCTGGGTCACCCTGGCCCTGCTCTTCTCGGCGATCTACGCGCGGCTGTCCCGGGCGCAGATGCTGGAGACGTTGTCGGAGGACTTCGTCCGGACGGCCCGCGCCAAGGGCATGGCGAAGCGGCAGGTCTACGGCCGGCACGCGCTGCGCGCGGCGATCACGCCGATCGTGACGATCGCCGGGCTGGACGTGGGCGGGGCACTTGGCGGCACGGTGATCACGGAGACCACCTTCGGCATCCAGGGGCTGGGCCGTACCGCCGTGGAGGCGGTCCGGCAGGGGGACCTGCCGACCATCATGGCCACCGTGCTGATCTCCGCCCTGTTCGTGGTGATCGCCAACATGGTCGTCGACCTGCTCTACGCGTTCATCGATCCCCGGGTACGCCTGGGGTGACGCGCCGAGCCCGCCGGTCCGATCGTTGCCGGCCCGTTATCTGCCCGAAATTTACGGCGAGCGAAAGCTAAGCGAAGCTTTTCTTCATAGGCGACCCGGAGGAGTGAGTATGCGAGCAAGACTCGTCACCGCCATGGGCGGTGCGATGGCACTGGTGGTGGCCCTCAGTGCCTGCAGCAAGAACACAGGTGACGACGCGAACGGCGTGGACACCAACAAGCCTCGTACCGGCGCCATCGCCACCGACCCCAAGGACTCCCTCGGGCCGGCGCCGGAGGTGCCAGGTGCGACCAAGGGCGGGACCTTCTACATCCTGCGGGAGAACAAGATCTCCCACCTGGACCCGCAGCGGGTCTACTCGTTCGCCGGTCTGATGGGGAGCCAGCTCTACGCCCGGTACCTCACCACCTTCAAGGACGACGGCAAGGGCAACGTCACGCTGGTGGGTGACCTGGCCGAGACCCCGGGCACCAACGTCAACAACGACTGCAAGGTCTGGGAATTCAAGATCAAGCAGGGGGTGAAGTTCGAGGACGGTCGGCCGATCACCTCCAAGGAGATCGCCTACGGCATCGCCCGCTCGTTCGACCCGGACCTCACCGGTGGTCCCACGTACCTGCAGGAGTGGCTGGCCGACAGCCCGCAGTACGACACCAAGTGGGACTTCAAGAAGAACAAGACCTCGCTGCCGCCGGGGCTGAGCACGCCCGACGCGCAGACCCTGCGCTTCGAGTTCAACAAGCCCCGCTGCGACCTGCCGTTCGCCGTGTCGCTGCCGGCCACCGCGCCGCTGCCGCCGGACAAGGACACCGGCGTCAACCTCGACAACCAGCCCTTCTCCTCCGGCCCGTACAAGATCACCAAGAACACCCCGGGCGTCGAGATGGTGCTCGAGCGCAACGAGAACTGGGACCCGGCCACCGACCCGGTGCGGCACGCCTACCCGGACAAGTTCATCTGGTCCTTCGGCGCCGACAACGCCACCCAGACCAACCGGGTGCTCGCCGGCACCGGCAACGACGCCGCGGCGGTGGCCACCGGTGGTGTGCCGTCGGAGCTGATCGCCAAGGTCACCGGCGACCCCACGCTCAAGGAGCGGATGATCGTCGCCGCGACGCCGAACGCGTACCGGCTGACCATCAACACCAGCCGGGTCACCGACCTGTCCGTGCGTCAGGCGATCAACTACGCGATCGACCGCAGCAGCATCACCAAGAACCTCGGTGGCCCGTACGGCGCCGTGCCGCTCACCACGCTGCTGCCGCCCACCACGCTCGGCTACAAGAAGTTCGACGCCTACCCGGCCGGTGAGTCCGGCAACCCGGACAAGGCCAAGGAGCTGCTCGCCGGCAAGTCGGCGAACCTGGTGCTCGGCACCTCCGACGACACTCCCTCGCAGGAGACGGCGACCCAGGTCAAGAACGCCCTGGAGAAGGCCGGCTTCACCGTAACGATCAAGCCGATCCCCGAGGACGGCTACCTCGACTTCGTGAAGAAGAAGAGCAACCCGTGGGACATCTGGGTCGACTCGTGGGCGGCCGACTGGCCCAGCGGCGCCTCGATCCTGCCGGTGCTCTTCGACGGTCGGAACATCAAGGCCGAGGGCAACAGCAACACGTCCCAGCTCAACAACGACGCGATCAACGCGGAGTTCGACCGGGTGCTCGCGCTCGACCCGGCCAAGCAGGCCGACGAGTGGAGCAAGGTGGACGAGCGGCTCATGAAGGAGTCGGCGCCGGCGGTGCCGCTCTACAACGAGGTGGTCTCCGTCGCCCACGGTGAGAAGGCCGGCGGAGTCTTCATCGGCAGCATCTTCGGCTGGCCCGCCTTCGTGAACGCGTACGTCAAGCAGTAACGCCACGGGATCAGGGGCCCCGGTCGACAACGGCGTCGGCCGGGGCCCTTTCCGTCCTCACAGGTAGGTGCGCAGGAAGTCCAGCTCCAGGCGGAGCAGGCGCTCCGCGGTGCCGCCGGCGGCCATGTGGGTCGCTCCGGTCAACGGCAGCACCGAGTGCGGCCGGCCGGCCGCCAGCAGCGCCGCCGACAACCGCAGCGTGTGCGCGGCCACCACGTTGTCGTCGACCAGGCCGTGCACCAGCAGCATCGGCCGGGCCTGCTCCGGATCGCCGACCGGCTCCGCGGCCAGCTCCACCAGCGAGTGGTGGGCGTAGACGTCCATGCCGTCGTCCGGCATGCCGAGGTAGCGCTCGGTGTACGCGGTGTCGTACAGCATCCAGTCGGTGACCGGAGCGCCGACGATCGCGCAGCGGAACAGCTCCGGGTGGCGCAGCACCGCCAGGCCGGCCAGCCAGCCGCCGAACGACCAGCCCCGGACGGCAACCCGGTCCAGGTCGAGATCCGGGTGCTTGCCGGCGAGCGCGGTCAGCGCGTCCACCTGGTCGGCCAGGATCACGTCGGCCAGCCGCCGGTGGACCGCCTTCTCGAACGACGGCGCCACCCCCGGGGTGCCCCGGTTGTCGATCGTCACCACCGCGAAGCCGGCCTCGGCCCACCACTGCCGCTCCAGCCAGGCCCCCCGGGCGGAGAGCACCTCCTGATGCCCCGGCCCGCCGTAGACGTCCAGCAGCACCGGCAGCCGGGTGCCCTTCACATGGTCGTTCGGATAGAGCACCGCGGTCGGCAGCCGCCGGTCGGTCACCCGCACCATCACCGGCCGAGGGGCGTACGGCGGGGTGGCGGCCAGCGACCGCAACTGGGCCACCTCCCGGTCGTCGTGCCACACCGACCACCGGGTCCCCGCGTGCTCCAGCGAGGCGGTGCCCACCACCAGCGTCGAGCCGCCGATCGCGGCGGTGTGCCACCCCGGGTCGCCGCTCAGCCGGCGGGCGTCCACGCCGCCGCCGATCACCGTCCGCACCCGGTACAGGTGACGCTGGCTCGGCTCGCCCTCGCTCGCCTCGACCAGCAGGTCGGCCGGGCCGTTGCCGGCCGGCAGCCGGCCCACCACCCGCCGTACGTAGAGCGAGGGCGGGGTGAGCAGCGTGCCGTCGGCGAAGAGGCAGCGGGCGTCGTACCCGTCGTGGGCCAGCTCGCCGCCGACCAGCACCCGCCCGTCCGGCAGGTGGGCCGGGGTGCCGGGGATCGGGTCCACCCAGCGCGGATCGGCCAGCTCGGCGTGCACCTGGGTCTCCCCGGTCCGCGGATCCACCGCGAGCACCAGGCCGTGCTGCTGCGAGCGGCGCAGCACGGTGATCAGCGGGCCGCCGTCCGCCCAGTCGACCGAGGTCAGGTACGGGTAGGTCTCCCGGTCCCAGTGCACGTCGACCCAGCCGCCGTCGAGGTCGAGCAGGTGCAGGCTGACCTCCGCGTTCGGCCCGCCGGTCCGGGGGTACGCGACCGTGGTCGGCGGGCTCGCCGGGTCGGCCGGGTCGTGCAGGGTCCACCGCGGCAGCCGGGACTCGTCCACCCGGGCGGCCAGCACCGACCGGCCGTCCGGGGCCCACCAGTAGCCGCGGTAGCGGTGGAACTCCTCGGCCGCGATGTGCTCGGCCAGGCCCCAGCTGACGCCGCTGTCCTCGCCGGCCAGCAGGGTGTCGGTGCCGTCGGACTCGACCACCCGGAGCTGGCCCCGGCGGACCCCCTCGGCGGCGTCGGTGACGTACGCCAGCCGCTCCCCGGTCGGGTCGGGCCGCGGGTCGATCACCGGGCCGACGGTGGCCACCTCGACCACGTCGCCGTGCACCAGGTCGGCCCGGAACAGCCGACCGGCCAGCGCGAACACCGCCACCCGGCCCGCCGCGTCGAGGGCGTACGAGCCGATGCCGGCGGCGCTGAGCCGCAGCCGTTCGCGCAACGCCCGCTCGCCCGGGGCGAGCGCCTCCCGCTCGGCGTCCGTGCCGAGCAGCGCGGCCGGATCGGCGACCAGCCGTTCCTCGCCGGAGGTGACGTCCAGCAGCCAGAGCGCGTCGGCGGGATCCTCCGGGCCCTGCGAGCGGAGGAAGATCACCCGGGAGCCGTCGTCGGCGACGGAGACGGCGCGCGGCGCCCCAAGGCTGAACCGACGGGTACGGGCGGCCAGCTCGGGAAAGTCCACAGCTCGGATCGTAGAGCCGCGTCGGGCGTGATGTGGCCGACCTGGGCGGACGCGTCAGGGCCGCTCGGAAAGGACCGCCGGATAGAGTGACGATCGTGACGACGCTGCCCGACCGACGCCTTCTGCTGGTCCACGCGCACCCCGACGACGAGTCCATCGGCACCGGCTCGACGATGGCGCACTACGCCGCCATCGGTGCCCACGTCACGCTGGTGACCTGCACGCTCGGCGAGGAGGGCGAGATCCACGTACCGGAGCTGGCCCAGCTCGCCGCGGCCGCGGCCGACCAGCTCGGCGGGTATCGGATCGGCGAGCTGGGGGCCGCTTGCGCCGCGCTCGGCGTCACCGACCACCGCTTCCTCGGGGGCGCGGGCCGGTACCGCGACTCCGGGATGATGGGGCTCGCCACCAACGACCACCCCCGGGCGTTCTGGCAGGCCGACCTCGACGAGGCCGCCGGCCACCTGGTGGAGATCATGCACGAGGTCCGCCCGCAGGTCATGATCACGTACGACCCCGACGGCTTCTACGGGCACCCGGACCACATCCAGGCGCACCGGGTGGCGACGCGGGCGGTCGAACTGGCCGCCGCCGACGGGGTCGCCCCGGCCAAGGTCTACTGGACGGCCATGCCGCGCAGCGTGCTGGAGGCCGGCCTGGACCACTTCGTGGAGACCTCGGACAACCCGTTCGCCGGCATCGACAGCGTCGACGAGCTGCCCTTCGGCACGCCCGACCCGGAGATCGCCGCGCGGATCGACGCCACCGAGCAGCACGCCGCCAAGGAGGCGGCGATGCGGGCGCACGCCACCCAGATCCCGGCCACCTCCTGGCTCTACTCGATCGCCGGCAACTTCGGGGCCGAGTTCATGGGTGTCGAGTACTTCACCCTGGCGGTGGGGGAGAAGGGCCCGGGCAGCGGCCCGTACGGCTGGGAGGACGACCTCTTCGCCGGCCTGGCGCTGGACGGACCGGACCGGTCCCCGGTCGCGGCGGCCGGCCTCCGGTGACGCTGCCGGCCGCCCCGATGTCGGTCATACCGGAGCCGCAGCCCACCGCGCCGCCCGAGCCTTCGGCGGCGCTCGACCTCGTCCTGCGGATCGTCGGCGGCCTGGTGGCGGTCGTCGCGGGTGCTCTCGCCGCCGTGCTGGACCTGCTGCTGGCCACCTGGGGCTGGGAGATCATCGAGGGTCGACCCGACACGGCGACGAAGACGCTGGTCGGCATCTCGCTCGCCCTGGGCGGCATCGCCGCCGCCGTCGCGCTGACCGTGGTGGTGAGCCGGTTCGCCCACGCGGCCGTCGGTACCCGCTGGGCGGTGGTCCTGCCCGCTCTGCCCTGGTTCGTGGTGATCGTCGCGGCCGGCGTCCGGACCGCCGAGGGTGACCTGCCGCTGGCCGGGGACAACGTGCTCGGTCTGGGCCTGATCGTGGCGGGCGCGATCACCTTCGCGGTGGCGGCCTTCCGGCAGATGATCGCGGCGCCGGTCGTACGCCGAGGGGACTGACGCCACACAGGTTGCGGTGGTACATATTCCTGCCAGGAGTCCCGCCGTCGGGGCGGGACGGAACGGCGGGAGGCGTGCGATGAGGGAGCGGTGGCGCGCGGTCGGCGTGCTCGCAGGGGCGCTGTTCGTGGTCAACGTGGTGGCGCGGCTGGTCATCAAGTTCGGCTTCGAGAACGACGACACCGCCGCCGACCGGGTCTCGCTGGTGATGTTCCTGGTCATCGGGCTGATCCTCGCGGCGGTGGCGTTCCGCTGGGGGCGCGACCGTCCGGTGGGCCGCTGGGCGGCTGACCTCACGGCCGCGGTGGCCGTGGCGCTGGCGCTGACCGTCTTCGTCGGGCCGCTGCTGGTCGGCAACAGCCCGTTCGCCGGTGGCGCGGGCCTCTTCTTCGCCCAGATCTGGCTCTACCTGGCCGCCGCCGGGGCCGGTGTGCTCGTCGGGTACCTCATCCTCACCGCGCTCGGCCGCGACTACCGCTCCCAGCAGCTCAAGCGGTACGCCCAGCTCAAGGCCGCCAAGCCCCGCAAGGTCGTCCGCCGCTGACGCCCCTTTCCCGGTGCCGCTCTCTTTCCGGTGCGGCCTGGTTGCCGGAAAGAGTGGCCATCCGCCGTGGAATGGCCACTCTTCCCGGGAAACCGTGCGCCGCTCTCGGGGCTAGCGCTCGATGCCGGGGAGGGGCGGTGTGGCGACTGCCTCGTCCACGGCGGTGATCACCGTGCCCTCGGGGGTGACCACCTCGTCCACCGGCTCCATCTCCGCCGGCACCAGGTCGGTGAGCACCCGGTCGGCGGTCTCGGCGGTCACCGAGGGACCTGAGCCGGTCGTGGGCTCCGGGTTCCGTACCGGCTGGAGGTGCGGTGCCGCCTCGATGTCGTCCGGCGCCGTCCGGGGTCGGGGAATCCGCACCTCGCGCTGCGTGGCTTGCGGCTGCTCGGAGTGCGCCGGGGCGGCGGGCAGGGCGGCCGGAGCCGGCCCCGCCGCCAACTC
>NZ_QGGF01000090.1 GCF_003857015.1 Micromonospora globispora | reverse complement strand
CCGCCGCGACCGCGCCGAGCAGGCGGTCCGGCGGTGGGCGGTCCCCGTCCAGGCGGGCCCGGGTGGCGAGCGAGGCGGCCACCGCCACCGCGACCGCTCCGGCGATGCCCTCGGGATGGGCGTGGGTGACCTCGGCCGAGGCCCGGGCCTGTTCGGCGGCCCGGCGGGTCGAGTCGGCGTACCACGCGCCGAGCGGTCCGACCCGCATCGCCGCCCCGTTGCCGCAGGAGCCCTGCCCGTCGAACGCCGAAGCGGCCGCCACCGGCCAGGGCGTCCCGGTACGGATGAGCCGGAGGATGCTCACCGCCCCCGGCCCGTAGCCCCGGTACGGCTCGCAGCGCTCGGCGAAGTCCAGCGCCAGCCGATCCCGGTCGATCCGTCCCGTGGCGGCCAGGGCGCCCACCACCGAGCAGGCCATCTCGGTGTCGTCGGTCCACTGCCATGGCGGTGGCGGCAGCCGACCGGCGGCGAGATCCTCGGGGTGCCGGCCGGGCACGAAGAACTGCGAGCCCAGAGCGTCGCCGACGGAGAGCCCCGCGAGGGCGTCCCGGGCGAGCGCCAGACGGGTGTCGGGGAAGAGCGTGAAGGGCATCGTCGTCCCAGCTTGCCCGGTTCGCAGGAGTGCCGCAACGCGATCAACTTGCCATCCCGAGTACGGTGCTGTCGTGGCAACCGTCCTCCTGGTCGAAGACGACCACGTCGTACGCGGCGCGATGCTGCGGTCCCTCAGCGATCGGGGGCACGCCGTGCACGCCGTCGGTTCGGCGCTGGACGCGTTGCGCCGGGTCGCCGCCGAGACGCCCGATCTGGTGGTGCTCGACCTCGGCCTGCCCGACCTGGACGGCTCGGACGCGCTGCGGATGCTGCGCGGGATCACCGACGTGCCGATCATCATCGCCACCGCCCGCGACGACGAGCAGTCGGTCGTCCGACTGCTGCGCGCCGGCGCCGACGACTACATGGTCAAGCCGTTCACCGGCGCCCACCTGGATGCCCGGATCACCACGGTGCTGCGCCGGGTCGGCCGGGCCAGCCGTACGGTGCAGCCGGCCGTGCACACCGTCGGCGGGCTGCGGGTGGACGTGGGCGAGCGCAGCGCGGTACTGGACGGGGAGCCGCTGGCGCTGACCCGCAAGGAGTTCGACCTGCTGGCGTATCTCGCCGCACGTCCCGGCCGGGTAGTGTCCCGGCGGGAACTCTTGGAGGAGGTATGGCGGCAGCCATCGGTCGGCGAGGACCAGACCATCGACGTTCACCTGTACTGGCTGCGCCGCAAAATGGGCGAGACCGCGGCGAAGCCGCGCTACCTGCGCACCGTGCGGGGGGTCGGCTTCCGGCTGGTGGCGCCGGACTGAGGCCGACGCTGGCCTGGCTCACCGCCGGCATGTGCAGCCTCGTCGCCCTCGCCTTCCTCATCCCGCTCGGCATCAACCTGGGCGACCAGGCGCGCGACCACCAGCTCGCCGACGCCGCCCGGCGCAGCGCCCTGGTCACCGGCGCCCTCGCGGTCAGCACCGAACCGGCGGTCGTCCAGCGGGCGGTGGCGGCCAGCGGGGACGACCCGGCCACCCGCCCCGTCGTCCACGGGCTCGGCGTCGACGAGTCCGCCGGTCGAGCCGACCCGGCCGCGCTGGCCCGGGCCGCCGCCGACCGCCGCTCCGTGGTCACCGAGGTGCCCGGCGGGGTGCTCCGGCTCGACCCGGTGGTGCTCGGCGACAAGGTCGCGGTGGTGGAGGTCTTCGTCCCCGACTCCGTGCTCGACGAAGGCGCTGGCGGCCGGTGGCTGCTGCTGATCGGGGTGGCGGTCGCACTGATCGGCGCCGCGGTCATCGTGGTCGACCGGGTCGCCGCCCGTACCGTCGACTCGGCCGGCGACCTGGTCAAGGCCGCCCTCGCGATCGGTGACGGCGAGTTGGGCGTACAGGTCGAGCCGAGCGGGCCCCGGGAGCTGGCCGAGGCCGGGCACGCGTTCAACCGGATGGCGGACCGGCTGGTGGCGCTGCGCGCCAACGAACGGGAACTCGTCGCGGACCTGTCCCACCGGCTGCGGACACCGCTGACCGCACTCCGGCTCGACGCAGAGGCGCTGGATTCCGACGACACCAGCGTCGGGGCGTTCAGCGAGGCGGAGCTGGACCGTCGACGGGGCATCCGGCGGATCCGCCAGGCCATCGTCACCCTGGAGGGTGAGGTCGACGAGCTGATCACGAACACCCGCAAGGCGGTCAGCCAGGAGGCCGGCCCGGCGATGTGCGACGTGAGCGAGGTGGTCCGGGACCGGATGGTGTTCTGGGCGGCCCTCGCCGGCGACCAGAACCGCCCGCACCGGATCAGCGGGGCGCAGCTGCGCATCCCCGCGCCGGTGCCCCGGGCCGAGCTGGCCGCCGCGCTCGACGCGGTGATCGGCAACGTCTTCCGCTACACGCCGCAGGGCACCGCCTTCGAGGTGGCCGTCAGCCGGCGGGACGGGTACGTGGCGATCCGGATCGACGACGCCGGCCCCGGCATTGCCAACCCGGACCGGGCGTTGCGCCGCGGCGCCAGCGACCAGGGCTCGACCGGGCTGGGGCTGGACATCGCCAAGCGGGTGGCGTTGCAGTCCAACGGGTCGGTGAGCATCGACCGGGCGCAGCTGGGCGGGGCCAGCGTGGTGATGCTGCTGGCCGATCCGGAGGCGACGCCCCGGCAGGTGAGCCGGTTCGGGCTGGTCGGCCGGATGGCGCGGGACGTCCGGGAGCAGAAGACCGGCGGGCGCCGCTGGCCCCGGCAGCGTTGAGGCCGGGCCCGCGGCTGTGCGCCGGCGCAAGTCTTCCTTAGGTCCCGGTTAACGACGGTGCCACGGGCGGCGCCGCCTGTCAGGATCAGATCCGAACCCATCAGTTCCCTCGGCCGGAACGCCCCGTAACACCCCCGGCCGTGGAGCCGTCGCGCGGCGGGAGTTCGGTCCCCCCACACCTCGCTCCCGCCGCGCGCCACTCCCCGATCCCACCGCACCCCGGGCGTGAGGTGACCGTGATGACGCCGACCGTCAACCGCCTGCTCCGCTGGGCCGCGGTGATCGGGGTTTGCATCGCCCTCACGCTCGCCGCCTGGCAGGACCCGGTGCTCGCGTACGGCCCGGACCGGCCGCAAACCGCCGCGCCGCTGCTGGCCGCCCTGATGGCGGTGCCGATCGGCGGGGTGCTCGGCGCCGGAGTCGTCCTCGCCGGGTGGCGCCGGCCGCTGCGGGTGTCCCGGCGGCCGGTGCCGTCCCGTCCGGTCAGCGTGTCGCGGCCGCCAGGTAGGCGTCGATCTCGGCGCTGATCCGCGCCTTCTCCCCCGGCTCGAGGAACGAGGCGGTCACCGCGTTTCGGGCCAGCCCGGCCAGCCCCTCCGGACCCACGCCGAGCAGCCGGGCGGCGACCGCGTACTCGTCGTCGAGGGTGGTGCCGAACATCGGCGGGTCGTCCGAGTTGATGGTGACCAGCAGCCCGGCCTCGACGAGCTGCGGCAGCGGGTGCTCCTCGATGACCGACACCGCCCGGGTACGCACGTTGGAGGTGGGGCATATCTCCAGGGCGATCTGCCGCTCGGCGAGGTACGTGAGCAGCTCGGGGTCGAGCGCGGCGGAGATGCCGTGCCCGATCCGCTCGGCGCCCAGCTCGCGCAGCGCGTCCCAGATGGTCTCCGGGCCGGTGGTCTCCCCGGCGTGTGGCACCGAACGCAGCCCGGCGGCCCGGGCCTGGTCGAAGTACGGCTTGAACTGCGGCCGGGGCACCCCGATCTCCGGGCCGCCCAGGCCGAAGCTGATCAGCCCGTCCGGTCGCTCCTCCAGGGCGATCCGCAGGGTCTCCTCGGCGGCCGGCAGCCCGGCCTCACCGGGGATGTCGAAGCACCAGCGCAGGGCGATGCCGAAGTCCGCCTCGGCCCGCTTGCGGGCGTCCTCGATCGCCTCGCAGAACGCCGGCGCGGGGATGCCCCGGTGCACGTGGGAGTACGGCGTGACGGTCAGCTCGGCGTACCGGACCTGCTGGCGGGCCAGCTCCCGGGCCACCTCGTGGGTGAGGATCCAGACGTCCTCCGGGTCCCTGATCAGGTCGACGACGCTGAGGTAGACCTCGATGAAGTGGGCGAAGTCGCGGAACGCGAAGTAGTCGGCGAGCTGGTCCGGGTCCGCCGGGACGGGGCTGCGTCCCTCGTGCCGGGCGGCCAGTTCGGCGACGATCCGGGGCGAGGCGGAGCCGACGTGGTGCACGTGCAGCTCCACCTTGGGCAGTCCGGCGATGAAGGTGGGCAGGTCGGTCACAGGTTCTCCTCTGCACGGGCGCCGGTGCGGGCCACCACGAAGATACGGCGGAACGGG
Source organism: Micromonospora globispora (assembly GCF_003857015.1). Classification (GTDB taxonomy): domain Bacteria; phylum Actinomycetota; class Actinomycetes; order Mycobacteriales; family Micromonosporaceae; genus Micromonospora; species Micromonospora globispora. The sequence goes on along the minus strand of NZ_QGGF01000090.1, from coordinate 8,527 downwards.
AAGTACACCCGACCCTGCCGGACGGGGTACGCCTCGGCGAGTCGTACCCCCAGCTCGGCGCGGAAATCCGCCCAGTCGGCGCCGTCCAGCGCGGCCCGGACCGGACGCAGCGCCGTCCCCTCCATCCAGGCCAGCACCGGGTGGTCCGCGTCGGCGGCGGCCGGGAGCTGGTGCACGTAGGTAGTCTCCCAGGCGTCGACCGCGCAGCCGGCACCGACCAGCAGCGCCGCGTAGTCCACCGGGTCGTCGACCGGCGCCTCGCGCAGCAGCGGGGTCAGCACGTCGCGCCACCGGTCACGGCGGGCCACCTCGCGCATGGCCCGGTGCGACGGGGCGTCGAAGTTGCCGGGCACCTGGACGGCGAGCCAGGCCCCGGCCGGGAGTTCCCGGGCCCACCGGACGAGCAGTTCCTGGTGGCCGGGGACCCACTGGAGCACCGCGTTGCTGACGACCACGTCCACGTCCGCCGCCGGGTGCCAGTCGCAGACGTCGGCGACGGCGAAGCTGACCGGCCCGGCCAGCCCGCCGGCCCGCCGGATCATCTCGGCGGAGGAGTCCAGGCCGGTGATCCGGCTGTCGGGCCAGCGGTCGGCAAGGGTGACGGTGAGGGTGCCGGGGCCGCAGCCGAGGTCGACGACGGCCCGGGGGCGCTCGGCTGGGATCCGTGCCACCAGGTCGTGGAACGGCCGGGACCGTTCGTCGCCGTAGCGCAGGTAGGTGGTCGGGTCCCACATCACAGCCTCCCAAACCGTACGTCCGTCTTGCTATGACCCTACGGCCCGCCGCGCGGCCCGGCAAGCGGCTCACTAGGCTCGGTCGGGTGGAACAGCGCAGCTTCGACCGGCTCGGCCGGCACGTGGGCATCGTCGGACTCGGCGCCTGGCAGCTCGGCGCCGACTGGGGCCAGGTGAGCGAGAGCGCGGCGATGGACGTCCTGGCCGCCGCCGTGGACGCCGGAGTCACCTTCCTCGACACCGCCGACGTGTACGGCGACGGCCGCAGCGAACAGCTCATCGGCCGGTTCCTGCGCGAGCGGCCGGGGCACGGGCTGACCGTCGCCACCAAGATGGGCCGTCGGGTGCCACAGACGCCGGAGGCGTACACCCTGGACAACTTCCGGGCCTGGACCGACCGGTCGCGCGCCAACCTCGGGGTGGACACTCTGGACCTGGTCCAGCTGCACTGCCCGCCCACCGCGGTCTTCCACGACGACCCGGTCTTCGACGCGTTGGACACCCTGGTCGCCGAGAAGCGGATCGCCGGGTACGGGGTCAGCGTGGAGACCTGCGACCAGGCGCTCACCGCGATCGCCCGGCCGGGCGTGGCCAGCGTCCAGATCATCCTCAATGCGGTGCGGCACAAGCCCCTGGAGCGGGTGCTGCCCGCCGCCGCGGCCGCCGGGGTGGGCATCATCGCCCGGGTGCCGCTGGCCAGCGGCCTGCTCTCCGGGCGGTACGACGAGCACACCACCTTCCCCGCCGACGACCACCGCAACTTCAACCGGCACGGGGAATCCTTCGACGTCGGCGAGACCTTCTCCGGTGTGGACTACGACCTCGGCCTGGCCGCCGTACGCCGGCTCGCGCCGCTGGTCGGCGACGGCCGGACCATGGCCCAGTTCGCCCTGCGCTGGATCCTCGACCAGCCCGGCGTCACCGTCGTCATCCCCGGCGCCCGCAACGCCGAGCAGGCCCGGCGCAACGCCGCCGCGGCCGACCTGCCCCCGCTGACCGACGCGGAACTGGGCGCCGTGCGGGAGACGTACGACGAGCTGATCCGCCCGCAGGTGCACGACCGGTGGTGACCGATGCGGCCACCGCGAGCGGCCCCGACCATGCGACGACCGGAACCGGCGCGGCGGCGCCGTCGACCGACGACGCCGGGCATGCTGGAGCGGTGCCGTCCGGCCGGAAGGGGACTCTGATGAGAGGCTGGTTCCGGCTGACGCTCGGCCTGCTGGCCGTGGTCGTCGGCGCGGTCTGGACCGTGCAGGGCCTCGGCTACGTCAGCGGCAGCGTGATGACCGACCAGCGGATCTGGACGGTCATCGGCTTGGTCGTCGTCCTGATCGGACTGGTCACCCTCTGGTACGGCATGCGCGCCCGTCGGCGGCCCTGACGCCGCGCCCACACCACCCTGGGAACGCGGAAAGCCCCGCATCCCGGGGGTGGGACACGGGGCTTCACATCGATCCGGCTACCGGATCGCACCGGCCGGCGCGGCCGGCCGGCACCGGTCAGAGGGGGCGGACCTGCTCGGCCTGCGGACCCTTCTGACCCTGGGCGATCTCGAACTCCACCCGCTGGTTCTCCTCCAGCGTGCGGTAGCCGCTGGACTGGATGGCCGAGAAGTGGACGAACACGTCAGCACCCCCGCCGTCGACGGTGATGAAGCCGAAGCCCTTGTCAGCGTTGAACCACTTCACGGTTCCCTGCGCCATGTGTATCTCCTTCTAAAACTGGCGGCCGAGCACGCCGTGCGGCCGATTGGCCGTTTTCGAGCAGCGGCGCCTGAGGCGGCCCCCGGTGAAGGAGACTTCTCTCAACCCACGCCATCTCTCAACAGCGTGGAACAGCAAACCACGTACGCAAAAACTCTGCACAGCCTACCGGACGAAATTCTCCGACATGTGACCTGACGGATGCGGCAGATCCACTGGGTGGGCCGGCGGGTCGATGCGAAAGGCCCCTTCCCCGTCGATGACAGGAAAGGGGCCGACGCCCGGAAGGGTCAGTCGGGCCAACGGCCGGTGAGCCGGCGTACGCCGACCGCGCCGCCGCGGTCCACCGCGGCCCGGACGACCGCGAAGATCGCGCCCTGCAGGGCGGCGGCGGCCAGGATCTCGCCCCAGCGCCGGTCCTCGTCGGTGGCGCTGGGCGCCTCCCCGTCGCCGGCGGTCAGCTTCCAGACCTGCCGGAAGATCACCCCGGCGACCGTACCGGCGGCCAGCCCGAGCATCACTCCGACCGGCTTGTAGGCGGCCCTGCCGATGCGCTTGCTCACCTGCGCCTCCCTCGGACGATCAGCAGCACCACCACGGTCGCCAGTGCGCCGGCCGCGACGGCCGCCCACGGCGCCGGGTTGCGCCGGAGCGCGTCCCCCTTCTCGTACGCCTGCACCCGCGCGACGCGGGCCTTCTGCGCGGCCTGCCCGCGCATCTCACCGGCCTTCTGCGCGGCCTGCCCGCGCACCTCGCCGGCCTTCTGTGCCGCCTGCCCGCGCACCCGGGCCATGGTCAGCGCGGCCTGTTCGCGCATGCGTCCCTTCGCCTGCTCGGCGGACTCCCTCAGGCGGGCCTTGACGTCGGCCTTGGCGGCCAACAGCTCCATCGTCTCGCCCAGCTCCACCCGGGTACGGCGGATCTCCTCGCGGAGCGCCTCCGTGTCACCGGTCCCATTGCCCGTCATCCCCGCCTCCCGTCCTTCACCGCGGCGGCGACGGTGTCGACGTCCGCCCGGACACTGCGGACCGTCGCCTCCGGCACCGGCGGGACGGCACGGCTGACCTGCTTCTTGCCGATTAGCGCGAGGATCCCGGCGAGCACGAAGAGCGCCACCGCCACGATCAGGGCGGCCAGCCAGCCGGGCATCACCAGTGCCAGCAGCAGGATCACGGCGGCCACCAGCGCGCCCGACCCGTACAGGGCCATTACCCCACCGCCGCCGAAGAGGCCGATCCCGATGCCGGCGTGCTTGCCCTTCTGGGTGAGCTCCGCCCGGGCCAGCGCCAGCTCGTCCCGCACGAGCCGGGAGACCTGCTCGGTGGCCCGCTGCACCAGTTCGGCGGTGGACGGCTCGCTCCCGGTCCGGGACGTGCTACGACTCGCGACGTCAGCCATGCTGTCCTCCTTTCATCATCACCGCGCTGTATGCCCGGAGTCGCCGCCCGTCAATCCTGCGCGGAGCGGTCGGTCGGACCGCATCACCCGCCGTCCGATCCACGGGCTGCGGACCGGACACCGGGCGTGCCAGCAGGCTCCCCCGGAAACGGCCGGACAAACCTCACCCCGGACAGCGATCCGACGACGGCCCGCCGGAGGGGTCCCGTCGGGAGCAACGCGGCGGGACCCGCGCCGGACACGGCGGAGCCCCCGGGTGCCGGCGCGGCGGCAGTCCGGGGGCTCCATACGGGGTCAGCGGCGCGAGTCGGCGTGCTCCTCGCGGCCGACGAAGGCCTCGCTGCGCGCCTGGCCGTCTTCGCTGCCGCCGAAGACCCGCGCGTCGTCCGGCGCTTCCGTCTCCGGCAGCCGGCGGACCGGCCGGCGCGGCTGGACCGCCTGCCACGGCAGGGCGCCGACGCCGTCACCCACCTCGGCACGAATCCGCGGCAGCGCGGTCGGCCGCTGGTCGCGTACCCAGGCCACCAGCTGCTCGCGGACCAGGCAGCGGAGGTCCCAGAGGCTGCCGGCGTCCGCGGCGCTGACCAGCGCCCGGACCCGGATCATGCCGCCGGTGGCGTCGGTGACCTGCAGGACGCAGACCCGGCCGTCCCAGAGGTCGCTGGACTCCACCAGGCGGCGCAGCTCCTCCCGCATCGCCTGCACCGGGATGGCCCAGTCGACATCGAACTCGGCGGTGCCGAGGACCGCGGCCTCGGTGCGGGTCCAGTTCTCGAACGGGGTGCTGGTGAAGTACGAGGTGGGCAGGATCAGCCGGCGGTCGTCCCAGATCTGCACCACCACGTAGCTGAGGGTCAGCTCCTCGATCCGGCCCCACTCACCCTCGACGACCACCACGTCGTCGAGGCGTACGGCGTCGCTGAAGGCGAGCTGTAGGCCGGCGAAGACGTTGCCGAGCAGGCTCTGCGCGGCGAGCGCGGCGACCACACCGACGACACCGGCACTGGTCAGCACGCCGGCGCCGATACCGCGAACGGCCGGGAAGGTCATCAGCATGACGCCGACCGTCAGGATGACGATCACCGCGATGGTGAGCCGCCGCAGCAGCACCACCTGGGTGCGGACCCGGCGGGCGTGCCGGTTGTTCGGCACGTCGACCCGGAACCGGGCCAGTGCGGTGTCCTCGATCACCACGAACAGCGAGGCGACCAGCCAGGCGGCGCTGGCGATGACGGCGAGCACGAGCACGTGCAGCACCACCTGCCGCCACGCCGTACCGACCGCGTACCCGGTGCTGAACCGGACCCCGAACTGGACCGCGAGGATGGTGCCGGCCACCTGGAACGGGCGGTGCGCGTGGTCGGTCAGCTCGGTCATCAGCAGCGAGCGTCGGCCGAGCCGCCGGATCACCCGGTGCACCACCTCGACCAGCAACAACGCGATCGCCGCCGCGCCCAGCGCGGCGGCGACCGTTCCGAGGTAGCTCTGCACAGGTTCTCTCCCTCCGGCCGGCGTTCGGCGCAAAAGCCCAATGGTGCCCGGCGGGACGCGGCTTCAACCAGGTCAGACCTTGCGGTACCGGGACTGGAGGAAGCAGTAGAGACCGAATGCGGCGATGCCGAGCGCCATCAGCGTCAGCAGGACGGGGCCGTACGCCTGGTCCCGCAGGGTACGCAGGGCGGCGTCGAGGCCGCGGGCCTTCGCCGGGTCGTACTTCACCGCGGCCACGATGATCAGGAAGCCGGCGATCGCGAAGACGGCGCCCCGGGCGGCGTAGCCGGCCATGCCCAGGCGGCGGGTCAGGGTGTGCGTCTTCGGGCTCATCGCACCGATCTTGAGGTTCCGCTCGAACTTCTTCTTCAGCCCGTAGATGATCATCCCGATGCCGACGCAGGCGAGCACCAGACCGGCCAGCCCGACCAGCCACCGGCCCCCGTTGGAGGCCATCAGCTTCTCGGAGAGGGCCTGCTGCTTGTCGGCGGCGTTGGAGCTGGCGTCCTGGAAGACCTTGATGGCGGTCCAGGCGAGCCAGAGGAAGACCACCGTGCGGACGACGGACGCGATCCGCTCGAAGATCCGATCCTTGCCGCGCAGGAAGCGGTGCCCGAAGGCGGCTTCCAGCGCCTGCCAGATCGCCATGGCGATCAGACCGACCGCGACCGCGATCAGCAGGAACTTGCCCAGCGGTTGGGCGCCCAGGGTGCGCAGGGCACCGTTCTGGTTGCCCTCCTCGCCCGACTTGCCGAAGGCGATCTGCAGCGCGAGCCAGGCGAAGAGAAGGTGCACGATGCCGTAGCCGATGAATCCGGCCCGGGTCAACAGTTCGAGCCACCTGCTGTTCGCGGCCTGCGAGGCGGTGGCTTCGGCGTTCCGGGTGAGTGACATGGCGCCTCAATCTCCGGATGCGAAGATTTCCAAACGTCGGCCACCGCCGCCGGGCCGGTCAGCTGCTGGTGTTGCGGGCCACCCGGATGACGACCTGCTGGTCCGTGACGCTGTCCAGGCTGACCTGGAGGCCGCCCACCTCGGTGGCCTGCTGGCCGACGGTGAGCGAGAGCTGCTCCCCGGCGACCTCGACGGTCACCTGGTCACCCTGGGCGCCGACCAGCTTCGCCTCGACGCCGAGGATGCTGGCGCTGGCGTCGACGCCGCGGTCGAAGGTGACCGTGCAGGCGTCCAGGCCGCAGTCGGTGTCGGCACCGTCGGAGCTGCAGCCGGCGAGCAGCGCCGCGCCGAGCGTGAGGGCGGCCAGCAGGCCGGCGGCCCGGCGGACGGGGGTCAGCGAGGGGGAAACGCGTCGGGTCGTCACCCGGCCAAGGGTACGAGACGTCTCCCGGGCCGCCACCCCCCGGTGATCACCAGCGGCCGGGTTAGGGTGCCCCGCATGCCGTTCGACATCGCCCGGACCCGGGCCGCCTACCCCGCCCTGACCGAGGGCTTCGTCCACTTCGACGGTGCCGGCGGCACCCAGACCGCCCAGCCGGTGGTCGACGCGGTCGCCGACGCGATGCGCGCCGCGGTGGGCAACCGCAGCACCGCCTTCGTCCCCGGTCGGCGCTCACTGGAACTGGTCGCGGCGGCCCGTTCGGCGGTGGCCGACCTGGTCGGCGCCCACCCCGACGGCGTGGTGCTCGGGCCGAGCGCCACCGCGTTGACGTACACGCTGGCCCGGACGCTCGGCGCCGGCTGGCGGCCGGGCGACGAGGTGGTGGTCTCCCGGCTCGACCACGACGCGAACGTCCGGCCGTGGGTGCAGGCCGCCGAGGCGGCCGGGGCCGCCGTGCGGTGGGCGGAGTTCGACCCGGCCACCGGCGAGCTGCCCGCGGGCCAGTACGCCGACCTGGTCGGCGAGCGGACCCGGGTGGTCGCGGTGACCGCCGGCAGCAACGCCATCGGTACCACCCCCGACGTGGCCGCGATCGCGAAGATCGCGCACGCGGCCGGCGCGCTGGTCTGCGTCGACGGGGTGCACGCGGTGCCGCACGGCCCCACCGACGTCGCCTCCCTCGGCGCGGACTTCCTGGTCACCAGCGCCTACAAGTGGTCCGGGCCGCACCTGGCGGCGATGGTCGCCGACCCGGCCCGGTGGGAGAAGCTGCGCCCGGCGAAGCTGGTCCCCTCCTCCGACGCGGTGCCGGACCGGTTCGAGTACGGCACCCCGAGCTTCCCGCTGCTGGCCGGGGTGGCCGCCGCGGTGGACCACCTGGCCACCCTGGACCCGGCGGCGACGGGCAGCCGGCGGGACCGGGTCCGCGCCGGACTGGCCGCGGCCCAGGCCCACGAGGAGCGGCTCTTCGACCGGCTGCTCGCCGGGCTGGCCGGGCTGCCCGCGGTCACCGTGTACGGCTCCCCGGCGCGGCGCTGCCCGACGGTGTCGTTCCGGGTGGCCGGGCTGACCCCGGCGGAGACCGCGGCGGCGCTGGGCGGGGCGGGTTTCTGCCTCTCCTCCGGGGACTACTACGCCTACGAGTACTTCCAGACGATGGGGCTGCGGGACAGCGGCGGGGCCGTCCGGGCCAGCGTCTACCACTACAACACCCTTGACGAGGTGGACCGGTTGCTGGCCGAACTGGACCGGCTGGCCGACGGTGGGGAGAGAATGGGCCGGTGAGCTTCCTGGTCGAGGAGAACCCCGCCAAGCACCGCTTCGAGATCCTGGTCGACGACGCGCTGGCGGGTTTCACCGCGTACGTCCCGCGGGGCGAGGTGCTGGTCTTCACCCACACCGAGGTCGACCAGCGCTTCCAGAACATGGGCGTCGGCGCGGCGCTGGTCCGGGGCACCCTGGACCAGATCCGCGAGCGCGGGGGCCGGGTGGTGCCGAAATGCCCGTTCGTGGCGGCGTTCATCAAGCGCCACCCGGAGTACGGCGACCTGGTCACCACCCAGCCGTAGGCCCGAGGGTCAGCGGGCGCCGGTGAGCAGTTCGGCGGCGGCCCGGGCGGCGGCCCGGGTGGCGCCGTGGGTGGCGACGTGGACGGCGCCGGTGACCAGCTCGGGGACGCCCAGTTCGACCACGACCGCGTCCGGCCGGGCGGCCAGCGACCGGGCCACCGCGGCGCGCATCCAGTCGTGCCGGTGCAGGTCCCGCACGAGCAGCACGACCGGGCGTCCGACGGCGCCGGCGGTCGGGTCGGCGGGGACGTCGTCCTCGGCGTACCGGACGGTGCTGGGGCCTGTCTCTGATAC
>NZ_QGGF01000430.1 GCF_003857015.1 Micromonospora globispora | reverse complement strand
GCTCCCGCCTCTCCGGCCCGGAACGGGGCCGCCGGGGGGACCTCGCCCGGGGGCAGCAGCACCGCGCTCGCGAAGACCAGGCTGGTGCCGAGACCGGTGACGTCGACGACCCGGCGGAGCCGTTCCGGGCCGGAGAGGCGGGAGCGACGGGGCAGCCGAAGTAGGCCCTCCGCGTACAGCGGGACGACGACGGCCAGGCCGGCCAGCACCAGCGGCAGCCGGTGTGCGGGACGGGTCAGCGGCAGCACCGCGACGGCGAGTCCCGCCGCCAGCACGGCGGCGTCGAGAAGCGTGACCGTGCGGCGAGGCAACCGGACCGCGCCGGCGCTCGGCCCCGACCTCTGCGCCCCGGTGGCGAGCCCGAGGAGCCGGGCACAGGCCAGGGTGGATCCGGCGGCGACCGCGAACGCGAGGGCGGCCAACGGCGGAACGAGGCCGACGACACCGGCCAGCAGGAGCAGCGCGCCGACCGCCGGCACGACGTCGGGCAGCGGCGGGCGACGACGGAGGGAGGGGTACGCGACGGGCACGGCGATCGCCTTCGTGAGGGGGCACGGGGCGGTGGGGTTGCGGAGCGGCGTGCGGGAGCCGGAGTCGGACGGGGCGGATGAACGGTGGCGACCGGGCAGGCCCGGCGCGACCACGCGGAGAAAACGACATCCCCGCCACCGGGGTTACGGCGCCGAACAGGTGACCGTGGTCACATCGATGGCTCCGGTCACGCGTTCCGGCCCGGACGGAACGGAGCCGGTCCGGGGTGCGATCATCGGGGGGTGAGTCGCGCCGACACCATCCGCTTCCGGCACAACCAGGCGATCCTGGTCGCCGCGATCGTCGCGTTCATCGGCGCCCTGCCGCTGGCCACCGCCCGCTGGTGGCTGCTCTGGGTGCTGCTGATCCCGCTCGCCGTCGGGGTCTGGGCGTGGCGCTCCGGCACCGACGCCGACTCCCGGGAGCTGCGGCTGCGAGCGCTCTTCGGCCAGCGCCGGATCGCCTGGGAGCGGGTGACCGAGCTGACCGCGGACCCGCGCGGCCGGGCGGTCGTCCGGCTCGACGACGGGGAGCACCTGGTGCTACCCGCCGTCCGGGCCGCCGACCTGCCGCGGCTGGTCGGCGCCACCGGTCAGGAGCTTCCCGACACCGCCCGCTGAGCGCCGCTCAGTAGCCGTCCACCACCGTGTTGGCCAGCGGCTCCCCGGCCGCGAACCGGCGCACCTGATCGCCCACCAGCCGGTACGCCCGCGGCAGCAGCCCGCGCACCGAGCCGGCCACATGCGGGGTGATCAGTACGTTCGGCAGCTCCCACAGGGGATGGTCGGCGGGCAGCGGCTCGGGATCGGTGACGTCCAGGGCGGCCCGCAGCCGACCGGTGCTGAGTTCGGCGACCAGCGCCGACGTCCGGGCCACCGGTCCGCGGGCGGCGTTCACCAGCAGCGCGCCGTCGGGCATCGCGGCGAGGAACTTCTCGTCGATCAGCCCGCGGGTCTGATCGGTGAGCGGGACCAGCACCACCACGATGTCGGCCTCGGGAAGCAGGGCGGGCAGCTCGTCCACCCCGTGCACCCCCTCGGCCGGGCGGGCGGTGCGGGCGACCAGGGTGAAGGTCACCTCGAACGGGGCCAGCCGGGCCTGCAGCGCCGCCCCGATCGAACCCGCCCCGACGATCAGCACCCGCTTGCCGGCCAGCTCGTCGGTCGGGGCCACCGCGTCGTACGCCCACTCGCGGCGGGCCTGCGCGAGGGCCAGCGGACCGAAGCCGCGCAGCTGGGACAGGATCGCGGCGACCACCCATTCGGCGGTCCCCGAGTCGTGCACACCCCGCGCGTCGCAGAGCGTGACGCCCGCCGGGATCCGGCCCGCCCAGGCGTCCGCCCCGGCGGAGAGCAACTGCACCACCCGCAGGTCGGGCAGCTCGGCCAGCAGGGCGGTGGCGGCGGGACCGGCGAGGAACGGCGGCACCCAGAACCGCACGTCCGCCGGGGCCGACGGCAGCCGGTCCGGGTCCTCCATCAGCTCGACGGTGACCCCGGAGGGCAGCTCACCGAGGAGGGCGTGGCCGGCGCGGTGCGGGATCCATACCTTCACGACCGCCGACGATAGTCGCCGGAACGCCCGTCGGCCGCGCGGGAGCGCCAGGCTCCGATCTGTCAGGCCCGGATCGTCCCATGTCCCGACTAGGCTGGGCGGGGTGAGCGCGCGTCCCCCGTACCCCCCGATCGACCGCCTGCGGGCGGCGCTCGCGGCGTCCTGCGCCGCGCTGCTGCTGGGCACCGCCGGTTGCGCGTTCGGCGAGCCGGAACCGGACCCGGCCGGCGAGCCGCCGAACTTCCCGACCCCGTCGGCGACGGCCAGCCCGGGCGGCGCCGGTCAGCAGGTGGTGGCCACGGTGCTGGCCAAGGGTTTGCGGGTGCCCTGGGCGATCGCGTTCCTGCCCGACGGCGCGGCGCTGGTCACCGAGCGGGACAGCCGGCGGATCCTCCAGGTCGGCCCGGAGTCCGGGCGGGAGGGGCTGAAGGTCACCGTCGTGCAGACCATCGCGGACGTCGCCCCGGGCGGCGAGGGCGGGCTGCTGGGCATCGCGGTCTCTCCGACCTACGCGAAGGACCGGACCGTCTTCGTCTACTACACCACCAGACAGGACAACCGGATCGTCCGACTGCAGCTCGGCGGGCGGCCCACCCCGATCCTCACCGGCATCCCGGCCGCCCGGAACCACAACGGCGGCGGGCTCGGCTTCGGCCCCGACGGCATGCTCTACGCCAGCACCGGCGACGCCGGCCGGCAGGCGGCCGCGCAGGATCCGAAGAGCCTCGGTGGCAAGATCCTGCGGATCACCCGGGACGGCAAGCCGGCGCCGGGCAACCCGTTCCCCGACTCCCCGGTCTGGTCGCTGGGTCACCGCAACGTCCAGGGCTTCGCCTGGGACGCCGCCAAGCGGATGTACGCGGTCGAGTTCGGCCAGAACACCTGGGACGAGATCAACCAGATCACCAAGGGCGGCAACTACGGCTGGCCGCAGGTCGAGGGACGCGCCGGCGACAAGCGCTACGCCGACCCGATCGTGCAGTGGCGGACCGCCGAGGCGTCCTGCTCGGGGCTGGCCGCGGTGGAGCGGCTGCTGGTCACCGCCTGTCTGCGCGGCCAGCGACTCTGGTTGGTGGAGCTCACCGACACGGGTACCGTCTTCGGTCAACCCCGTGAGCTGCTGACCGGCAGGTACGGTCGGCTGCGGGCGGCGGCGGCCGCCCCGGACGGGTCCATCTGGGTCACCACGTCCAACCGGGACGGCCGCGGCCGGCCGGTGCCGGAGGACGACCGGGTCCTGCGGCTGGTCTTCGCCGACGGCGGCGCCGGTCGGAGTTGACCCGGCCGCCGCCACCGGAATCGGGAGCCGGGGCGTCCGGTCCGCCATCCGGACCGGACAGGTGAGAAGCAACAGCATCCTTCGGGTTTGCCAAGATCCTTCGACGGGCAGGTCAGAATCTCAGCATGGACGGCCAGGAGAACGAGCAGCGGAACACCGGGGACAATGGCGCTCCGGCGACCGGGCGCACCCGACGCTGGACGATCCGACCGCGGCGTACCGGGCGGCCGGATCGCAGCAGCCGGTTGCGGCGGTTCGGGATGGCGCTGGCCGTCCTTGCGGTCGCCCTAGCCGGGGTGGTCATCGGCACCTACGCCGGTGGGCACGTCAGCACCGACATCGGGCCGTTCCGGGCCCAGCTCAAGCTGGCCCCGGCAGTCGCGGGCAGCACCACCGTCGACATTCCGCCGCTGGGCGCCCTGCAGCTGGACAGCCACGACGGGCCCACCCACCTCACCGTGGAGCTGGGCTCGCTGGACCAGCGGCGTACCGAGGCGATCATCAACGATCCGGCGAGCATCAACCGGGCCAGCCAGTCGGCCGTCGAGGACGTCCGAACGGGGGTGATGCGCCTCGGCGTGCGGACGCTGGGCTGCGCCGTCCTGATCACCCTGCTGCTGGCCGCGCTGGTGTTCCGCAACGTCCGCCGGACCGCCTGGGCCGGCGGGCTGGCGGTGGCGGTCGCCGGCGGCAGTCTCGGGCTGTCCGCCGCGACCCTGCGCCCGCAGGCGATAGAGGAGCCGCGCTACGAGGGGCTGCTGGTCAACGCCCCGGCGATCGTCGGCGATGCCCGCCGGATCGCCAACGACTACAGCAAGTACGCCGAGCAGCTCAGGCTGCTGGTCGGCAACGTGAGCAAGCTCTACACCACCGTCTCGGCGCTGCCGGTCTACGCGCCAGCACCCGGCACCACCCGCGTGCTGCACGTGTCCGACATGCATCTCAACCCGACCGGGTGGTCGTTGATCCAGACCGTGGTGGAGCAGTTCGACATCGATGTGGTGATCGACACCGGGGACATCACCGACTGGGGCAGCGAGCCGGAGGCGTCCTTCGTGGGGTCGATCGCGCAACTCAAGAAGCCGTACGTCTACATCCGGGGCAACCACGACTCGGGAAAGACGGCCGCGGCGGTGGCCCGGCAGCCGAACGCGATCGTGCTGGACAACACGACCACCACGGTGGCCGGGCTGACCATCGCCGGCATCGGCGACCCGCGGTTCACCCCGGACAAGAACACCTCGCCTGCCGGCAGCGGGCTCACCAAGCAGGTCGCCGAGCGGGTCATCGGGGCCGGCGAACAGCTCGCCACGACCGTGCGCAACTCGCCGCAGAAGGTGAACATCGCGCTGGTGCACGACCCCGCCTCGGCCGGCCCGCTCTCCGGCACCTGCCCGCTGGTGCTTGCCGGGCACCTCCACCAGCGGCAGGTATCCAAGCTGCCGCAGGTGCCGGGGCAGCAGCCCACCCAGCTGATGGTGGAAGGCTCCACGGGCGGCGCCGGGCTGCGCGGCCTGGAAGGCGAGAAGCCCACTCCGCTGTCGATGAGCGTGCTCTACTTCGACCAGCAGAAGCTGCTCCAGGCGTACGACGACATCACGGTCGGCGGCACCGGGCAGTCACAGGTCAACCTGGAGCGGCACGTGATCAAGGAGCCGGCCAAGGGGGAGCAGGTGCCGGTCACCCCCACCCCCACCCTCGGGCCGGCCACCCCGACGCCCACCCGCTGACCCGCGCGCCGGCTGTGGGCCCGTCCGTCAGGACACGCCACGTCACTCTCCGCTCAGCCGGCCGGGGAATCGGGATAGCGAGCACTTCCCTAATGCGGTGACCACCAACGTTGGCCGGGCTAGGCGGAGCTACCGTGCAACTATGCCGCTCGGTGTGACTCGTCCGTTACGAGCCGCTCTTCGGTCGGCTACGACACCTACCGATTTACTTGTTCTTCTCGGCCACCCCGAGCTCGCGGTCCGGCTGCCGCCGGAGCTTACGTTGAGACAGCTCATGGATGCGGCTTCGCATCTGGCAGCGCTGCGGCGCCATCCCTACGTTTCGCCTGATCATGTTGCGTTGGCCGGTGCCCGTGCGGTGGACGACGGCCGGATGGTGGACAGCCTTGCCAGACGCTTGGATGGATTCCCGGTAGCGACCAGGCGTTGGTGGCGGCCTCTCGGTAGGCGGTCAGCCCTTCGGCCGCGTGGCCAACGCTTGCTCGACGAGCAGCAGCGTGCCGCGTGTGAGCGGGAAGGGCGGCAACCCGGCGAACGTTAGTGGCCACCACACTAATGAGTTCTGGGAGTGAGCCATCCGGCGAACTCCTTACAACGCAGCGCTGCGCCAGCTCGCCAACCGGCTCGTCGGCATCCTGCACGGATGCCTCAAAACCGGCACCGTCTACGACGAGACGACCGCCTGGTCGCATCACCTCAACAAGGCCGCTGCTTGACATTCAAGCTCCTGGGATGTCTTTGCTCTGCCGCAGCCCACGCACAGTCACCCAGGGTGAAGAGACGATACCGGATCCGTTCCGTGTTTCCCCTGCTCCGCGGCGGCGTTGCGGTGGGTGCAGCAGAGCAAAGGAACGAGCGGGACTCTCTCGTGGCGGTCCCGCCATCACTCTCAGCGATGGGATCGCTGATCGCGTTAAGTGGCCGCCCCGCCGACGGGCCGCCAAGTCGTGAAGGGGCCGCTGTGGAAGCGCCGTGCGGCGAAGGGGCCGTTCAGCGTCCCAGGGTGGGATGGGCGCTCAGCGCAGCGAGAGGGCGGCCAGGGCGGCGTTGACGATGCTGCCGGGGAGCAGGTCGTGCAGCTCGTACAGCTCCTGGACGCTGCCGGACTGGCCGAACTCGTCCACCCCGAGCGGAACCGCCGGGGCCCCGACCGCCGAACCGAGCCAGGCCATCGCGTGCGACGCCGCGTCGTGCACGGTCACCACCGGCACCCGGTCCGCGAAGGCCGACCGCAGGGCGCCCGGCACGCTCGGCACGGTCGCGGTCCGCACGCCCTGGCGCAGGGTGCGCTGCCAGGCCCGGTAGAGCCGGTCCAGCGAGGTCACGTCGACGACGTGCGCCGCGACTCCCTCCTCCGCCAGCTCCGCGGCGGCCGCGAGGACCTCGGGCAGCACGGCACCGGAGGCGGCGAGCTGCACCACCGGGGCGTCCGCCAGCTGCGGGTACGCCTCGTGGGCGTCCACCAGGCGGTAGGCGCCGGCCACCACCTGCCGCCGCAGCACCGCGTCGCCGATCCGGGCCCGGGCCGCCTCGAAGGGCGCCTGGTCGATCGGGCGGGTGCTGAGCCGGAAGTAGTACGCCCCGTCCTCGGCCGGCGCGGCGGTGGCGGCCGGCGCGGCACCGCCGGCGATCTGGCCGAGCGCGTCGCAGAGCAGCCAGTCCAGGGTGGCCGCGTACGCCGGCTCGATGAACGTGACGCCGGGCAGCTCCAGACCCACCGAGGCGGTGATGGTGGACTGGTGGGCGCCGCCTTCGGGGGCGAGCGTGATGCCGGACGGCGTGCCGGCCACCACGAAGCGGGAGCCGGAGTAGGTGCCGTAGAGGAAGGCGTCCAGGCCGCGCAGCACGAACGGGTCGTACACGGTGCCGACCGGGAGCAGCGGCTGGTCCGACAGGTCCCACGACAGGCCGAGCTGGCCGAGCAGCAGGAACAGGTTCATCTCCGAGATGCCCAGCTCGATGTGCTGGCCGGCCGGGCTCTCCGTCCACCGCAGCATCCGGTCCTCGGTCCAGGAGCGCTGCTCGGTGGGGGCGAACACCCCGGTCTTGTTGATGAACCCGGCGAGGTTCGTGGAGGTGGCCACGTCCGGTGCGGTGGTGACCAGGTAGGGCGCCACGTTCTCGTCGCGGGCCAGGTCGACCAGCACCCGGCCGAAGACCTCCTGGGTGGAGACCGGCTTGTTCGCCCGTACCTTGGTGGTTTCCGGGACGGTGACCCCCAGCGCCCGCTCACGCGGCGCGCGAGCCAGCGCCTCCCGGCGCTCGCCTGCCCTGATCCCGGCCGGGGTCGCCGGGTCGAGCCGGTCCCACTCGGTCTCGCGGGTCAGGCCCTGCGCGGCGCGCAGCGCGTCGACCTGCTCGGTGGTGAGCAGCGCCGAGTGGTTGCGCGGGTTGCCGGCGATCGGCAGACCCCACCCCTTGATCGTGTACGCGAACACCACGCTGGGCCGGTCGGTCACCGCGTCGCACTGGGCGTACGCGTCGAGCATCGCCTCCAGGTCGTGCCCGCCCAGGTCGGTGACGAGCGGGCCCAGCTCGTCGTCGGGGATGTCGGCGATGAACTCCGCGATGCCCTCGGGCGCCCCGTCGAGGAACTGCTTGCGCAGGGCCGGCCCGCTCAGCCCGAACAGCGACTGGTACTGCTCGTTCGGCATCCGGTCGATCCAGTCGCGCAGCCGCTCCCCGCCCGGCCGGGCGTACGCGGCGGCGAGCTTGCGGCCGTACTTGACCTCGACGACGTGCCAGCCGGCGGCCTCGAACTGGCCCCGCCACTGGTTGATCCGGATACCCGGGACGACCCGGTCCAGCGACTGGCGGTTGAAGTCGACCAGCCACATCACGTTGCCAAGGCCGGTGGTGGCCGGGTCGGCGACCGCCTCCCAGATGTTCCCCTCGTCCAGCTCGGCGTCACCGATCAGGGCGATGAACCGGGAGTGCGGACGCTCCCCGAAATGCGCGTCGACGTAGCGGCGGGTGACCGCGGCGAAGAGCGGCGCGGCGGCGCCCAGCCCGACCGAGCCGGTGGAGAAGTCCACCTCGTCCGGGTCCTTGGTCCGCGACGGGTACGACTGCAGCCCACCGCGGGCCCGCAGCTTCGGCAGGTACGACCGGTCCAGGTTGCCGAGCAGGTACTGGATGGCGTGGAACACCGGCGAGGCGTGCGGCTTGACCGCCACCCGGTCCTCGGCGTCCAGGTGAGCGAACCAGAGCGCGGTCATCGCGGTCACCAGCGAGGCGCTCGACGCCTGGTGGCCGCCGACCTTGACCCCGTCGCCGGTGTTCCGGTCGTGGTTGGCCGCGTCCACGATCCGGGTGGCGAGCCAGAGCACCCGCCGCTGGATCTCGTCGAGGACTTCGAGGTCGTGCTCGGGACGGTCGTTCACGGTGGCTCCATCCGGGCGTCGCCGTTGACGCCCTCCGAGGGGGGTGCGGGGTGGCCGCGTACTCGAAAAAAGGCCGAAGGCCGCCGCCGGGTGGGACGGCGGCCTCCGGAGGTGGGCTCAGCCCTGGGCGCCGAGGCGCTCCAGGATCAGCTCGCGGACGGTCTTGGCGTCCGCCTGGCCGCGGGTGGTCTTCATGACCGCGCCGACCAGCGCGCCGGCCGCGGCGACCTTGCCGCTGCGGACCTTGTCGGCGATACCCGGGTTGGCGGCGATCGCCTCGTCCACCGCGGCGGTGAGCGCGCCGGTGTCGGAGACGACCTCCAGGTTGCGGTTGGTCATGATCTCGGTCGGCGAACCCTCGCCGGCCACCACACCCTCCAGCACGGTCCGGGCCAGCTTGTCGTTGAGCTTGCCCGCGTCGACCAGACCCTGCAGCTCGGCGACCTGCCCCGGGGTGGCCCCGACGTCGGCCAGCTCCACGCCGGTCTCGTTGGCCCGCCGGGACAGCTCACCGAGCCACCACTTGCGGGCGGCGGCGGGGGTGGCGCCGGCGGCCACGGTCTGCTCGATCAGCTCGACCGCGCCGGCGTTCAGCACCGACTGCATGTCCAGGTCCGACAGCCCCCACTGCTTCTGAAGCCGGCGGCGGTGCAGCCGGGGCAGCTCCGGCAGGGCCGCCTTCAGCTCGGCCACCCAGGCGGTGTCGGGCGCGAGCGGCACCAGGTCCGGCTCCGGGAAGTACCGGTAGTCGGTGGCGGTCTCCTTGGACCGGCCCGGGGTGGTGTCGCCGCTGTCCTCGTGGAAGTGCCGGGTCTCCTGGGTGATCTTGCCGCCGGCATCGAGCACCGATGCCTGGCGCAGCATCTCCGACCGGACCGCCCGCTCGACCGACCGCAGCGAGTTGACGTTCTTGGTCTCGGTACGGGTGCCCCACTCCTGGCCCGGCAGGTTCAGCGACGTGTTGACGTCGCAGCGCAGCGAGCCCTCCTCCATCCGGACGTCCGAGACGCCCAGCGAACGGATCACGTCGCGCAGCTCGGTGACGTACGCCCGGGCCACCTCCGGCGCCAGCGCGCCGGTGCCGGGGACCGGCTTGGTGACGATCTCCACCAGCGGGATACCGGCCCGGTTGTAGTCGACCAGCGACTCCGTCGCGCCGTGGATGCGGCCGGTGGCGCCACCGACGTGCAGCGTCTTGCCGGTGTCCTCCTCCAGGTGCACCCGCTCGATGCCGATCCGGACCAGCTCACCGTTGACCTCGACGTCCAGGTAGCCATCGACGCAGAGCGGCTCGTCGTACTGGCTGATCTGGAAGTTCTTCGGCATGTCCGGGTAGAAGTAGTTCTTCCGGGCGAACCGGCACCACTCCGCGATGGAGCAGTTCAGCGCCAGGCCGATCCGGATCGTCGCCTCGATGGCCGCCTTGTTGGCCACCGGCAGCGAGCCGGGCAGGCCCAGGCAGACCGGGCAGACCCGGGTGTTCGGCGCGCCGCCGAAGTCGGTCGGGCAGCCACAGAACATCTTGGTGTTCGTGCCCAGCTCGACGTGGGTCTCCAGGCCGATCACCGGTTCGTAGCGTGCGACGACCTCGTCGTACGCGGGCAGTGTCGTCGTCATCGGTGCTCCTGCCTCACAGTGCCGGTGGGGTGAACGTGCCGACGGTGGACTCCAGCGCAGCGGCGACCCGGTACATCCGGTCGTCGGCCATCGTCGGGGCCATGATCTGCAGGCCGACCGGGAGCCCGTCGGAGAGCCCGCACGGCACCGAGATGGCCGGTCCGCCGTACAGGTTGGTCGGGATGGTGAACAGGTCGGCCAGGTACATCTGGTACGGGTCTGAGGTGCGCGCGCCGATCGGGAAGGCCACGAACGGGGTGGTCGGCGAGATCAGCGCGTCCACCTGCTCGAACGCCGAGGTGAAGTCCCGGGTGATCAGCGTGCGGACCTTCTGCGCCTGCCCGTAGTAGGCGTCGTAGTAGCCCGAGGAGAGGGCGTAGGTGCCGATCATGATGCGCCGCTTGACCTCCGGGCCGAAGCCGGCCTCCCGGGTCAGCGACATGACCTCCTCCAGCGACCGGTTGCCGTCGTCGCCGGTCCGCAGGCCGAACCGGACGCCGTCGAAGCGGGCCAGGTTGGAGGAGCACTCGCTCGGCGCGATCAGGTAGTAGGCCGGCAGCGCGTACTTGAAGTGCGGGCAGGAGACCTCGACGATCTCGGCGCCCAGCTTCGCCAGCGCCTCCACCGACTCGCGGAACGCGGCCATCACGCCCGGCTCGGCGCCCTCGCCGGTGAACTCGGTGACCACACCGAGCTTCACCCCGGTCAGGTCGCCGGTCGCACCGAGCTTCGCCGCGCCGACCACGTCCGGCACCGGCTGCGGGATCGAGGTGGAGTCGCGCGGGTCGTGCCCGCCGATCACCTGGTGCAGCAGCGCGGCGTCGAGCACCGTACGGGCACACGGGCCCGGGGTGTCCAGCGACGAGGAGAACGCCACCAGGCCGTACCGGGAGGTGCCGCCGTAGGTGGGCTTCGCGCCGACGGTGCCGGTGACCGCGCCGGGCTGGCGGATCGAGCCGCCGGTGTCCGAGCCGATCGCCAGCGGCGCCTCGTACGCGGCGAGGGCCGCCGCGCTGCCGCCACCGGAGCCGCCCGGGATCCGGCTCAGGTCCCACGGGTTGTGGGTCGGGCCGTACGCCGAGTACTCGGTGGAGGAGCCCATCGCGAACTCGTCCATGTTGGTCTTGCCGAGCATCACCGTGCCGGCGGCGCGCAGCCGCTGGACGAGCGTCGAGTCGTACGGCGGCCGCCAGCCCTCCAGGATCTTCGACCCGACGGTGGTCGGCACGCCCTTGGTGGTGAGCACGTCCTTGACGGCGACCGGCACGCCGGCCAGCGGGCCCAGCTCCTCGCCGGCGGCCCGGCGCTCGTCCACCGCGCGTGCGGCGGCCAGCGCACCCTCGGTGTCGACGTGCAGGAACGCGTTCACCCGGTCGTCGACGGCGGCGATCCGGTCCAGGTGGGCCTGGGTCACCTCGACGGCGGACGTCCCGCCGGAGGCGACGAGATCCGCGACCTCCGCCGCGGTCAGCCTGGTCAGGTCAGTCATGAAGCCACATCCTCGTCCAGGATCCGCGGGACGCGGAACCGCTGCTCCTCGGCGTCGGGCGCACCCGACAGCGCCTCCTCCGGGGTCAGGCCCGGCACCACGACGTCGTCCCGCAGGACGTTCGTCAGCGGCACCGAGTGGGAGGTCGGCGGGATGTCCGCCGCGGCGACCTCACCGACCTGGGCGACCGACTGGAGGATCACGTCGAGCTGGCCGGCGAAGGTGTCCAGCTCCTCCTCGGTGACGGCGAGCCGCGACAGTCGCGCCAGGTGCGCGACCTCCTCGCGGGAGATGGCGGCCATCGGTGCCCCCTTCGTGGCTGTCCTGCTGCCTCTGCGGCGTGTCGACCGCGCGATGGGTGGAGATGACGCGCGGTGACCGGAGCGAGTCTATTGTCCTGCGCTGCCGCCGACGCCTCCGACTCCCCCTCCGGCCCGCCGAACGGGACGCCGATCGCGTCACCGGCCCTGTCGGCGGGGCGTCTCCGGGTCGGCCCCGACCGCCGGCCGGACCGGACGATACCGGGCCAGCCAGGCGGCCAGCTCCTCGGCGGGCATCGGCCGGGCGTGGAACCAGCCCTGCGCCACGTCGCAGCCGGCCGCGTGGAGCAGCCGCCAGGTCCGCTCGTCCTCCACCCCCTCGGCGACCACCCGCAAGCCGAGCGCCCCGGCCAGCTCGATCATCGACCGGACGATCGCCGCGTCGTCGGCGTCGTCGGCCATGCCCAGCACAAACGATCGGTCCACCTTCACCTCGGACAGCGGCAGCCGGCGCAGGTGCTGCAACGACGAGTAGCCGGTGCCGAAGTCGTCCAGCGCGATGCCCACGCCGATCCGGTGGAGCTGGGTGATGCTGGCGAGCACCCGCCGCGGGTCGGCCATCAGCGCCCCCTCGGTGATCTCCACCTGAAGCCGGTCGGGGAGGACGCCGTACCGGCTGAGCCGGTCGGCGATCTGCTCGGCGATCTCCCCGGTGTGCAGGTCCCGGACGCTGACGTTGAGCGCGGCCCGCAGGGCGATCCCGGCCGCCGACCACTTCGCCAGCTGCTCGACCACGTCGTCCACCACCCGGCGGGTGAGCAGCCGCATGACCGCGCTCTGCTCGGCGACCTGGATCAGCTCACCCGGGTCGACCATGCCGCGACGCGGGTGCCACCACCGCAGCAGCGCCTCCACCCCGACGACCTCACCGGTCGCGATGGCGATCTGCGGTTGGTAGTACATGGTGATCTCGCCCGCGTCCACGGCCGGGTCCTCGGCCCGCGCCGCCCTACGGACGGGAGCCGGCGCCGCCACCGGCGCGGCGGGCGCCGAAGCGCCGGCCGACCCGTTCGGCACGGGATCGGGGCAGGTGGTGGCCTCG
>NZ_QGGF01000427.1 GCF_003857015.1 Micromonospora globispora | reverse complement strand
GTGATCGCGGTCAGCGCCTCCGGTCGCAGCCCCGAGGCGCTCGGCGCCGCGGAGGCCGCGCACCGACGGGGTGCCCGGCTGGTCGCCGTCGGCGCGCCGGACTCGCAGCTTCAGTCGGTGGCCGAGCGCGCCCGGGCACCGTTCATCCCGGTGCCGCGGCGTGCCCCGGCCCGGGCCAGCCTCTGGGCGCTCACCGTGCCGGTTCTGCTGGCCGCTCGTACGCTCGGGCTGGTGAAGGTCAACGAGGCCGACCTGGCCGAGACCGCGGCCCGGCTGGACGCGGACGCGGACCGCTGCCGCCCCACCGCCGAGTCCTTCGTCAACCCGGCGAAGTCGCTGGCCCTGGGCCTGGCCGGGTCGATCCCGATCGTCTGGGGCTCGTCGCCGCTGGCCACCGTGGCCGCCCGCCGGTTCGGCGACACCCTCTCCGCCAACGCCCGCTACCCGGTGGTCACCGGGGCGCTGGGTGAGGCCGGCCGGGGCCGGGTGGGCCTGCTCGACGGCGTCTTCGGTGGACTGGCCGAGGGGAAGCGGGACATCTTCGCCGACCCGGACGAGGCCGCGGTCGACGGGACCCGGCTGCGCCTGGTGCTGCTGCGCGACGGCGGGCTCAACGCCGAGGACGACACCGACGAGCCGCTCGCCGTCGAGGAGCGCCGGGCGGACGCCGTGCAGACCCTCGCCGAGCGGCGCGGCGTGCGGTGCGACGTGGTCACCGCCGAGGGCGGCTCCGCGCTGGAACGGCTCGCCTCGCTGATGGCGGTGCCGGATTTCGCCTCGGTCTACCTCGCCCTGGCACACGGGCTGGACCCGATGGCCGTCCCGGCCATCACGGAAATGAAGGAGCTGGCAAACCAGTGAGTGCTAACGGGGGGACGAGGGCGATCGTCGCCGCCCTCCTGGCCAACATCGGCATCGCCGTCACCAAGTTCATCGCGTTCCTGCTGACCGGCTCCTCGTCGATGCTGGCCGAGTCGATCCACTCGGTCGCCGACTCCGGCAACCAGGGCCTGCTGCTGCTCGGCGGTCGCCGGGCCAAGCGGGAGGCCACCCCGCAGCACCCCTTCGGGTACGGCCGGGAGCGCTACATCTACGCGTTCATCGTGTCGATCGTGCTGTTCAGCCTCGGTGGCCTGTTCGCCCTCTACGAGGCGTACCACAAGGCGCAGCACCCGGAGCCGATCACCAGCTGGCAGTGGGTGCCGGTGGTCGTCCTGGTGATCGCGATCGGGCTGGAGGGCTTCTCCTTCCGTACCGCCATCAAGGAGTCCAACGAGATCCGGGGCAACCAGACCTGGCTGCGGTTCATCCGTCGGGCCAAGGCGCCCGAGCTGCCGGTGGTGCTGCTGGAGGACTTCGGCGCCCTGATCGGTCTGGTCTTCGCGCTCTTCGGTGTCGGGATGACGCTGATCACCGGCAACGGCATGTGGGACGCGGCTGGCACGGCGATGATCGGTGTGCTGCTGGTGATCATCGCGATCACCCTGGCCATCGAGACGAAGAGCCTGCTGCTCGGTGAGGGTGCCGAGCAGCACGACCTGGCGAAGATCGAGCGGGCCGTCACCAGCGGTCCGGAGGTCGAGCGGATCATCCACATGAAGACGCTCTACCTGGGCCCGGAGGAGCTGATGGTGGCCGCGAAGATCGCGGTGTCGCCGTGTGACACCGCCGAGGATCTGGCCCGGGGCATCAACACCGTCGAGGCGCGCATCCGCAGCGAGGTGCCGATCGCCCGGGTCATCTACCTGGAGCCGGACATCTACAGCGCCGCGGCGGACCGGGCCGGTACGGGCGCCGCGTCGCACACCGCGGTGCCGGAGCCCGAGTCGGGCGCCGACGAGGTGGCCGGGCGACCCGGGAGCTGACGTGGAGCTGCTGCAGGGCCGGATTCGCGACTACGCCTGGGGTTCGCGTACCGCGATCGCCGAGCTGCAGGGACGTCCGGTGCCCAGCGACGGGCCGGAGGCGGAGCTATGGCTTGGGGCCCACCCGGGCGCGCCGGCCACGGTGGACCGGGACGGGACGCCGGTCAGCCTGACCGACCTGCTGGTCGCCGAGCCGGCGCACTGGCTGGGTGAGCGGCTGGTCGGCCGGTTCGGCGCCCGGCTGCCGTTCCTGTTGAAGGTACTCGCCGCGGACGCCCCGCTGAGCCTGCAGGCGCATCCGGACGCGGAGCAGGCCCGGGTCGGGCACGCCGCGGACGCGGGACGGGTCAACTACGTGGACCCGTTCCACAAGCCGGAACTGCTGGTGGCGCTCTCGCCGTTCGAGGCGCTCTGCGGGTTCCGCGACCCGGCGGAGTCGGCCGCGGCGATCGCGGCGTTCGGCGTACCGGCGCTGGAACCGGTGGTCGCCGCGTTGCGGATCGGGCCGGCGGGGCTGCGGGAGGCCGTACGGCTGCTGCTGAGCTGGCCGGAGGCGGAGCGCGCCGGGCTGGTGGCGGATGTGCTGGCGGCGGAGGTCGCCGGTCCGGACGCCGTGCTGGCGCGCGGGCTGGCCGTCGACTACCCGGCCGATCCGGGGGTGGTGGTGGCGCTGCTGCTGCACCACGTGTGGCTGGCGCCGGGCGAGGCGATCTGGATGCCGGCCGGCAACCTGCACGCCTACCTGCGGGGCACCGGCGTGGAGATCATGGCGGCCAGCGACAACGTGCTGCGCGGCGGCCTGACGCCGAAGCGGGTCGACGTGGCGGAACTGCTGCGGGTGCTGCGTTTCGAGGTGCTCGACGACCCGGTCGTCCCGCCGGTGCCGGTGGCACCGGGGGTGGTCACCTGGCCGGTTCCGGTGGAGGACTTCGCGCTGCACCGGGTGGTGGTGGAGGCCGGTACGCCGGGTGCGCGGCTCGCGCTGCCGGGACCGCGGGTGGTGCTCTGCCGGGCCGGCAAGCTCGCCGTGGACGACGGGGTGGGCACCGTCACGCTGGGGCCGGGGCAGGCGGCGGTCGGCACCGCCGCGGGTGGGCCCTTGGTGATCGGTGGCGAGGGCGAGGCGTACGTCGCCACGTGCGGGTTGCACTGACCGCTCCGCCACGAGTCCGACTTTTCCGAAATAGCTTGACGTCGCCTCTACTCGGTGTGACTCTATGAGTGCGCAGCGTTGTCGCGACGAAGGTCCGAGAACGCGCGGGGGAACCAAACCGGGGGGATGCACGGGGCGGGCGGATGGTGGACGGAAAGTCCGTTCACGACCGACCGCCCCGTGCGCTGTCCGGCGACCGGGCCGTGCTCCGTCCGCCCGCGAGCGTAATGTGGAAGGCTGCGCTGCACACCGTTCGACAGGAGCTTCCATGACCAGCACCCTCCCGGCCGCCCCCGGCGGCGCGCCGTCCGAGGCCCGGCCGAGCACCCTCGCCGAGGGCGACTACAAGGTGGCGGATCTGTCGCTCGCCGAGTTCGGGCGCAAGGAGATCCGGCTCGCCGAGCACGAGATGCCCGGCCTGATGGCCATCCGGCGCGAGTTCGCCGACGCGCAGCCGCTCGCCGGCGCCCGGATCACCGGGTCGCTGCACATGACCATCCAGACCGCCGTCCTGATCGAGACCCTGGTCGCGCTCGGCGCGCAGGTCCGCTGGGCGTCCTGCAACATCTTCTCCACCCAGGACCACGCCGCCGCCGCGATCGTCGTCGGCCCGGACGGCACCCCGGACGCCCCGGCCGGCGTCCCGGTCTACGCCTGGAAGGGCGAGAGCCTGGAGGAGTACTGGTGGTGCACCGAGCAGGTGCTGAACTGGCCGGACGGCCAGGGTCCCAACATGATCCTCGACGACGGCGGTGACGCCACCCTGCTGGTGCACAAGGGCGTCGAGTTCGAGAAGGCCGGGGTCGTCCCGCCGGTCGAGTCCGCCGACTCCGAGGAGTACGCGGTCATCCTCCAGGTGCTGCACCGCTCGCTCGCCGAGGACGGCCAGCGCTGGACCCGGATCGCCGGCGGCATCAAGGGCGTCACCGAGGAGACCACCACCGGCGTGCACCGCCTCTACGAGATGCACCGCGCCGGCACCCTGCTCTTCCCGGCCATCAACGTCAACGACTCGGTGACCAAGAGCAAGTTCGACAACAAGTACGGCTGCCGGCACTCCCTGATCGACGGCATCAACCGGGCCACCGACGTGCTTATCGGCGGCAAGATGGCCGTCGTGCTCGGTTACGGCGACGTGGGCAAGGGCTGCGCCGAGTCGCTGCGAGGCCAGGGCGCCCGGGTCGTGGTGACCGAGGTCGACCCGATCTGCGCGCTGCAGGCGGCGATGGACGGCTACCAGGTCTCCACCCTGGACGACGTGGTCGAGCAGGCGGACATCTTCATCACCGCCACCGGCTGCTTCAACGTCATCACCAACGAGCACATGGCCCGGATGAAGCACCAGGCCATCGTCGGCAACATCGGCCACTTCGACAACGAGATCGACATGGCCGGTCTGGCCAAGCGCTCGGACGTGCAGCGGGAGAACATCAAGCCGCAGGTCGACCTCTGGAAGTTCGCCGACGGCCACACCATCATCGTGCTCTCCGAGGGCCGCCTGCTGAACCTGGGCAACGCCACCGGGCACCCGAGCTTCGTGATGTCGAACTCGTTCTCCAACCAGACCATCGCGCAGATCGAGCTCTTCACCAAGACCGAGGAGTACCCGATCGGCGTCTACGTGCTGCCGAAGCACCTGGACGAGAAGGTCGCGCGGCTGCACCTGAACGCGCTGGGCGCCAAGCTGACCACCCTCAGCAAGGAGCAGGCCGCCTACCTGGGCGTCACGCCGGAGGGTCCGTTCAAGCCGGAGCACTACCGCTACTGATCCACGCCGGGGAGGGACCGGGGTCGGCCGCCGCGCGGCCGTCCCGGTCCCTTTTCGCGTACGCGGACAGCCGCCCGCCCCGGCGAAGGTGCCCAGGTCAGGCCCTATGGCCCTGGTGGTCGAGGGGCCGGCGGACGACCGTGGATGTTCGGCTTGTGAACGTGGTCCTTCTCTGCGCGATCGAGTGGGTGACGTTGTCGCGATCGACTTGACGGAACCCCGTATCAGGAGCAAGGTATGGCTGGCCTAAGTTAACTAAGGCACGCCTAACGAAGCACGGAGTTACCGATGTTCGCCACGTACCTGATCGGCCTGCGGGAAGGCCTGGAAGCGACCCTGGTGGTCAGCATCCTGGTCGCGTTCCTGGTGAAGTCGCAGCGGCGGGACCGGCTGCCGCAGGTGTGGGCCGGTGTCGGCCTGGCCGTGGCGCTGTCGGTCTTCTTCGGCTGGCTGATCGAGTACACCTCGACCTCGCTGCTGGCCCGCTCCGAGGACCGCGAACTGTTCGAGGCGATCACCTCCGTCGCAGCCGTGGTCTTCGTCACCTGGATGATCTTCTGGATGCGCAAGGCCGCCCGGACGATCGCCGGTGAGCTGCGCGGGAAGCTCACCGAGGCGCTGGCCGTCGGCTCCCTCGCGGTGGCCGGCATGTCCTTCCTCGCGGTGATCCGGGAAGGCCTGGAGACCGCCCTCATCTTCTACTCCGCCGCGCAGAGCGCCGCCGGAGGCGCCGGACGCGGCCCGCTGCTCGCGCTGATCGGTGGCATCGCCACGTCCGTGGTGCTCGGCTTCCTGCTCTACAAGAGCGCCCTGAAGATCAACCTGAGCAAGTTCTTCACCTGGACCGGCGCGCTGCTGATCCTGGTCGCCGCCGGCATCTTCAAGTACGGCGTGCACGACTTCCAGGAGGCCGGCGTGCTGCCCGGCCTGAACAACCAGGCCTTCGACATCTCCTCGGTGCTCGACCCCAGCACCTGGTACGCGGCCCTGCTCGGCGGCATGTTCAACATCACCGCCACGCCCACCGTGCTGGAGATGATCGCCTGGGTCGCGTACGCGGTGCCGGTGCTGGTGCTCTTCCTCCGCAAGCCGGCCACCCCCGCCAAGCCGGCCGCCGCCAAGCCCGCCACCGAGGCCGCCCCGGCCGCTGAGCCGACGGCCGCGCAGGCCGCCGCCGACTCCAGCACGCCCGCGACCGACGCCCCGGCCTCCGCGCCCCAGCGCGCCTGACCCGCAACTCTCCGAGGAGACCGACAGCAATGCGTACCACTCGATTCATCGTGCCCGCCGCCGCCGGTGTGCTCGTCGTGGCCGGCCTGGCCGGCTGCGGTGGCGGTGACGACAAGGAGACCAAGGGCGCCGGCGGCCCGATCGTGGTCAAGGCCACCGACACCGCCTGTGAGGTCGGCACCACCGAGGTGGACGCGGGGCAGGTCAGCTTCAAGGTGACCAACTCCGGCGCCAAGGTCAACGAGTTCTACGTCTACGCGGCCGGCGACCGGGTGATGGGCGAGGTGGAGAACATCGCCCCCGGGCTGAGCCGGGAGCTGCGTGTCGAACTGCCCGCCGGCACGTACGAGACCGCCTGCAAGCCGGGGATGAGCGGCCGCGGCATCCGCGGCGCGCTGAAGGTCAGCGGCACCGCCGCGAGCGTCGCTCCCGACGCCGCGCTGAGCCAGCCCACCGCCAGCTACCAGCGCTACGTGACCAGCCAGACCGCCGCGCTGCTGACCAAGACCGAGGAGTTCGTGGCCGCGGTCAAGGCCGGCGACGTGGCGAAGGCCAAGGCCCTTTACCCGGTCGCCCGCACCTACTGGGAGCGGATCGAGCCGGTCGCGGAGAGCTTCGGCGACCTCGACCCGAAGATCGACGGCCGGGAAGAGGTCGTCGAGGAGGGCATGCAGTTCACCGGCTTCCACCGGATCGAGAAGGACCTCTGGACGACCGGTGACATCAGCAAGGACGGCGCGATCGCCGACCAGCTGCTCACCGACGTCAAGGCCATCGTGGCCAAGGCAAACGCCGAGAAGCTCACCCCGCTCCAGCTCGCCAACGGCGCCAAGGCGCTCCTCGACGAGGTGGCCAGCGGGAAGATCACCGGCGAGGAGGAGCGGTACTCGCACACCGACCTCTGGGACTTCAACGCCAACCTGGAGGGCTCGAAGGCCGCCATCGCCGCGCTGCGTCCGGCGCTGGAGCAGCGTGCCCCGGAGCTGGTGAAGCAGCTCGACGCCGAGTTCGCCAACGTCGAGGCGACGATCGGCAAGCACCGGGCCGGCGACGGCTGGAAGCTGCACACCCAGCTCAGCAAGACCGAGCTGAAGGAACTGTCCGACAGCATCAACGCCCTGGCCGAGCCGATCAGCAAGGTGGCCGCGGTCGTCGCTCGATGACGACCGGGCCAGGAGGGGACGCGATGAGCGAGCAGAGCACCGAGGCCGCCCCCGTCGTGGCGGCGCGCGGGAAGAGCCTGTCCCGGCGGCGGGTCATGACCCTGGCCGGGGTCGGCGTCGCCGGCGTGGCCGGGGTGGCGGCCGGCGCAGGCGCACTCGTCCGCGGATCGGACCACGCCGCCGCCAACGACGCGGCGGCCGGGTCGGTGCCGTTCCACGGTGAGCACCAGGCCGGCATCACCACCCCGGCCCAGGACCGGCTGCACTTCGTCGCGTTCGACGTGATCACCAAGGACCGGGCCCGGCTGATCGCGCTCCTGCAGGAGTGGACTGCCGCGGCCGCGCGGATGACCGCCGGGAAGGACGCCGGGCTGATCGGCGCGGTCGGCGGCGTGCCGGAGGCTCCGCCGGACGACACCGGCGAGGCGCTCGGGCTGCCCCCGTCGCAGCTCACCATCACCGTCGGCTTCGGCCCGACGCTCTTCCGCGACGCCCAGGGCAAGGACCGGTTCGGGATCGCGGACAAGCGTCCGGCCGCCCTGGCGGACCTGCCGCACTTCGCCGGGGACGCGCTCAAGCCGGAGATCTCCGGCGGGGACATCTGCGTCCAGGCCTGCTCCAACGACCCGCAGGTGGCGGTGCACGCCATTCGTAACCTGGCCCGGATCGGCATGGGCGTGGTCAGCGTGCGCTGGTCGCAGCTCGGCTTCGGGCGTACCTCGTCGACCTCCCGGGACCAGGCCACTCCGCGCAACCTCTTCGGCTTCAAGGACGGCACGGCCAACCTCAAGGCCGAGGACGCCGGGCTGCTGCGCGAGCAGCTCTGGGCCCAGCCGGGCGACGGACCGGACTGGATGACCGGCGGGTCGTACCTGGTCACCCGCAAGATCCGGATGCAGATCGAGACCTGGGACCGCAGCTCCCTGGCCGAGCAGGAGCAGATCGTCGGCCGGACCAAGGGCAGCGGCGCGCCGCTGGGCAAGCGGGACGAGTTCGACGAGCCGGACTTCGCCGCAAAGGGCGACGACGGGCAGCCGGTGATCGCAGAGACGTCGCACGTCCGGCTCGCCCACCCCACCCTGAACAACGGCGCCCGCCTGCTGCGCCGCGGCTACAACTTCGTGGACGGCTCCGACGGGCTGGGCCGGCTCGACGCCGGGCTCTTCTTCATGGCCTACCAGCGCGACCCGCACAAGCAGTTCGTACCGATCCAGACCCAGCTCTCCCGGCACGACGCCATGAACGAGTACCTGCGGCACGTCTCCAGCGCCCTGTTCGCCTGCCCGCCGGGCGTCCGGGACGACGCCGACTTCTGGGGACGCGCCCTCTTCGCCTGAGTCGGCAGGCCGCTCCGTCCGGCCCGACGGTCAGTCGGCGGGCCGGTCGGCGCCGACCGGGGCGGACTCGGGGCGTACCGCCGAGGGCTGGGTGGGCACGCTGATCATCGGCGCGGCGGGCCGGAGGCCGGCGGGGGCCGCCGTCGGTGCCGCGACCGGCGGGGACACCGGGACCGGCACCGGCGTCAGTTCCGGCCAGAGCGTCGCGGTGACCTCCCGGGTACGACGCAGCCGGTGCACCGCCCGGCGGTGGCGCTCCGCCAGTACGGCGGCGAGGTAGGCGGACTCCGGGGCGCGCCACGATGGCGGCGGCGAGATCACCGCCGCCATCTCCGCCCAGAGCGCCCGCCCCAGCCGGCCGCGTTCCGGCTCGGCCAGCTCGTGCACCCGGCCGAGGTACTGCCGCGCGGCCAGCGCGAGCCCGTCGTCCAGCCGGGTCAGGTCCAGGGTGTGCGCCCAGCCCAGCAGCGGCGGCACGGCCATCGGCACCGGTCGCCACACCGCCGCGCCCCGGGTGTGCACCACCATCGTGCCGGCCACCAGGTCACCGAGGCGCCGCCCGCGCGGGTCGGAGAGCATCACCGTCACGCTCGCCACCCAGCTCAGCAGCGGCAGCACCAGACCCGGCCACTCCACCGCCACGCCCACCAGGGCCCGGGTGAGCGACTGGCCCACCCCGACGGGACCCCCGTCCGCCCGCACCACCCGCAACCCCACCGCCAGCTTGCCCACCGTCCGTCCGCCGGCGAACCGCTCCATCAGCACCGGGTAGCCGACCAACACGAGGATCAGCAGGAGGGTCTGCAGCGCGCCGGAGAGCGCACCGTCCATGACCCCCACCGGCAGCGCGACCAGCACCATCGACAGCCCGGAGGTCAGCACCAGCGCCACGACGGCCTGGACCAGCAGGTCGAGTAGCAGGGCGAGCACCCGGGAGCCCAGCCGGGCAGCCCGGACGTCCAGCTCCACGGCCTCGCCGCTGACCAGGCCGGCGTCGGCCCAGCGGTCCACGGCGCGCGCCGGAGGTTGCGCTCTCACGGGGACAGTGAACACTATGAGCGCCGGACGGGGGAGGGGCGAGTGGATCTCGACGCGTACGTGGCGGAGCACGGCGGCGAGTGGCGGCGACTGGAACAGTTGTCCGGCCGACGCCGGCTCGACGCCGCCGAGATCGACGAGCTGGTCGCGCTCTACCAGCGGGCGGCCACCCACCTCTCGGTGCTGCGCAGCCGCTCACCCGATCCGGCGCTGGTCAACCGCCTCTCCCACCTGGTGCTGGCGGCGCAGGCCCGGATCACCGGCCGGCCGCGGGCGTCCTGGGCGGCGGTGCGCCGGTTCCTCATCGCCGACCTGCCGGCCGCCCTCTACCGCGCCTGGCCGTGGTGGTGCGCCGTGGCCACCGGCTTCAGCGCGCTGAGCGGCTTCCTCCTCTGGTACGTGGCCGGCCACCCGGACACCGCGGCCGCGTTCATCGGCGAAGAGGCCGCCGCCGACCTGGTCGACTCCGGCTTCGCCGGCTACTACACCGAGTTCGCCGCGCCCACCTTCGCCTTCCACCTCTGGACCCACAACGCCTGGATCGCCGCGCAGTGCCTGGCCTCCGGAGTGCTGGTGGTGCCGGTGTTCTACCTGCTCTGGCAGAACGCGCTGAACGTCGGCGTGGTCGGCGGCGTGATGATCTCCTACGGCCGGGCCGACGTCTTCTTCGGCCTGATCACCCCGCACGGGCTGCTGGAGCTGACCGGGATCTTCGTGGCCGCCGGGGTCGGTCTGCGGACCGGGTGGGCGTGGATCTCGCCGCCGGCCCAGCTCAGCCGCGGGCGGGCGGTCGCCGAGGCGGGCCGCTCGGCCATCGTGGTCGCCGTCGGCCTGGTCGGGCTCTTCGCGGTCTCCGCGCTGCTGGAGGCGTTCGTCACCCCGGCGCCCGTGCCGGCCCCGATCCGCATCGCGGTGGGCGCCACCGTCTGGCTGGCCTTCCTGGCGTACGCCCTCCTCCTCGGCCGCCACGCCGCCACCCGGGTCAGAGTTGGCCGAGGGATTTGAGGCGGAGGTAGGTGTCGGCGACCGCCGGGGCGAGGCGGTCGGCGGGGGCGTCTACCACGGTTACGCCGTGCCGGGCCAGCGCGGCGCGTACCCGGTCCCGTTCGGCCAGCGCCCGCCAGGCCGCCGCGGCGGCGTACACGTCCCCGGCGCCGGTGGGCGGGGCCTGGGTGAGCCCGGTCAGCACCGGGTCGTGGGTGGCGGCGATGACCACCCGGTGCCGGGCGGCGAGCCGGGGCAGCACCGGCAGCAGCCCCTCACCGAGCGCGCCGGCCTCCAGCGCGGTGAAGAGCACCACCAGGCTGCGCTGCCGTTCCCGGCGCAGCACCTCGCCGGCGATCAGCTCGAAGTTCGTCTCCACCAGCGCCGGCTCGAGCGGGGCGACCGCGTCGACCAGCCGGGAGAGCAGGGCGGGGCGGCCGCTGCCGGTCACGGTCGCCCGGATCGTGGCGTCCGCGGCCAGCAGGTCGACCCGGTCACCGGCCCGGGCGGCGAGCGCGGTGAGCAGCAGCGCCGCGTCGATGGCCGTGTCCAGGCGGGGCTCGTCGCCGACCCGTACCGCCGAGGTGCGCCCGGTGTCCAGGACGCAGACCAGCCGCCGGTCCCGCTCCGGCCGCCAGGTGCGGACCAGGACGTCGGACCGGCGGGCGCTCGCCCGCCAGTCGATCGACCGCACGTCGTCGCCGATCACGTACTCGCGTAGGGTGTCGAACTCGGTGCCCTGGCCCCGACCCCGGGTGACCTGCACGCCGTCGATGATCCGCAGCCGGGCCAGCTTCTCCGATAGGTGCCGCCGAGAGTCGAAGCGGGGCAGCACGCGCAGCGTCCACGGTGGCGTGTCCGGTCGGCCGGAGCGCTGCCGGAACGCCAGCCGCAGCGGCCCGAACGAGCGGACGGTCAACGCCACGGCGGGGCGGTCGCCGCGCCGGGCCGGGGTGAGCCGTACCGGCAGCGTGGCGGTGCCGCCGGGTTCCACCCGCAGCACCCGCGCCGACGGCACGTCCGGCCGGGCACCCGCGGACGGTACCCAGGCGTCGCGGACCTGGGCGCGCAGCGTCCGGCCGGAGGCGTTGGCCAGGTGCAGCGTGACGGTGGCGGTGCCGCCCAGCCGGACGATCCGGTCGCCGGTGCGGGTGGCGGTGAGCGCGTGCAGCGGCGCGGCCAGCGCCCAGTCGAGTGCGACGAGCAGCAACACCACGCCGGTCATCGCCACGACGCCGAGGAACGGCGCCGGCCAAACCGGCAGGGTCAGCGCGCCCGCCCCGAGCAGCAGCGCCGCCCGCCAGGTCATCGGGGCGTCGGCACGGTGGCCAGCACCGTGTCCAGCACCGCATCCACCCCGACGCCCTCCAGCTCGACCTCGGGGCGCAGCCGGAGCCGGTGCCGCAGGGTGGGCCGGGCCACGGCCTTCACGTCGTCCGGGGTCACGTGGTCGCGGCCGGCCAGCCAGGACCACGCCTTCGCCGTGTTGAGCAGGGCGGTGGCACCACGCGGCGAGGCACCCAGTTCGAGCGCGGGTGCGGACCGGGTGGCCCGGCAGAGGTCCACGATGTAGCCGAAGAGCGGCTCCGCCACGTACACCCCCCGGACCGCCTCGCGGGCGGCAGCGAGGTCGGACCCGGTGGCCACCGGCCGTACGCCGGCCGCGCGCAGATCCCGCGGGTCGAAGCCGGCGTGGTGGGCGCGCAGTACGCCCAGCTCCTCGTCCCGGCTGGGCAGCGGCACGGTGAGCTTGAGCAGGAACCGGTCCAGCTGGGCCTCCGGCAGCGGGTAGGTGCCCTCGTACTCGATCGGGTTCTGGGTGGCCGCGACGATGAACGGGTCGGGCAGCGGCCGCCGCTCGCCCTCGACGGAGACCTGCCGTTCCTCCATCACCTCCAGCAGCGCCGACTGGGTCTTCGGCGGGGTTCGGTTGATCTCGTCGGCGAGCAGCAGGTTGGTGAAGACCGGCCCCTCGCGGAAGGTGAACGCGGCGGTGTGCGGGTCGTAGATCAGCGATCCGGTGACGTCGCCGGGCATCAGGTCCGGGGTGAACTGGATCCGCTTGGAATCCAGGTCCAGCGCGGTGGCCAGGGTACGGATCAGCAGCGTCTTGGCCACCCCGGGCACGCCCTCAAGCAGCACGTGTCCCCGGCAGAGCAGGGCGATCACCAGCCCGCTGACCACGGCGTCCTGTCCCACGACGGCCTTGGCCACCTCGGCCCGCAACCGGTGTAGGGCGGCGCGGGCGTCGTGCTGGTCGACGGCCGGTGCGGCGGCGGTAACGGGTCCGGTCACCGGGGATCTCCTTCGGTCGGGTGGTCGGGGGACGCGGCGACCGTACGGGTCAGCCGGTCCAGCGCGCGGGCGAGCTCCAGCAGATCCCGGTCGGTGGTCGGCTCGTCACCGTAGAGCAGCGCCTCGGCCTGGTCGGCGGCGATGCCCGCGCGGCGGGCGACGCGGGCGGCCGCCTCGGCCGGTGGGGTGTCCGGTGGCAGGT
>NZ_QGGF01000281.1 GCF_003857015.1 Micromonospora globispora | reverse complement strand
GGGTGGGCCGATGACCCTCACCCCGACGCTGCCCGGCCTCGCCCCCGCCCCCGTGGTGGAGCCGCGGCCGGGCTCCCGGGCCGCCCGCATGCTCATGCCCCGCTCCGTCGACGTCGTGGCCGACCTCGCCGCCGACTACGGCGTCTGCACCCGCCCCGTCAGCCTGCGCCGCACCGACCTCGACAGCGGCCAGACCGAGGTCATCGACATGCCCTGCGGGGCCACCCAGGAAGCCAAGTGCCCGGCCTGCGCCAAACGCGCTCGCCGGCTGCGGCAGCAGCAGATCCGCGAAGGCTGGCACCGCGACGACGAACCCGACCCCGGACCCCAACCCGCCACCGACGCCCAACGCGGCCTCATCGTCGCCCGCGCCCACCTGGAATTCGCCCGCGACGAAGCCGCCCGCGCCTCGCAGTGGGATCAGGTCGCGGACCTGGACGACGCCATCGCGGAACTGGAAAGCCAGATCACCACCGAAGGCATGCGCGGCCGCCCGGCACCACCGCACGCCACCGACGACCAAGAGGACGGCGACGGCAAGCGCCGGGTCCGCTCCACGAAGCGGCGACAGGACGCCCCGGACCTACCCCGCCTGCCCGTGGAGAACCGCACCATCGGGCGCACCTTCGAGGGGCACGGCGGGCAGGTGTTCCGGCCGTCGATGTTCCTCACCCTCACCCTCGACTCCTACGGCCGCGTCCACTCCGACGGAACGCCGGTCGACCCCGACAGCTACGACTACCGGCGGGCCGCCTGGGACGCCGTGCACTTCCCCCGCCTCCTGGACCGGTTCTGGCAGAACCTGCGCCGCGCCGTGGGTTGGAACGTCCAGTACGCCGGAGCGGTCGAGCCACAACGCCGCCTTGCGCCGCACGCGCACTTCGCCATGCGCGGCACCATCCCCCGCGCCCTCGTCCGCCAGGTCGCCGCCGCCACCTACCACCAGGTGTGGTGGCCCCCCGTCAACGAGCTGGTCTACGAACCGGGAAGGGCGCCGCAATGGAACCCGGCCGCCGGCGGCTACACCGACCCCGACACCGGGGAGCTGCTGCCCACGTGGGATGACGCCCTGGACCTGATCGACACCGACCCCGACGCCGAACCCGTGCATGTCGTCCGCTTCGGTACCCAGGTCGACGCCAAGGGCGTGCTCGCCGGCACCAAGGACGCAGACCGGTGCGTCGGCTACATCACCAAGTACCTCACCAAGCAAGCCGCCGACTGCCACGACGTCACCACCGGCCGCCAGCGGGCACACCTCGAACGGCTCTGGGCCGAGCTGCGGCACACGCCCTGTTCGGAGCGGTGCGCCAACTGGCTGCTCTACGGCGTGCAACCCAAGAAGGCCCGCCCCGGGTTGAAGCCGGGCAACTGCAAGAACAAGGTCCACAAGCGGGAAACCCTCGGCATCGGCGGCCGACGCGTCCTCATCTCCCGCCAATGGTCCGGCAAGACCCTCGCCGACCACCGGGCCGACCGACGCGAGTGGGTCGAGGCCCTGCTCGGCGTCACCACCGACGCTGACACCGCCCCGGCTGGCTCGGATGCGGTCCGGCATGCGTGGGAGCTCGCGAAGCCCACCGACCCCGACGTCTCGCCCCTCGGGCATCGGGTCCTACGCGCCATCTCCGAACGCATCCAATGGCGCGCCCAGCTCGACGCCGCAAGACGGAACCAGGCACCACCCGATGTTTCGGCAACTGCCACGACTCAGGAGGGAGCAGCATGAGGTCCCGGACCATCGAACCGCTGTGGACGGCGGAGGACGTGTCGACCTTCCTCGGTGTGCCGGTGAGCACGCTCTATCAGTGGCGGTATCGCCGGATCGGGCCGCGAGCGTCTCGGGTCGGCCGGCATCTGCGCTACGACCCGGCCGATGTGCGGGCCTGGCTCTCGAAGCAGGCGGCCTAGCCGGTGAGCATTCAAAAGCGACCGGACCGGAAGTGGCGGGCGCGGGTCCGAGACGCCTCCGGGAAGGAAATCGCTCGGCACTTCGACCGGAAGTCGGATGCGGAGCGGTGGGAGGCGTCCGCGAAGGCGGCCATCACGCGGGGCGACTGGATCGACCCTGCTCGGGCGCGAGTGACGGTTGGCGCGTGGGCGTCGGAGTGGATGGCGGCTCAGGTGCAGCTCAAGCCGTCGACTCGGGCACGGTATGAGCTGGCGCTACGGCGGCAGATCCTTCCGACGTGGGAGGGCATCCCGCTTTCGGCAGTCTCGTACGCGGAGGTAGCGGCCTGGGTGCAGCGGCTCACTGCCTCCGGGCTCGCCCCGGCAACGGTCCGGTACGCGCACCGGGTGCTGTCGCTGGCCCTGGCGCACGCGGTGCGGGATGGCCGCATGTCCCGGAATCCGGCAGAGGGCGTGCGGCTGCCTCGGGTGGTGCGGGAGGAACCGGTGTTCCTCGACCACGACCAGGTGGCGAGGCTCGCGGAGGCGTGCGGGCGCTACGGCCTGCTGGTGCGGTGCCTGGCCTACACCGGGCTGCGGTGGGGTGAGGCATCGGCGTTGCGGGTGTCACGGCTGGATCTGCTGCGGCGCCGGGTGACCGTGGCGGTCGCCTTCGCGGAAGTCGGCGGGGAGCTGGTCGAGGGCACGCCGAAGAACCATCAGCGCCGGTCGGTGCCAATTCCGCGGTTCCTCGTCGACGAGCTGGCTGCCCACGTCGCCGGCAAGCGCCGGGACTCACTGGTGTTCACCGCGCCGAACGGCGGGCCGCTGCGCAACACCAACTTCCGGTCGCGGGTCTTTGCGCCGGCGGCGGCATCGGTCGGGCTGGCGGGGCTGACGCCCCACGACCTTCGGCACACAGCGGCGAGCCTGGCCGTGGCGGCGGGGGCCAACGTCAAGGCGGTGCAGCGGATGCTCGGGCACGCCTCGGCGTCGATGACGCTGGACGTGTACGCGGGCCTGTTCGGTGACGACCTGGACGCGGTCGCCAACCGGCTGGACGAGGCGGTTGCGGCGCGGGATGCGGACTATTTGCGGACTGGCACCGCTGGCGGTGAGGTTCTCGACCTTGGGAAACGGCGAAGCCCAGGTCGTTGACCTGGGCTTCTGTACCGAGCCGCCTGACGGAATCGAACCGTCGACCTACGCATTACGAGTCGGTCGCGGGCTGCTGGTCGTTGTGGTCCTGGTCCTCCTCGGCGCGCCCCTGTCGTCCGTCCATATCCGCCATCGTTCGCAGGCTTGGCTGCTCGCTTGGCTGCTCGCCTCGCCGGCGACGGTTGGAGCCTCGGCCCGTCCTTAATCATTGGGCTTCAGCTCTCACAGTCCTCGCATCGACTGCCAAGTAGGTGTCCTCGGTCGCTGCTTCGAGGAACCCAGCCGGAGCATCGGTTCGCATCGGCGTTTCCTGATCGAGCAGGTTCTCCCATGACGCTCCTCTGCCTAGAGCGAAGCCCCTGCGAACCGCATCTCGAGCAAGCGGAACGATGGCTTCCTCATGCTCCCAATAGAGCCGGTGCCGCTCGTTGCTTCGCTCATCGAGCGCATCCTGCTGCAGGTCCTCGTCGTATTGCATGGGCAGCTCGGCATCCACCGTCGCTGCTAAATCAGCCTGCAATGCCGCCAGGTTCCGGCAGGCTGTGAACAGTCTTCGTGACATGCCGATGATGACGTCAGTGCCTGGGATCAGCCCGGTCAGCATGTCGAGCCGTTGCCTGGCTGAGCGCCGCCGGTATAGATCAGCGTTGCGAGCCTCCGTTCGTTCGGCAAACGTCGAACCGTCCGTCTCAAGTAGAGTCACCAGCCCTGAGGGGCCTCTGGATGCCCGGCCTACGACGCCGCTGCCAACCGGAACAATGCTCCGCGCGCTGCCCGGTAGAGCTGCTAGTGCCAGGTAGGCCAACATGCGGGATCGTGCCAGCGCCAGCAACGCATCGTCATCTTCCACCGGGTCGGCCGAGCGCAGCTGGCGCATCCGTCGCCCAGCCTGCACCTCCTCGACATCGATAGTCATGAACAGCCGATGCTCAAGACTGGTGCCGCACAAGACCCGTAGGTGTGGCCCGTTAAGCAGGCCGGGTACAGATAACTGCGCCGCACCCTTCCTCAACGGTCCACGCCCGAGCCGGCGCGCACCCTTCGCCTCGATCAACCATCTTTGCGGAGCCGAAGGATGGGCTCCTAGCAAGTCTGGCAGGCCGTTCGCCGGCTCCCAGGCCGGTCCAGCATCGGGGGGCCTCTGACCTTCGGCGTGCACTGTTGGCCCTAGCCCCATCAGTCCACGGCAGGCCCATTCAGCCATTGTCATGCCAATGCGATACCCGAAGGCCGCCTGAGCCGTTCGCTCCGTGCCTTCGCGATACACCACGTTCGGCTCAACCATGTAACCGCTGCCGTGCTGGCCACCGTAGTTGGGGCTGCGACCCAGGTAGGCAATGAGCGGTGACCGACGAGCCACAATCTCGGACCAGGCTAGTGTTGGAACTGCCACTAGCCAGGCCGTCGCGTCACGGCCGACCGATATTGCAGCGTCGATTACGTCGCGCCACGTGGTGCTCACCCGATACTCGCCAGTGGGAGGGACGCCACCGACCGTAGGCCAGGGGGCTGAGACCCGGTCAATGCGGCTTGCCCGTGGGCGGCGTCCCGGATTCATCGGCGCCGACCACCGCA
Source organism: Micromonospora globispora (assembly GCF_003857015.1). Classification (GTDB taxonomy): domain Bacteria; phylum Actinomycetota; class Actinomycetes; order Mycobacteriales; family Micromonosporaceae; genus Micromonospora; species Micromonospora globispora. The sequence continues at coordinate 8,482 of NZ_QGGF01000281.1, read as the reverse complement.
CGAACACCGGAACATCGAAAGCATCAGCAGCGACGATTGGCGCACCGTGAGCGCCCGGTGGTGGCAGCACAAACCCAGATTGTCACAGCCTGTCCAACGTCGACAGACATCGTTCGGCTACCGTCTGCGGACCTTTCCACCCCCACAGGCTCAGCGGGTCGTCGCGCGGCGAGCGGTTTGCTGACTCTCTCCTGACTCGGCATGGCGGCGACTGCCGGTGCGACTCCTCACTTACAAGAGGAACATGCCGCTGGCGCGGCACCCCGGCTGCATAGAAGTAGCCCGGACTGGTCCATCTCACTCACGCCTGTGGCTACTTCCGTCTGAGCTCTGTACACCGCGCCCGAGCACGCCTGCGAACGGTCGCACGCTCGGGAACGAGTCTGTGCCAGTGCGCATCAGCGCGCCAGTGTCCGGCGTCGTTGCTGTCAGCGATGCTGTCGACAGCCATCTCATGGATAGCCCGGGCCGACCCCGTTCGGCGCAGCTAAGTTGGCGCCAGACTGGTCACCCATCACGGCGTTCGCTGATCTTCTGTCGAGCCCCGGGCCATCAAGACGACTGCTAGAACCAGACAGTCCGAGGATTACTACACCTTTTGCACCTTTTGACTACTACAACTCGTCACACCGGCGTGTCATGCTGTTCGCACCTATCCTGGGGAGTAGGACAAGGGCGACGAGGACGGAGGGCAGCAGAGTTGGCCACGAAGACCGGCGCCGAGTTGATCGAGTTCGGTGAGATTTCCACCGAGGACCAGCAGGGCATGCTGGAACGTGCAGCACGCAGCCTGCTCAACCTATCTGCCACAGAGTTCCGCCAGCGCTGGGAGGCTGGGCTGTACAGGGAAGACGAGGATCCCCGGGTCACGCAGGTAGCAATGCTGCTGCCCTGATGCCTGGCCGGACTCCGTATAACGCATACAGCGCGTTCGTGACCCCGCTCGCGAGCGCGCTGTCTTGCGTCGCAAGAGCGAAAATCGTGTGCACAAGTGGCGGCAACAGCCAGCTCGGCAAGATTCATCTACTCCTGTTGGGCGGCGTCGACGAAGGCGCCTACGTCAGGCTCAAGGGTGGCGTTGACCTGGAGCTACGTGCCCGGATGCGATACGAGATCATCGAAGATGACCGCGAAGGCATGGGGCCGTTTCGGGTTACTACCCGTTGGTATGAGTACTCACTTCAGGAGTCTGGGGGCCAGGCAGTAGTCGAGTACCACTGGCACCCTGGCGGGAAGTCTCACGAGGATCGTCCACACGTACACCTTGGCACCGCTCAACTTCGACCGAACGCCGTCATGACCAAGAAGCAGCACTTGCTGACCGGGAGGGTGACCTTCGAGCAGGTGATTCGCCAAGCCATCGAATACGGTGTCGAACCGTTGTGCGCTGACTGGGACGACAGGTTGACGGCAGCTGAGACGCCGCACGTTCTGTATAGAACCTGGAGCGTAGCGCCGAACATGCGTTAGGGGCGACGCGAGGAAAACGGCGGCGCTTGGGGAAGCTCAGCCCGGCGGTGTCCACTACGCTGAGGCCGCCCGTTGGGTGCGTTGCATCGCGTAGCGATGGCCTCAGCGTAGTGGACCTGTCAAGCCGCCGGCATCGGGCCGCACTAGGCCCCTGCCGGGTCACGGTCCGCGCTAGCGACACACGGTTTAGGAAGCCAGTGGCGAGTCCACCACTAACGGCCACGGGAGCTGGGGAAACGTCAATGGGACACGCGGCCAGAATCTTGGTCATTCCGCGTATGTTCCGGATCTTGACCTTCGCCTTAGACTCTCCCCCAAATGGACGGGATCGCGGGGAATCAACGTCTGGCGGCTGAGCAGCGTGCGCGCCTGCTCATCGACCGCCAGCTCGCGGATGCTGGCTGGGCCGTTCAGGACCGCAAGGCGATGAACCTGTTCGCCGGTCAAGGCGTCGCGGTCCGCGAGGCGGTGATGGCCAAGGGCCACGGCCGGGCCGACTACCTCCTCTACGTCGACCGCAAGGCGGTGGGCGTGATCGAGGCGAAGCCCGAGGGCACCACCCTCTCGGGCGTGGAATGGCAGTCCGCCCGCTACGCCGAGGGACTGCCGGCCGAGGTGCGACTCAAGGCGCTTACCGTGGACGGGCGGCTGCCGTTCGTGTTCGAGGCGAGCGGCTCGGAGACGCACTTCACCAATGGCTTCGATCCGCAACCACGAGCGCGACGCATCTTCGCCTTCCCGCAGCCGCGCACCCTGGCGCGGATCCTGCGCGACGCCGACACCGACCCGGAACATCCAACCTGGCGCGCCAAGGTGCGCCAACTGCCGCCGCTGGACACGGCGCCGCTACGACCGGCACAGATCACCGCAATCCAGGGCATCGAACGTTCCCTCGCCCAGCAGCGATTCGACCGATCGCTGGTGCAGATGGCCACTGGAGCCGGCAAGACCTACACCGCCGTCACGGAGTCCTACCGGCTACTCAAGCACGGTGGCTTCGCCCGGATTCTATTCCTGGTCGATCGCAACAACCTCGCCGACCAGACCCTGGCGGAGTTCCAGAACTACCGCACACCGGACGACGGGCGGCGGTTCACCGAGCTGTACAACGTCGACAAACTCACCGGCGCTGGCATGCTACGTAGCTCGAATGTGGTGATCTCCACCATCCAGCGGGTATACCGGGCTCTGTCCGGCCAGCAGATCACCGACCAGGACGACCCCGGGCTGGATAACTTCGTCCCCGAGGCCCCGGTGACCGTGACTTATAACCGACATCTGCCGCCGGAGACGTTCGACCTGGTCATCGTCGATGAGGCGCATCGGTCGATCTACGGGGTGTGGCGCGGAGTGCTGGAATATTTTGACGCGCACGTCGCCGGCCTGACCGCCACCCCCGGCAAGCAGACCTTCGGCTTCTTCCGACAGAACCTGGTCTCCGAGTACACCTACCCGCAGTCGGTCGCCGACCGAGTCAACGTTGACTTCGACCTCTACCGGATCAAGACCCAAATCAGCGAGCAGGGCTCGCGCATAGATGCCGGAACCGTGGTGCCGAAGGTGGACCGGCGCACCCGGGTGCAGCGCCTGGAGCAGCTCGACGAGGACCTGGAGTACACAAGCAAGCAACTCGACCGCGCGGTCACTGCCAAGGCGCAGATCCGCTTGGTGCTGGAGACCTTCCGCGACAAGCTGTTCACCGAGATCTTCCCCGGCCGCACCACGGTGCCCAAGACGCTGATCTTCTGCAAGGACGACGCCCACGCCGAGGAGGTCGTGACCACGGTCCGCGAGGTGTTCGGCAAGGGCAACGACTTCGCCACGAAGATCACCTACAGCGCCAAGGATCCCAAGGGTCAGCTCCAGGCGTTCCGCACCTCGGCCAGCCTGCGCATCGCGGTGACCGTAGACATGATCGCCACCGGCACCGACGTCAAGCCGCTGGAGTGTGTGTTCTTCCTGCGCGACGTGCGCTCGGCGTCGTACTTCGAGCAGATGAAGGGCCGCGGCGCGCGCACCATCGCCCCTGCCGACTTTCAGGCGGTCACCCCGGACGCCACCGAGAAGACCCGGTTCGTCATCGTCGACGCGATCGGTGTCACCGAGCACGACTTCGTCGACCCGCCGCTCAACCGCGAGAAGGGCGTCTCGCTCAAACAGCTGCTGGACAAGGCCGCCGCGCTGACCCTCACCGAGGCGGAGACCGCCACCCTCGCCTCCCGGCTTGCTGCGCTGCAGCTACAGCTCACCCCGGCCGAGCAGGTCGAACTCGACCAAGTCGCCGGCACGCCGGTCCGGGACATCGTGCGCGGACTGGTGGACGCGGTCGACCCCGACACCCAGGCAAAGGCTACCGTCGACGCCGCCGACCGTGGGGCGGCTGTGCAGGAGCTGCTGGACATGGCAGTCAAGCCGTTAGCCAGCAACCCTGAGCTGCGGCAGCGCATCCTGGAACTGCGCCAAGCCCATGACCGAATCATCGACGAGGTCAGCGTGGACACTCTCGTCGACGCATACGGCGTGGTCGACACCTCCCGCGCCCGCTCGATCGTCGAGTCGTGGGAGGCCTACCTGGACGAGCACCGTGATGAAATCACCGCGATCCAGCTGCTGACCGAGGCCCGCGAGCGGCGCATATCGTTCACGGATATCAAGGAGCTGGCCGAGCGCATCGGCCGGCCGCCGCGCAGTTGGACCCCCGATCTGCTCTGGTCCGCCTACCAGGCCCTCGACGCCGACCACGTCCGGCACAGCGACCGGCACACCCTCACGGACCTGGTGTCGCTCATTCGGTTCACCGTCGGCGAGGACGAACGGCTGGTGCCTTACGTCGAGCGAGTCCGGGAGCGGTACGCTGCCTGGCTGCTCCAGCAGCAACAAGCCGGAGCAACCTTCAGCAAGACAGAGAGATGGTGGCTGGATCGGATGGTCGAAGTGATCGCTGTGTCGGCGGGCATCAGCCCGGACGACCTGGACAACGCACCCTTCACCGAACGAGGCGGGATCGATGGCGCCATCCGAGACCTCGGTCCCACGGCAGCTAGCCTCCTCTACCAGCTCAACACGGAGCTGACGGCGTGACTGATGCACCTTGGCCCTTGCCGTTGGATTGGCACTGGAGCACGTTTAGTAACGTCGCCCGAGTCGCCAGCGACCTCGTGGATCCAGCCCTCTATCCTGATGCGCCTCATATCGCCCCGAATCACATTGAATCTGCTAGTGGTCGCTTGCTTCCGTTCCGCACAATCGCCGCTGATGGCGTTACGAGCCCGAAGCATCGGTTTAGTGCGGGACAGGTGCTCTATTCGAAGATCAGGCCATATCTGGCGAAGGTTATCGTGGCCGGATTCGACGGTCTATGCAGCGCCGACATGTACCCGATAGCGACCAATCTGGACCCACGATTCCTCAAGTGGTGGATGCTCACCCCTGAATTCACTCGCAGAGCAGCGGGTCAACAGGCGCGAACGGTTTTGCCTAAGATCAACCGACGCGCGCTGGACAAACTGCCCGTTCCTGTACCCCCCGAGGGCGTCCAGCGGCGACTTGCCGACATTGTCGAAGACCATATGTCACGCCTAGAAGCCGCGACCCATGCAGTCACCCAGTGCATTTCGCGGATTGCCCTGCTTGAGCGAGCGATAATCGACGACGTCTTCGTGCGTCGAGCCGACGAAGAGGGTTGGCCTGTCGTTAGCCTCGGGGACATCGCCTCAAGCGAGCGCCGCTCCATTACCGACGGCCCGTTTGGTTCCAACTTGACCAGCGCACACTACACGGACGCCGGCGCCAGGGTCGTTCGGTTGCAGAACATTGGCGACGGTGTCTTCCGCGAGGCCGACGCGTTCATCAGCCTCGACCATTATCGTAGTCTCATCGCGCATGACGTACGACCCGGGGACTTGGTTTTAGCTTCTCTCGGGGATCAGTTGCCACGGGCCGCGGTCGTGCCCGATCTCGGCGGACCAGCAATAGTGAAGGCCGACTGCATTCGGATTCGGCCAAGACCAGACGTTGACCCCATGTGGGCTGTCTATGCCTGCCGCTCATCAAGAGCGAAGCGTTGGGCCGCCGCCCATGTGCATGGTGTAGGAAGACAGCGTCTCGGCATGAAGGGGATCAAGGATATCCCGTTGCCACTCCCCGAGTCTTCCACTCTTCGTGATGAGGTGGTCCGGTCGTTGACTGCTCAATCCTACGAGCTCTCCCGGCTGCGCTCCGAATTGTCAGTCATTGCGACCCGCCGTGAGGTACTACAGCGTTCACTATTGTCTGCGGCGTTTTCAGGCCGACTTACAGGCCGTGTCGGCGACATGAACCAAGTGGAGGAGATGGCAGGTGTCTGATGCGCGCCGGTTGGTGGACAAGCTGTGGTCGTTCTGCAATGTGCTGCGCGACGACGGAGTCGGCACCATCGAGTACACCGAACAACTGACCTACCTGCTGTTCCTAAAGATGGCCCACGAGCGGGAGACCCGACCGCTCAAGCCCGAGCGCATCGTGCCGCCGGAGTGTTCCTGGCAACGACTCTTGGACGCCGATGGTGACGACCTGGAGGTTACCTATCGTCACATCCTCGAAGGCCTCGCGAAGCAGCCGGGGACGCTGGGCACGATTTTCCGGAAGGCGCAGAACCGGATCCAGGATCCGGCCAAGCTCAAGCGGCTTATCGTCGACTTGATCGACAAGGAGAACTGGTCGGCAACAGGCACCGACATCAAGGGCGATGCCTATGAGGACCTGCTCTCCAAGGGTGCGGAAGACATCAAGTCGGGGGCTGGCCAATACTTCACTCCAAGGGCATTGACGCATGCGATGGTCGACTGCATACAGCCGACCGTCCGGGACACGGTGGTGGACCCGGCGGCCGGCACGGGCGGCTTCCTGTTAGCGGCGCATGAGTACGCCTCCCAACATGCCGAGACGCTCACTCCAAGCGAGCGGGAGCACCTGCGCGACTCGTTCGTGCATGGTGTTGAGTTGGTGGATGGCACGGCCCGGCTGGCAGCGATGAACCTGCTGCTGCACGGCATCGGTACCCCAAACGGGGAAAGCCTGATCGAGGTCAAGGACGCGCTCATCGCCGACCCAGGCCGCCGTTACTCAGTGATCCTCTCCAACCCGCCGTTTGGCCGAAAGTCCTCGCTAACCATGGTGGGTGCGGACGGTCGTGAGGGCCGCGAGGAGCATGAGATCGAGCGGCAGGACTTCGTCGTCACGACGGCCAACAAGCAGCTGAACTTCCTGCAGCACATCGCCACGATCCTGGACATCAACGGCCGAGCCGCTGTTGTCCTGCCGGACAATGTGCTGTTCGAGGGGGGCGTCGGCGAGGCGCTGCGCCGGCGAATCCTGCGCGATTTTGACCTGCACACCATGCTCCGCCTACCGACCGGTATCTTCTATGCCAATGGCGTGAAGGCCAACGTCCTGTTCTTCGACAAGAAGCCGGCCGCCGAGCGGCCGTGGACCGAGCGACTGTGGATCTACGATCTGCGCACCAACCAGCACTTCACGCTTAAGCAGAACCCGCTGCGCCGCCACCACCTAGACGACTTCGTCTCCTGCTACGCACCTGGTAAGCCGCGCTTAGAGCGGGTGGAGGCTGAGCGGTTCAAGGCCTTCGCGTACGAGGATCTGATCGCTCGCGACAAGGCCAGCCTCGACATCACCTGGCTGCGTGACGAGTCCTTGGAGGACATGGACAACCTGCCGGGCCCCGAGGTAATTGCGCGGGAGATCGTAGAGGATCTGACCGCGGCGCTGGCGGAGTTCGAGGCTGTGGCCGCTGCTCTTGAGAAGGCGGAGAACCAAACCCAGGTGTCCCCGAGGGGGTTATTGGATGGGCTCAGAGCTTGAGCGGAAGGATGACCGCGAGATCTCAATTAGCGTCGAGGTTGGCACGGGAGCTTTCCTGCCAGGCGGCAAGATCGCAATGGCCTTCAAGCGTGCTTGGCAGCACCGAGCTGACGAGTACCTAGAGTCGGTTGCGGCCGCCGCCGATATTGAAGAAGAGGAGGTAATTGAATCTGTAGCTCAAGGCGGAGCCTTTAGTGACGTATTCGCTGACGGTCTCCGAGCTATCACCAGCCAAAGTGATGACGTCTACCGCAATACGTTCGCTCATTTTGTGGCGAGTGCGCTAAATGACCCGGCAGCAATCGACATAGTGTCGTTTTTGTTGGAGAAGTTCGGGAAACTGCGGCCGCCACACATACGCGTGTTCTGGTCCATTTGTCTTTTGGCTGTGGAAGTTGAGCAGAAAAAATCACATCAGCCAGAGGAGCGCCGACTGGTTGAGGAGCGCCCACGAGAAAAGGAGTTGGGCATTGCGGGCTCGGCCAAGCCTCGCTCGGCCTCTGACCAGCGTGGCGGAATCTCTGGAGGCGTGTCCATTTCCGGGGTCGTTGCTGGAAGTATCACTAATTCCGCCGCACGACTGCAACGTCAGTACACTCCAGATTTGTGGCACAATATCACGATTGACATGGAAGCATTCTCGAAACAGCTGGGCTTACCGCGCGGCGTCGTTACGTCACTTATGGGGGATCTCTTCAACGAAGGCATCCTCGGTGATGAGGACGGCCCCCGGGTCAGCGTGACTGAATTAGGGAGGCTCGCCTACGAGACTGTGGGGGAAGGCGGCATGTCTCGTATCATCTTTCGATCCTAGTTTTGGTCACGGAAAGGAGCTACGCCGCCATCCCGTATGCCGTCGACCCGCCCTCGTGGGAGCGGGCCGCCGCCCGGCCCGCCAAGTCAAGCGGACCTTGACGCACGTTCGGGCGCTGGCGGGTCGGGCGGTGGTCTGCTCGGCTTGCCCGGGTCGATGGCGGGCGGGATGGCCTACCTGTAACCACCCACGGACCGCGACCGCGCCGACGATCTTCGGCCATCCTGGAGCCGGAGCGCCCCCGCCGGAGGCGCAGTAACCGCACCCCCGCGACCGCCGCCAGCTCGCCGACGCCGGCCGGCGTCGGCGAGCTGGCGGCGGTCGCGGGGGTGCGGTTAC
>NZ_QGGF01000424.1 GCF_003857015.1 Micromonospora globispora | reverse complement strand
GGGGCGCTCCACCGCGTCCAACCGCCGGTCGACCCAGTCGTTGGCCGCCATGCCGGCCCAGTAGAGCAGCACCGACGCCCCGGCCAGCGCCGGCGTGCGGCGGTCCAGCGCGCCGGCCGCCGACGCCCCGGCCAGCACGTCCCCGGGTACCGAGAGCGCGGCCGGCGCCCGGACCAGTTCCGCGAGGTCAGCGAGGCTGCTCATCGGCGGCTTCCCGGTGCAGCTCGGCGACGAAGTCGCGCAGCAGCGTCCACTGCTCGGCGAGGGAGTGGGTGGGCGCATCCAGCCCGTCCTTGAAGAAGAAGGCCAGCTGGGCCAGCGGGCCGCGCCGCCCGACGGCATGCGCGGCGGCGGTGAGCCGGGCCAGGTCGAGCACCAGCGGGGCGGCCAGCGCGGAGTCGCAGCCGTGCCAGGTGAACTCCATCCGCATCCGGGTCCCCAGGAAACCGGCGAAGGTGACCAGGTCCCACGCGGTCTTGAAGTCGCCCAGCTCCTCCACCTGGTCGATCCGGGTGTCGCCCTGCGGGACGTAGCCGAGGGTCTCGCCGAGCACCCGCTGCTTGCTGGCCACCTTCGCGGCGTTGGCGGCCGGGTCGGCGAGGGTCGCGCCGTCCCCGCCGCCGAGCAGGTTCACCCCGGACCAGGAGCGGACGGCCAGGTGCCGCATCGCGAACATCGGCGCGAGCACCGACTTCACCAGCGTCTCCCCGGTCTTGCCGTCGTTCCCGGCGTACGGCAGGCCACGCTCGTCGGCCAGCGCCGCGAGCGCCGGCAGCCGCGCCCCGGTGGACGGGGTGAAGTCGACGTACGGGCAGCCGGCGGTGAAGGCCGCGTACGCGTACAGCGAGCTGGGCGGCAGCACCTCGTCGGGGCCGCTCAGCGCGGCCCGCAGCGCGTCGAGGTCCGCGTGGGCCGGGTGCGGGGCGGCGATCGGCTCGGTGGCGCAGACATTCAGCACCACCAGCCGGTCCAGCCGGTGCCGCTCCCGGAAGTCGGTCAGGTCGCGCACCACGGCGGCGACCCGGTCGGCCTGGGTGCCCCCGGTCGGGGCCGGCCGCAGCGCCTCCTCGACCGCGGCCAGCTCGGCGGCGAGCGCGTCGGCCAGCCGGCCAGGCAGGACACCGGCCTCGGCGAGCGCCTCGGCGCGCTTGGTCAGCGGGGTGGCCACCACGTCGTGGCCGCCCAGGACGAGGTCGGTGAAGGCGGGCAGGGCCGGACCCCGCAGCTCGGGCAGTTCCGTGACGCAGCCGGTCGGACCGGTGAGCCCGGCCCGCAGGGCCAGCGCCCCCACGATGCTGGTGGTCGCGACCGAGCCGCGCGCTCCCATCAGCCAGACACCCGTACGCATGGTGCTCCCTCCCGTGGCACTTCTCCCTGGTCGTCGCTTATGGACGGCCGGTCGGCCGGTGCGGCCGGGGAATCCCGGTCCGGCCGCACCGGACGGCCGTGCTGGTCGTGCCGCGCCGGATGATCCGGTGGCACGCCCTCCGGGGCCGACCTCGTTCCCGCCGCGGGGCGCAACCGCGGCCGGTCCCTCGCCGGTCGGCTCCGGAGAGCCTTCTCGGGCGGCGCCGGCCGGTCGGCCGGCGCCGCGACGGGTCAGGCGGCCAGTTCGGCCAGCGTCGGCTCCACCTCCGTCCAGCGGGAGTCCAGCCCCGCCGAGCGGGTCACCGCGTCCAGCACGAGCTGGACCTGGAGCGCGTCCGCGAACGAGGGCGCCGGGTCGGTGCCGGTGGCGATGGCCTCGACAAAGTCCCGCATCTGGTGGGTGAAGGAGTGCTCGTAGCCGATGATGTGGCCGGGCGGCCACCAGGCCGACATGTACGGGTGCTCGCCCTCGGTCACCAGGATGCGGGTGAAACCCTGCTCGGCGGCGGGCCGGGTGGCGTCGTAGAACTCGAGCTCGTTGAGGCGTTCCAGGTCGAACACCACGGTGCCGAGCGAGCCGTTGATCTCCACCCGCAGCGCGTTCTTGCGGCCGGTGGCGAAGCGGCTCGCCTCGTACGTGGCCAGCGCGCCCCCGTCCAGCCGGGCGACGAAGACCGCCGCGTCGTCCACGGTCACCGTGCCCATCGCCCGGCCGTTGCCGTCGGCCTGCGCGGCCAGGCCGCTCGACCCGGCCGGCAACGGCCGTTCCTTGACGAAGGTCTCGGTGAGCGCGCTGACCCCGGTGATCCGCTGCCCCGTGACGTACTGGGTGAGGTCGATGATGTGCGCACCGATGTCACCGAGCGCGCCGGAGCCCGCCCTGTCCTTCTGCAACCGCCAGACCAGCGGAAACTGCGGGTCCACGATCCAGTCCTGCAGGTACGCCGCCCGGACGTGCCGGATGACGCCGAGGCGTCCGTCGGCGATCAGCTGCCGCATCATGGTGACCGCGGGGACCCGGCGGTAGTTGAACCCGCACATCGCGCGTACCCCGTCGGCGCGGGCCCGGGCGGCGGCGACGGCCATCACCCGGGCCTCCTCGACGGTGTTGGCCAGCGGCTTCTCGCAGAGCACGTGCTTGCCGGCGGCCAGCGCGGCGATCGCGATCTCGCAGTGGCTGTCCCCGGGCGTGCAGATGTCCACGACGTCGACGTCGTCGGACTCGACCAGCCGCCGCCAGTCCGTGGTGTGGCCCTCCCAGCCGAGCCGGTCGGCGGCCTCGGCCACCTTCCCGGAGTCCCGACCGCAGATGAGCGACATCCGGACCCGCGCCGGCAGGTCGTACACCCGGTTCACGGTGCGCCACGCCTGGGAGTGGGCGGCGCCCATGAACGCGTAGCCGACCATGCCGACCCGCAGGAGCCTGTTGTGAGTGGACAAGGTGGGTCTCCCCCCGTGTGTCAGAACCCGAGCTTCAGGTAGTTGCTCGCGTTCTCCTTGGTGATCGTCTCGGAGGCAAGCACGATCTCCTTGGGCACCTGGAGTTCCACCAGGTCCGACATGCCCTTGTTCTGGCCGATCAGGCGGGCCAGGGAGATGGCCGAGGAGGCCATCGACGGGCTGTAGGTGACGGTCGCCTTCAGTACGGTGTTGTCGGCCTGGATGTCCTCCATCGCCTTCTTCGAGCCGGCGCCGCCGACCATGAAGAACTCCTTGCGGTTGGCCTGGTTGACCGCGGCCAGCACGCCGATGCCCTGGTCGTCGTCGTGGTTCCAGAGCGCGTCGATCTTCGGCAGGGCCTGGAAGAGCCCGGTGGCGGCCTGCTGGCCGGAATCGGCGGTGAACTCAGCCGGCCGGCGGTTGGCCACCCTGAGGCCATTCGCGGCGAGGGTGTCGGCGAAGCCCTTGGAGCGTTCCTGGGTCAGCTCCAGCGAGTCGATGCCGGGGATCTCGCCGATCACCGGGTTGCTGACCCCCTTGGCCTTGAGCTGCGCGACGATGTAGGTGGCGGCGGCCACCCCCATGCCGTAGTTGTCGCCCTTGATCTGCAGCCGGTAGGCCCGCGCGTCCGGGAAGGCCCGGTCCAGGTTGACCACCGGGATGCCGGCCTTCATCGCCTCCAGGCCGAACGCGTTGAGCTCCTTGCCGTCGTGCGGCAGCAGCACGATCACGTCGGGCTTCTGGGAGATCAGGGTGGACAGCGCCGCGCGCTGGGCCGCCGCGTCCGCGCCGGCCTCCACCGACTTGAGCTCCACGTCGGAGTACGCGGCGGCCTGCGCCTTGGCGTTGTTGGTGATGGCGGCGATCCAGCCGTGGTCGGCGGCCGGGGCGGAGAAGCCGATGGTCACCTTCTTGCCGGGCTCGCTGTTGCCCCCGGTCGCGGCCGCCTTGGTCTGGGCGGCGGTCGGGGTCTGCTCGTTGCTGGTGCAGCCGGCGAGGACCACGCCGGCGGAGAGCGCGGCCCCGCCGAACAGCAGCCGGCGGCGCGACAGATCGCGACTGTGCTGGGTCATGACGACCTCCTGATGAGGTGGTGGGGTGAAAAAGGGTGTGCTGATCCCGGCCACCGTCGCTGTCGAGGTGGCCGCCGGTGTTTCGCTGGGTCAGGTGGTGGTGAGCCGGTTACGGCCGAGGAACTGGGTGAGGCTGCGGAACTGCACCTGCTGGACCAGGACGGCGGCGACGATGATGCCGCCCTTGACCATGTTCTGGGCCTCCGTGGAGAGGCCGTTGATGGCGAAGAGGTTGGTGATGGTGGAGAAGATGACCACCCCGAGCAGGGAACCGATGATGGTGCCCCGCCCGCCGCTGAGCAGCGTGCCGCCGATGATCGCGGCGGCGATCGCGTCCAGCTCGTAAAGGTTGGCCATCGCCGCCTGGGCGGACGTGGCCTGCGCGGTCAGCATGACCGCGGCGATGCCGCAGCAGAGGCCGGAGAGCGCGTAGAGCAGCAGGGTGTGCCGGCGGACGTTGATGCCGGCCAGCCGGGCGGCCTCCGGGTTGCCGCCGACCGCGACGGTACGGCGGCCGAAGGTGGTCCGGTTGAGCAGCACCCAGCCGGCGACGACCACGGCGGCGAGGATGTAGACCAGCAGCGGGATGCCGAGCACGTTCGTGCTGGCGATGCCGTTGATGAACTGGTTGTTCGAGACCTGGGTCTGCTTGTCGGAGATCTCGGCGGCGAGCCCTCGGGCGGCGACCATCATGGCCAGCGTGGCGATGAACGGCACCAGCCGCCCGTACGAGATGAGCAGGCCGTTGACCACGCCGACGGCGAGCCCGACGGTGAGGGCGCTGAAGATCATGCCGCCGGCGCCGTAGCTCTGGGTGGCCACCGTGGTGCACCAGACGCCCGCCAGCGCGACGATCGCGCCGACCGACAGGTCGATCCCGCCGCCGATGATCACGAACGTCATGCCGACGGTCACCACGCCGACCACCGAGGCGAGCTTGAGGATGGTGAGCGTGTTGCCCCACACCCAGCTCGCGTTCCCGTAGAGGTCCGGCCGGGTGAGGATGCCGATGACGACCAGCACCACCAGGGTGGCGAGCAGGCCGAGGTTGCGCTTGGCCCCCTCGCCGCCGTCGCCCCGCCACCAGGAGAGCCGGCCCGACGCCTCCGCCTTCGCGGTCTCGGCCGGGTCCACCGGCGGCGACTGGGCCGGCAGCCCCGCCGCCCGTTCCGGCGCCGCGGTGGGTGTCATCTCGCTCATGCTGGCGCACCTTCCATGAGGGACCCCGCCATGACGAGGTCGAGCACGGTGTTCTCGTCGAGTTCGCCGGCCGGGGCCTCGCGGACCACCCGGCCCTCCCGCATGACCAGCACCCGGTCGGCCAGGCCGAGCACCTCGGGCACCTCGCTGGAGACCAGCAGCACCCCGACGCCCTGGGCGGCCAGTGACCGGATGACCTGGTACAGCTCGGCCCGGGCGCCCACGTCCACGCCCCGGGTCGGTTCGTCCAGCAGCAGCAGCCGGGTGTCGCCGAGCAGCCAGCGCCCGACCACCACCTTCTGCTGGTTGCCGCCGGAGAGGGTGCGCACCGGCCGGCGGACGTCCCGGGGTCGCAGCTCCAGCGAGTCGCCGATCCGGTCCGCCTCGGCCCGCTCCCGCCCGGCGTCGGTGAAGCCCAGGCGGGCGTACCGGCCGAAGGTGGCCAGCGTGACGTTGCGGTAGATGGGTTCGCCCAGCAGCAGCGCCTGACTCTTCCGCTCTTCCGGGGCCATCCCCATGCCGGCCTTCACCGCCGCGCCGACGCTGCCGGGCCGCAGCGCGCGCCCGGCCATCCGGACCGTACCGGCCTGCGGGCGGCGGGCGCCGTAGATCGTCTCCAGCAGCTCCGACCGGCCGGAGCCGACCAGGCCGGCGATGCCGACGATCTCGCCGGCCCGCACGCTGAGCGAGACGTCCGCGAACTCGCCGTGCCGGGTCAGCCCCTCCACCTGGAGCAGCTCCGCGCCGGCGGGGTCGTCGGCCGGGCGGTCCGGGAAGACGTACTCGATGGTCCGCCCGGTCATCCGGGCGACCAGGTCGCGGGTCGGGGTCTCGCGCGCCGGCAGGTTCGCCGCCGTGGTCCGACCGTCCTTGAGTACGGTCACCCGGTCGCCGATCTCGCGGATCTCCTCCATCCGGTGGGAGATGTAGATGACCGCGATGCCCTGCGCGGTGAGCTCCCGGATGATCCGGAAGAGGTTGCCCACCTCGTCGTGGGCCAGCACCGCGCTCGGCTCGTCCATGATGATCAGTCGGGCCTCGTGGGACAGTGCCCGGGCCATGCTGACGACCTGCTTACCGGCGGCGGGCAGCGCCCGGACCATCCGTCCCGGTGGGATCTCGGGGTGCCCGAGCCGGCCGAGGATCTCCCGGGTCCGCCGGGCCATGTGGCCGCGGCGGACGAAGCCGAGCCGGCGCGGCTCGTGGCCGAGGAAGGCGTTCTCCGCGACGGAGAGGTCCTCGACCAGATCGAGTTCCTGGTAGATGGTGGCGATCCCGGCCCGCATCGCGGCCTGCGGGTTGGCGAAGTCGGCCGGCTCGCCGCGCCACTGCACCTCACCGGAGTCCGGGCGGTGCACTCCGGAGAGCACCTTGATCAGGGTGGACTTGCCGGCGCCGTTCTGGCCGAGCAGGCAGTGCACCTCGCCGGCCCGCACCTCCAGCTGCACCCCGTCCAGCGCGCGTACGCCCGGGAAGGTCTTGACCACGTCCGTGAGGCGCAGGACCACCTCGCCGACGACGGTGTCGGCGGGGGCCTCCACCAGCGGCGCCTTCGTCACCACGGCCTCCTCGCTGTCGCTGGTCACCGGCCCGCCGGACGGTCCCGGGACGGCGCGCTCCCCCATGCCATCGGCACTGGCCGCATCACCGGCCACGCGCCGTCCCGGGACCGGCGGCTCGCCGGCACCGTCGGCCCCCGCCGGGCCGGCGGCGTTGCTGGCGGTCACTGTGTCTCCCTGGTTCGCGACTGCGGGGCTCGCAAAACCGGCTCACTCCTCGCGCTCACGATGCTTCCCCGAAGGCGAGGTCGCTGGCGAGCACCGCGGCCCCGGCGACCCCGGCCCGCGGGCCGAGCTCGGAGAGGACGACCGGCAGGTTGCCGGTGGCCAGCGGCAGCGACCGGCGGTAGACCACGCTGCGGATCTCGGCGAGCAGGATGTGCCCGAGCTGGGCGAGCCCGCCACCGATCACGATCATCGACGGGTTGGTGAAGCTGACCAGTCCGGCCAGCACGCCCCCGACCCGTCGACCCCCGTCGCGGATGAGCTGGATGCAGGTGACGTCCCCCTCGGCCGCCCCCTGCGCGACGTCCAGCGCGGTCACCGCGCCCCGGGCCGCGAGTCGCTCGGCGAGCGCCGGCGAGGTGCCCGCCCGCGCCGCCGCGGTCGCCTCCTTGGCGAGCGCGGCGCCGCTGAACAGCGCCTCCAGGCAGCCGAGGTTGCCGCAGGAACACATCGGACCGTTCGCGTCGACCTGGATGTGGCCGATGTCCCCGGCGCATCCGTCGGTACCCCGGTAGACCTCGCCGCTGAGGTAGATGCCGCAGCCGATGCCGGTGCCGATCTTGATGAAGAGGAAGTCGTCCACCGAATGGGCGACCCCGCCGTGCCGCTCGCCGATCGCCATGATGTTGACGTCGTTGTCGACGACCGCCGGGCAGCCGTGCTCCCGGGTGAGCAGCTCGCGCACCGGGAACCGGTCCCAGCCGGGCATGATCGGCGGCGACACCGGAACCCCGTCGCGGAAGCTGACCGGTCCCGGCACGCCGATGCCGACCGCGTCGAGCCGCTCGTAGGCGCCGTCCACCTTGGCCTTGTGCAGCAGCTCGTTGACCCGCTGCAGGGTCACTTTCGGGCCGGACCGGATGTCGGCCGGCTCGGTGTACGCGGCCACCGGCTCCAACCGCCCGTTGACCACCTCGACGTCGATCGAGCTGGCCCCCAGGTCCACCGCGGCGAAGCGCAGGTGCGGGCTCAGCTCGACCAGGGTGGACCGTCGCCCGCCGCGGGACGCGGCCAGCCCCGCCTCGGCGACGTAGCCGAGGCCGACCAGCCGCTCCAGCTCGGCGAGGAGGCGGGGGCGCGGCATCTGGAGGCGGTCACCGAGTTCGGCCCGGGATACCGCCCCCTCATCGCGGAGCAGCCGCAACAGCTGTACGTGCAGGGGGTCCAGCGTCCGCACCGGGACTCACCTCCGCATCGGAGTCGTTCACATCGACGCAACGCCGATGTGTCGTGTCCGACACAGTAGGAGGCTTCCTGGCGGCCTGTCCATAGCTTCGGCCGGTCTGATCCAAACTTTTGTCCATCCGAGCAAAAGCACGTAGTGGATCACGAAAAGTGGGCGCGAGTGGCTGGGATGCGCACCGCCCCGCCGCGAACGGGGACGCGGCGGGGCGGGAGCGCGGGTACGGGCCGGCTCAGCGGCGCCTGGCGGAGTTGCGCTTCTTGCGCAGCTTGCGGTCGTCGCGCAGCTCGAGGTACGGCTCCTTCTCGGCCGGGTGTCCCGCCTGGATCGCCCGGCTGCGCTCCAGTTCGGCGTCGAACTCCGCGCCGAGCAGGATGGCGATGTTGCTGAGCCAGAGCCAGACCAGGAAGATGATCACGCCCGCCAGCGCGCCGTACGTCTTGTTGTACGAGGCGAAGTTGCTGACGTAGAGGCCGAAGAGGCCGGAGATCACCAGCCAGATCACCACGGCCAGCACACCGCCCGGGCTGACCCAGCGGAAGCCGCCGTGCCGGGCGTTCGGCGAGGCCCAGTAGAGGATCGCGAACATCAGGCTGACCAGGATGAGCAGCACCGGCCACTTGGCGATGTTCCACACCGTGACCGCGGTGGAACCCAGCCCGATCGCGCTGCCGACCTGCTCGGCCAGGCCGCCGGTGAAGACCACGATCACCGCGCTGGCCAGCAGCATCACCCCGATGACGGCGGTCACCCCGAGCCGGATCGGCAGCGTCTTCCAGATCGGCCGACCCTCAGGGACGTCGTAGATGGTGTTGGAGGCCCGCATGAAGGCGGCGATGTAGCCGGAGGCGGACCAGAAAGCGGCGAGCAGACCGACTATCGCCGCGATGCTGGCCAGGCCGCCGGAGCTGCCCGCCTGGTTGATCGCGCCCTCGATGATCTGCCGGATGTTCTCCTGCGGCACCGCCTGGTTGACGGTGTCCTTGACGCCCTCCTTGGCCTGCGGGCCGAGCAGGCCGAGCACCGAGATGAGCACCAGCAGGCCCGGGAAGATCGAGAGCACGCCGTAGTAGGTGAGGGCAGCCGCCCAGTCGGTCAGGCTGTCTTCCTGGAACTCCCGGACCGTGCGCTTCAGCGCCGCCTTCCACCCGGTGCCGGGCAGCTCCGTCGGGCTGTCCGGCCCGTCGTCGGGCCCCACCGGACCGGGGTGGCTCCGGTCGCGACCCGACCGGTCCAGGTCGGAGCGGTCCCGGGCCCGGTCCACGCCGGCGCGGGTGCGGGACACCGCGCCGGTTTCGCCGCGGTAGCGCCCGCTGCGGGCGGAAGACTCATCGGAGGCCATCGCCCCTCCCTCATCGTCGGCATCGTCCTTCTCGGGATGCCCAGACGGGGCGCGCGGTTAACCACCTACTTGTAGAGCAGGCCCGCCATCCGACGGGACGCCACGAAGAGCCCGACCCCGGTCAGCGCCAGCAGATACCCGACGTCCAACAGCCACGACCACCCGGACGACCCGACGGAGATGTTCCGGATCAGGTGCACCGACCGGTAGAGCGGGGTCACCTCGACCACCCACCGCAGCACGGCCGGGTACGCCTCCGCCGGAACGAACGTGCCGGAGAAGAGGAAGAGGGTGAACTGGGCCGAGCCCATCAGGTCGAAATCCTGCCAACTGCGCATGAAGGTGGAGAAGGCCATGCCGAGCGCGCCGAAGGCGAAGCCCACCAGCACCGCGGCCGGGAAGGCGGTGACCGCCCGACCCGCGCTGGTCAGGTCCATCGAGACCATGACGACCAGGAAGGCCGCTGAGTAGAGGGTGCCCCGGATCATCGCCCAGCCCAGCTCACCGAGGGCGATCTCGAACGGCTGCACCGGGGTCGCGATGACCCCGTCGTACAGCTTCATGTACTTCATCTTGCCGAAGAAGTTGAAGGTGGTCTCGGCCAGCGCGCCGGTCATCGCCGAGGAGGCCAGCATCGCCGGGGCCACGAACGCGGCGTACGAGACCACCTGCCCACCGGGAAGGGTGAGGTCGCCGATCAGCGCCCCGACCCCGATGCCGATGGAGAAGAGGTAGAGCACCGGCTCCAGGAAGCCGGAGATGAGCACCAGCCAGTACGCGCTCTTCAGCGCCGCGAGGTTGCGCTCGGCCACCGAGGCCGACCGGCGCGGCGCCCCCTCGAAGCTGACCAGCCGGGGCAGGACGAGACCGACCATGACATCCCTCCCCTAGACGACGAGATTGCGGCGGAAGACGCGCCGGGCCAGCACCCAGCCGGCGAGCGCCCAGGCGGCGAGGTAGAGCAGGTGGCCGGGGATCGACCACTGTGGCGCCACCCCGAGCGTGGCGGCCCGGCAGAGGTCCACCCCGTGCCAGAGCGGCGTGATGTACGCCAGCCAGCGCAGCTCCTCCGGCAGCGACTCGACCGGGAAGAACACCCCGGCGAAGAGCGTCATCGGGATCACCGCGAAGCGGAACAGCAGCGCAAGGTAGCTGTCGCTCGGCACCCACGCGCTGAACGCGAAGGTCGGTGCGGCCACCGCGAGGGCGAGCAGCAGCACCACCGGCAGCACGACCGGCGACCACGCCGAACGCAGCGCGCCGAAGAGCGCGGTGACCAGCAGGAAGGAGGCGGAGCTGGTGAGCACGCGGAACAGCACGAAGGCGAGGTGGCCGGCGAGGATGTCACCGACCCGCAGCGGCGCCGCGCTCTGCGCGAAGTAGGTCTTGATCCAGCGGAAGTTGCTCAGCACCGGCCAGGTCGATTCGCCGATCGCCACCTGCATCGCGGTGGAGGCGATCAGGCCCGGCACCAGCCAGTCGAGGTAGGGCACGCCGCCGACGCCCTGGTCGACGTAGGCGCCGACGCCGAAGCCGAAGCCGAGCACGGTGAGCACCGGCAGCAGGAAGGACGAGAAGACGCCCGCCCGCCAGGTCCGCCGGTAGCCCACCAGGTAGTGCGCGAGCACCGCCAGCGCCGGCACCCGCGGCAGCGCCGGCCGGGCCTGCTCCGCCACGCTCACGTCGATCACCCCCCGTTCTCGACCCACGACGGCCTTCCTACCGCCCGGGTACGACAGACCGCGGCCACCCTACGACCGGCGACCGGGGGATGTCGTGGCAGTTTTCCCCCGCCGGGCCTGCTCTGACGCGAGTCTCGACCATCCGGCCCGGGATACCGGGTGGACTCTCGTCGATGAGAGCTGGAGACTGCGGCCATGGAAGCGACGCAGACTGCGCTCATCGTGGCCCTACCGGAGGCCGAGGACGCGGTGGGCCAGTTCCGCGCCTCGCTCGACCGCGCCGCCGCGTGGGGCGTGCCGGCGCACGTCACCGTCGTCTACCCCTTCCTCCCGCCGGAAGAGATCACCGCCGACGTGCTCGCCGCCGTCGCGGAGACCGTCCGGTCGGTGCCGTGCTTCGACGTCTCCTTCGCGCGGGTGCAGTGGTTCGGCGACACGGTCGCGTGGCTCGCACCGGAGCCGGACCAACCGTTCCGCGCGCTCACCGCCGCGCTGTGGCAGCGGTTCCCGCAGGCACCTCCGTACGGTGGGATATTCGACGACCTGGTGCCGCACCTGACGATCGGTCACGACGTACCGGTGGAGGTGCTCGCCCGGGCCGCCGACGCCGTCTCCGCGCGCCTGCCGGTCAAGGCCGTGGTGCACGCGGTGCGGCTGATCGCTGGAACGCCGGATGCGGCGTGGCGGACCCTCTGCGAGTTCCCGCTCGCGCCCTAGTCGACCAGGGTGCGGCCGGTGAGGTGCAGGAAGACGTCCTCCAGGCTGCTGCGCCGGACCAGCACGCTGGCCGGGACGAGCCCGAGCGCGTGGACCTCGGCCACCGCCGCGTCGCCGTCGGCCACGTAGAGCAGGATCCGGTCGGGCAGCACCTCGACCCGCTTCCCCAGCCCGTCGAGCTTGCCGGCGAACGCCTCCTGGGACTCGGCGGCGAACCGGAGCTCCACCACCTCCCGGGTGGAGTGCTGCTCGATGAGCGCCCGGGGTGAGCCCTCGGCCACGATCCGGCCGCCGTCCATCACCACCAGGCGGTCGCAGAGCTGCTCGGCCTCGTCCATGTAGTGCGTGGTGAGCACCAGCGTGACGCCCTGCTGCTTGAGCCGGAACAGCCGCTCCCAGACCAGATGCCGGGCCTGCGGGTCGAGGCCCGTGGTGGGCTCGTCGAGGAGGACGATCTCCGGGTTGTTGACCAGCGCGCGGGCGATGGTCAACCGGCGTTTCATGCCGCCGGAGAGCGGCTCGACCTTGCTGTCGGCCCGCTCGGTGAGCTGGACGAAGTCGAGCAGCTCGGCGGCCCGCTCCCGGGCCACCCGGCGCGGGATGCCGAAATAGCGGGCGTAGGTGGTGAGGTTCTCCCGGACGGTCAGCTCCGGGTCGAGATTGTCGAGCTGGGGGCAGACCCCCAGCCGGGCCCGGATCGCCGGACCGTCGCGGACCGGGTCCATGCCGAGGATGCGCAGCTCGCCGCCGGTCGGCGGGGAGATGCAGCCGACCATTCGCATGGTGGAGGACTTGCCGGCGCCGTTGGGCCCGAGGAAGCCGAACGCCTCGCCGGGTTGTACCTCGACGTCGATGCCGTCGACGGCGGTGAAGTCGCCGAACCGCTTCACCAGCCCCCGAGCCTGGATGAGTGGTTGCGCAGTGGTCACCGGGCGACCCTAGCGGCCCGGTCCGACAGCATCGACCGGATAAACGCGGCGCCACGGCAACACCCAACGATTTCCATCACTTGGCGCAATCATGATCGGCGATGTCCCCATAGGACCCGACGGTTCGCGTATGGTCCCCCGTGTCGCCCGTACGCTTCTCCGACGGCTCTCCTCCGAAGCCCCGGCCGCCGGCACCCGGGACGCCACTCCCGCGCCCGACTCCACCCCGGTCCCCCTCCCGCCGGACGAGGCAGCGGTCGGCGATCCCTCCTGGGCCGACGACGGGCCGGCCGGCGCACACCACGACACCCGGGAACTGGCCGCCCAGTTCGAGGACCTTCTTCCCGCTCCCGCAGGGCAGCAAGTACTACCTGATCATCTTCCTGGCCGGCGTGGAC
>NZ_QGGF01000053.1 GCF_003857015.1 Micromonospora globispora | reverse complement strand
TTCATGTCCCCTCCCCCTCTTCGTCCGTCCCGTTCCCGTCCCCCGGGGCCGACCGCGGACCCGTACCGGATCCCGGTGACCCCGTCCCCGGTTGGTGCATCGCCTTGACCCGGCGGCGGTACCGTTCGCGGTCGGTACGCCCCTGCCGGGCCGCCTCCGGGTCGAGCCGTTCCGCGGCCCGCAGCCGCACGGAGGCGGCCCGCGGATTGGCGGCCACCTCCTTGTCCCCGGGGAGCTCGGCACCCCGGCTGAGCAGCCGGAACGTCGGGCCCGACCCGGGCAGTTCGACCGGGAGGTCGACCGGGCCCTTGCTACGGACCCGGTCGGCGAGCGCCGCCTTGGTGAGCCGGTCCTCCAGCGAGTGGTAGGACAGGACCACCATGCGGCCGCCCACGGTGAGCTTGTCGAGAGCCGCCGGCAACGCCGCTTCCAGCGCTGCCAGCTCTCTGTTTACCTCGATCCTTAAAGCCTGAAACGTTCTCTTTGCCGGGTGTCCACCGGTTCGTCGGGCTGGTGCCGGAATGCTCTCCCGGACCAGCTCGGCCAGCCGTGCCGATGAGGTGATCCGGCCGCGCTCGCGCTCCCGGATGATCGCCGAGGCGATCCTCCCGGCGAACTTCTCCTCGCCGTACACCCGCAGCACCCGGGCCAGCTCCGGGTGGGAGTAGGTGTTGACCACCTCCTCGGCGGTCACCCCCCGGGTCTGATCCATCCGCATGTCCAGCGGTGCGTCCTGCGCGTACGCGAACCCGCGGTCGGGCGCGTCCAGTTGCAGCGACGACACCCCCAGGTCGAACAGCACTCCGTCGATCGCCGGGTACCCGAGCCGGTCCAGCACCTCGGGCAGCTCGTCGTAGACGGCGTGCTCGAGGTGGATCCGGTCGGCGAACCGGGCCAGCCGGGCCCGCGCGTGGGCGAGTGCCTCGGTGTCCCGGTCGAGGCCGATCAGCACCGTGTTCGGGTGCGCCTCCAGGACCGCCTCGGCGTGCCCACCCAGACCGAGCGTGGCGTCGACGTGGATCGTCCGTCCGTTTCGGCCCAGCGCGGGGGCCAGCAACTCGAGACACCGCTCGAGCAGCACCGGCACGTGCGTGCCGCGTAGCTCCCCCATCTCGACCCCCACTGGTTGAAACGTTCTCTCGTCCGTGTCGCGTCCTGTGTCGGACGACGCCTCGTCATACCGCCAGATCCCCATCCGCTCCCGCCCGCCGGAGCCGAGGCCCCTTCGGATCGTGCGCCTGGCGCCGGGGAAGGGGCGCCAGGAACTCGAAAGCGGCTGGAGATCTCGCAGTACGTCGGGCGTCGCCACGCCCTACAGTTCGCCGGGCAGCACCCCCTCCTCGATGTCGGCGAAGTCGTCTTCGCTCTCCGCGAGGTAGGCCTCCCAGGCCGCCCTGTCCCAGATCTCCACCCGGGTGCTCGCGCCGATCACGACCAGATCGCGGTCGAGGGCGGCGTACGCCCGCAGGTGCGCCGGGATGGTCACCCGACCCTGCTTGTCCGGGACCTCGTCGTGCGCGCCGGCGAAGAAGACCCGGCTGTAGGCCCGGGCCGCCTTGTGCGTCATCGGCTGCGCGCGCAACTGCTCCGCGATCCGCTGGAACTCGGGCATCGGGAAGACGTAGAGGCAGCGCTCCTGCCCTTTGGTGATCACGACACCCCCCGCCAGCTCATCCCGGAACTTCGCCGGAAGGATCAACCGGCCTTTGTCGTCCAGGCGCGGAGTGTGGGTGCCGAGGAACATCGGCCCAACCCCCTCGCCCTGAGCGGCGTTCGCGGCGCCGCTGACCCCCCGGGCCGGTGCGGCCCTCCCGGCCTCACCATCGCGCCCCACTCTACTCCACTTCCCTCCACCTGCAACCTAAAACGCCCGCGTGGCGCGCCGGTTGCGGAGGCAAAAGAGCACGTCAAACGGGGTGGAGCGGAGTGGAGGGCCGCAGCGCGTCGCACACCGCGTCCGCTACCCGACATTGATCGACTCCATCCGGCCGAGCGTCCGTTGGCCGTCCGCCGCCGCCGCACGGCCGAACGGATCGCGGTCTGCGGCGATCTGGCGGGGTGGCGGGTCCGGTAACCTCGCTCGCGTGACGGACGCGAAGATGCCCATGCGGGCTAAGGTGGCCAGCTCCGTGTCGCGGACCGCCGCGGCGCTGTCGCGGGCCGCGGGTCGTGGCGACGGCTCGGTGATCGGTGGCTGGATCGGCCTCAAGATCGATCCCGACCTGCTCGCACACCTGTCGGCGGGTCGCGCCATCGCCCTGGTGTCCGGCACGAACGGCAAGACCACCACCACCCGGCTCGCCGCCGCCGCCGTCGGCGTCCTCGGCCGGGTCGCCACCAACTCCTTCGGCGCCAACATGCCCACCGGCCACACCTCGGCCCTGGCGAAGGCCGGCAGCACCCCGTACGCGGTGCTCGAGGTCGACGAGCACTACCTCGCCCAGGTGCTGGAGGCCACCGAGCCGCACGTGGTGGCGCTGCTCAACCTCTCCCGCGACCAGCTCGACCGGGCCAAGGAAGTCGCCATGATGGCGCAGCTCTGGCGGGCCGCGCTGGTCCGGCACCCGGACGTGCGGGTGGTGGCCAACGCCGACGACCCGATGGTGGTCTGGGCGGCCACCCCGCCCGCCGACCCGGCCCAGGGGCACATCCCGCCGCACGTGACCTGGTTCAGCGCCGGCCAGCGCTGGCACGACGACTCCTGGGTCTGCCCTGAGTGCGGCTCCACGATCGAGCGCTCAGAGGACCAGTGGTGGTGCACCGGCTGCCCGCTGCGCCGCCCCGAGCCGCAGTGGACCGTCGAGGACGACGGCGTGCTCGACCCCACCGGAGCCTGGCACAAGGTGCAGCTCCAGCTCCCCGGCAAGATCAACATCGGCAACTCCGCGACCGCGCTGGCCGTCGCCGCCGAGTTCGGCGTACGTCCGGTGGACGCGGTCTCCCGGCTCGGCACGGTCACCTCGGTCGCCGGACGCTACGCCCAGGTCGACCGGGACGGGCGCAACGTCCGGCTGCTGCTGGCGAAGAATCCGGCCAGCTGGCTGGAGGCGTTCGACATGGCCGACGAGGCGCCGACACTGCTCTCCATCAACGCCCGCGACCCCGACGGGCTGGACACCTCCTGGCTCTTCGACGTCGACTTCGCCCCGCTGCGCGGTCGGCAGGTCCTGATCACCGGCGACCGGGCGTACGACCTGGCCGTCCGGCTGGACGTCAACGGCGTGCCGTTCCAGCACGTCCGGAGCTTCGACGAGGCGGTCCGGTCGGTGCCCCCGGGCCGCCTGGAGGTCATCGCCAACTACACCGCCTTCCAGGACATTCGAGCGGAGCTGGACCGTGTCAACTGAGAGCCTGCGCATCGTCTGGATCTACCCCGACCTGCTCTCCACCTACGGCGACCGGGGCAACATGCTGATCCTGGCCCGCCGGGCCCAGTTGCGCGGCATGCCGGTCGAGGTGCTGGAGGTCCGCTCCGACCAGCGGCTCCCCTCCACCGCCGATATCTACCTGATCGGCGGCGGCGAGGACGGCCCGCAGGCGCTGGGCGCCCAGCGGCTGCTCGCCGACGGCGGCCTGCACCGGGCGGTGGCGCAGGGCTCGGTGGTCTTCGGCGTCTGCGCCGGCTACCAGCTCCTCGGCACCTCGTTCTTCGCCAAGGGCACCAAGTGCACCGGGCTGGAACTGCTCGACCTCTCCTCCGACCGCGGTCCGACCCGCGCCGTCGGTGAGCTGGCCGGCGATGTCGACCCGCGGCTCGGCATCCCGCCGCTGACCGGCTTCGAGAACCACGGCGGCCGCACCCACCTCGGGCCGGGGGTGTCACCGCTGGCCCGGGTCACTGCCGGGGTCGGCAACGACGGTGCCACCGAGGGCGCCTGGCGGGGCAAGCTGCTCGGCACGTACTCGCACGGGCCGGCCCTGGCCCGCAACCCGGCCCTGGCCGACCTGCTGCTGCGCTGGGCCACCGGCATCCACCAGCTTTCCGCGCTGGACGACACCTGGGCCGAGCGGCTCCGCGCCGAGCGCCGCGCCGCGGTGGCCGCCGCCCGGGCGTGATTCCCGCCGTCCGGCGGCTGCTCCGGCAGTCGTCGGCACGCCGGTTCGCCCTGCTGCTGCTCCTGCTCGCCGGGTTCGCGCTGCTGCTGCTCCTGGCGCCCCGGCCGGACCTGGAACACCTCCCCCGGCTGGCCGACGCCCTCGACGGGTACGCCCCCGTCGCGGCCGTGGTCGGCGGGGCGCTGCTGCTGGTGGCGCTGGTCCCGCGGACCTTCGTCACGCTCGCCGCGGGGGCCATCTTCGGCCCGCTGGAGGGCGCCGCGTACGCCCTGGGGGCGGCGCTGCTCGCGGCGGCGATCGGCTTCACGGTCGGCCGGGTGCTGGGGCGCGACTTCGTGGCCGAGCGGGTGCGCGGCCGGCTGGCCCGGCTGGACGGCTGGTTCGCCCGGCAGAGCGTGCTCGGCGTGGTCACCGTGCGACTGCTGCCGATCGCCGGGTTCGGCCTGGTCAGCTACGGCTACGGCACCACCGGCGCCCGGGTGCTGCCGTTCCTGGTCGGCAGCGTGATCGCCGCCGCGCCCACCGCCTTCGGCTACGCCGCGATCGGCGCGGCGGTCAGCTCCCCCGGCCACGTCAACTGGTACGCCGCGGCGCCGGCCAGCTTCGGCCTGATCGCCAGCCTGGTGCTGATCCACCGCTGGTGGCGGGCCGAGCGGCACCGCCGGCTGGGGCCGAGCTGATGGTCCCGGTCGTCCCGGGACCGGATCCGGTCCCCCGCGCGGCCTGGGCCGACGCGGTCGCTCCCGCGCCCCGGCACGCCGGGCCGACCGGCGAGGAACTCCTGTCGGGCGGCTTCATCGCCGAGGTGGTCCGGGTAGGCGACACCGTCCGCCGCACTCCCCCGGCCAACGCCGACTTCGTGGCCGCGCTGCTGCGCCATCTCGAGCGGGTCGGCGCCGGCCTGGCACCCCGTTATCTGGGCACGGACGAGCGGGGCCGGCAGGTGCTGAGCCACCTCGACTGGCAGGAGTGGCTGCTCCACCACCGCACCGCGGTGGCGGACGGCCGGCACGCCTGATCCCGCGCCCGGCCGTGCCACGAGCCCGCCGACAGCGGCCGGACCCGTGCGCGGAGAACCCGATCGGCCGACAATGGCCGGCGTGTCGCGCCCCGGGAGGACCATGCCCGGGACTGGTCGTCGTGGAGCCAGCTGACAGCAAAGCGGGAGGCCGCGACCTCTCACGAGGTCGCGGCCTCCCATCCTGCGAAAGCCGGTCAGGCGACGACGGAGACCATCCGACCCTTGACCACGATGACCTTGCGGGGCTCCTTGCCGGCCAGCGAGGACGCGACCGCCTCCAGCGCCGCCGCGCGGACGTCCTCCTCGGACGCGTCGGCGGCGACCTCGATCCGGCCACGGACCTTGCCGTTGACCTGCACCGGGTAGGTGACCGTCTCGGCCACCAGCAGCGCCGGGTCGGCCTTCGGGAAGTCCGCGTACGCCAGCGAGGCGTCGTGACCCAGCCGGTGCCACAGCTCCTCGGCCACGTGCGGGGCGAACGGCGCCAGCATCAGCACCAGCGGCTCGGCCACCTCGCGCGGCGTGGCCGACAGCCGGGTCAGCCCGTTGGTCAGCTCGATCAGCTTGGCGATCGCGGTGTTGAACCGCATCGCCTCCATGTCGCCACGAACCCCGTCGATGACCTTGTGCAGCAGGTGGCGGGTCGGCTCGTCGGCCGGCCCGTCGGCGACCCGCGACCTGCCGGTGTACTCGTCGACCACCGCCCGCCAGACGCGCTGCAGGAAACGGTACGAGCCGACCACCGCCCGGGTGTCCCAGGGCCGGGACACCTCCAGCGGGCCCATCGACATCTCGTAGACCCGGAACGTGTCCGCACCGTACGCGGCGCACATCTCGTCCGGAGTGACCACGTTCCTCAGCGACTTGCCCATCTTGCCGTACTCGCGGTTGACCTGCGTGTCGCCCAGGTAGAAGCCGCCCTCGCGCTCCACCACCTGATCCGCCGGCACGTACGCGCCGCGGGCGTCGGTGTAGGCGTAGGCCTGGATGTAGCCCTGGTTGAACAGCTTGCGGAACGGCTCGAACGACGAGACGTGGCCCAGGTCGTACAGCACCTTGTGCCAGAACCGCGCGTACAGCAGGTGCAGCACCGCGTGCTCGGCGCCGCCGACGTACAGGTCGGTGCCGCCGCAGTCGCCCGCGCCGCGCGGCCCCATCCAGTACTGCTCGTTCTCCGGGTCGACGAACCGCTGCGAGTTCGTCGGGTCCAGGTACCGCAGCTCGTACCAGCAGGAGCCGGCCCACTGCGGCATCACGTTGGTCTCCCGGGTGTAGCGCTTCGGCCCGTCACCCAGGTCCAGCTCCACCTCCACCCAGTCGCGCCGCCGGGACAGCGGGGTCTCCGGGTTGCTCTGGGCGTCCTCCGGGTCGAACGTCTTCGGCGAGAAGTCGTCCACCTCGGGCAGCTCGACCGGCAGCATCGACTCGGGCAGCGCGATCGGCGTGCCGGTCTCGTCGTACACGATCGGGAACGGCTCGCCCCAGTAGCGCTGCCGGCTGAACAGCCAGTCCCGCAGCCGCCAGGTCACCGCGCCGGTGCCGGACCCGTTCGCCTCCAGCCACTCGATGATCCGGGCCTTGGCGTCGGCCACCCCCAGGCCGTTCAGGTCCAGGCCACGGTCGGGCGCGGCGCTGTTGATGGCCGGGCCGTCCCCGGTGTACGCCTTGCCGTCGAAGCCCTCCGACGGCTGCACGGTGCGCACGATGGGCAGCTCGAAGACCTCGGCGAAGTCCCAGTCCCGCTCGTCCTGCCCGGGCACCGCCATGATCGCCCCGGTGCCGTAGCCGGCCAGCACGTAGTCGGCGATGAAGATCGGGATGCGCCCGCCGGTCACCGGGTTGGTCGCGTACGCGCCGACGAAGACGCCCGTCTTCTCCCTGGTCTCGGCCTGCCGCTCCACGTCCGTCTTGGCCGCGGCGGCCTTTCGGTACGCCTCGACGGCCTCCCGGGGGCTGGCGTGCCCGCCGGTCCAGACGTCCTTCGTCCCCTCCGGCCAGGCGGCCGGCACCAGCGCGTCGACCAGCTCGTGCTCGGGCGCCAGCACCATGTAGGTGGCGCCGAAGATGGTGTCCGGTCGGGTGGTGAAGACTCTGACGCGGGCTTCGCCCGCGAAACCGGAATCAGTGGGCACGACCGGAAAATCGATGTGGGCGCCGCTGGATCGGCCGATCCAGTTGCGCTGCATCAGCTTGATCGGCTCCGGCCAGTCCAGGGTGTCCAGGTCGTCCAGCAGCCGGTCGCCGTACGCGGTGATCCGCATCATCCACTGCTTCAGGTTGCGCTTGAAGACCGGGAAGTTGCCCCGCTCGGAACGGCCGTCGGCGGTGACCTCCTCGTTGGCCAGCACGGTGCCCAGCCCCGGGCACCAGTTCACCGGCGCCTGCGAGACGTACGCCAGCCGGTGGTCGTCGACGATCTTCCGGCGATCGACCCCGGTCAGCTCGGCCCAGGGGCGGCCGTCCGGCGTCGGCCGGGTGCCCGCCTCGAACTCGGCGATCAGCTCGGCGATCGGGCGGGCCTTGCCCGCCTGCTGGTCGTACCAAGAGTTGAAGATCTGCAGGAAGATCCACTGGGTCCAGCGGTAGAAGTCGGTGTCGATGGTGGCCACCGACCGCCGCTCGTCGTGGGCCAGCCCCAGGCGGCGCAGCTGCGCTTTGTACCGCTCGATGTTCGCCTCGGTGGTGGTCCGCGGGTGGGTGCCGGTCTGCACCGCGTACTGCTCGGCGGGCAGGCCGAACGCGTCGAAGCCCATCGCGTGCAGCACGTTGCGCCCGGCCATCCGCTGGTAGCGGGCGAAGCAGTCGGTGCCGATGTAGCCCAGCGGGTGGCCGACATGCAGGCCCGCCCCGGAGGGGTACGGGAACATGTCCAGCACGTACAGCTTCTCCGCGCCCGCCCGCGGGTGGTCCGGGTCGGCCAGCGGACCGGTCGGGTTCGGGGCGTGGAAGGTGCCCTCCCGCTCCCAGGTGTCCTGCCAGCGGTGCTCGATCTCGTCGGCCAGGGCCGCGGTGTAGCGGAACGGGGGAATGTCGCTCGCCGGTGCGGCTGCCTCACTCATGGCGTCTCCTCGGCGCTTCATGTCGGATATGGGGAGTCTGCTGCGGGCACAAAAAAGCCCCTCGCGCAGGAGGGGCCGCCGTGCTGTCGCGCGTCAGCGCATCAGCACGGCTCGGTAAGAAGCAGGAAGACTCCGGCCATGTCCGGCAGTGTACCCCGCCGAACGCCCGGCCCACGCGCCCACCACCACAGGTCGGGACGCCGAGGCCCCGGCCGGCGCCGTTCGGGAGCTCCGGCGCAGCGTCCGGCGTCGATGTCCCGGCATCGGACAACCGGCGCGGAAGTCACCCGTCGGGCGAATATTCGGGCGTAACCGACCGACTGGCTGCGGGGGTCGGCGAAGGCGACAAACATGGTTAGCCTGAGAGGCTAGAGAGATTTTTGCGGCAGACGAGGCTCGGCGTCGCGAACCCAACGGCGGGTCCAGGTGCTCTATACAGAGCTGCCGTCCAGGCGACGAGGAGGAGGCCCGTGACACAACAGACCTGGGACGAGGTGGGCGGTCTGCTGCCGCACGACGAGTTCCGCGCCGCCAGCGAGGCCATCGTGGCCAACATCGAGCAGGTCATCGAGGGCAAGACGGCCACCGTCCGGCTCGCCCTGGCCGTCCTGCTCGCCGAGGGCCACCTGCTCATCGAGGACGTGCCCGGCGTCGGCAAGACCAAACTTGCCAAGGCCCTGGCCCGCTCGATCGACTGCTCGGTGCGCCGCATCCAGTTCACCCCGGACCTGCTGCCCAGCGACGTCACCGGGGTCAGCGTCTACAACCAGGAGACGCACGACTTCGAGTTCCGCCCCGGGGCGGTCTTCGCCAACCTGGTGGTCGGCGACGAGATCAACCGGGCCTCGCCGAAGACCCAGTCCGCGCTGCTGGAGTGCATGGAGGAGCGGCAGGTCACCGTCGACGGGGTCACCTACCAGCTGCAGACCCCGTTCATGGTGATCGCGACGCAGAACCCGATCGAGATGGAGGGGACGTACCCGCTCCCGGAGGCGCAGCGCGACCGGTTCACCGCCCGGATCGCGATGGGGTACCCGGACGCCGGCGCCGAGCTGGCGATGCTGGACGGGCACGGGGCCACCGACCCGCTGAACGAGCTGCGCCCGGTCTCCGACGCGGCCATCGTCCGCCAGCTCATCGCCACCGTCCGGCAGGTGCACGTCGCCGACGCCGTCAAGCAGTATGCGATCGACCTGGTCACCGCCACCCGGGAGGCGCCGGACCTGCGCCTGGGCGCCTCCCCGCGGGCCACCCTCCAGCTGCTGCGCACCGCCCGCGCCGTGGCCGCCCTGGAGGGGCGCGACTATGTGCTCCCCGACGACCTGCAGGCGCTCGCGGTGCCGGTGCTGGCGCACCGGATCATCCCGACCGCCGACGCGCAGCTCGCCCGGCGCACCACCGACGCGATCGTGTCGGAGCTGGTACACCGGCTGCCGGTGCCGCACGACCGCAAGCGCTCCCCGTACGACACCCGGCCCGCCCCGAACAACGGGCGTGGGCCGTACGAACCGCGGAGGCCGTGAGGTGCGCGACGGGCTGCGTGGACTGACCACCCGCGGCCGCTCGTTCCTGGCAGCCGCGATCGCCGCGGCGGTCTCCGCCGCCATCCTCGGCGAGAAGGACCTGCTGCGGGTGGCCGTCCTGCTCGCCATCCTGCCGCTGCTCGCGGCGGCGTACGTCGGGCGCAGCCGGTACAAGCTGGCCTGCAACCGCTCGCTGGAGCCGCACCGGGTGCCGGTCGGGGCGAGCTCGCGGGTGGTGCTGCGGCTGCAGAACCTGTCCCGGCTGCCCACCGGCACCCTGCTGCTGGAGGACCGGCTGCCGTACGCGCTGGGCAGCCGGCCCCGGGTGGTGCTGGAACGGCTCGGCGCGCACCAGGCCAGCTCGGTGGCGTACACCGTCCGGGCCGACGTGCGCGGCCGGTACGAGGTGGGTCCGCTGGTGGTCCGGCTGACCGACCCGTTCGGACTCTGCGAGCTCAGCCGCGCCTTCCCCAGCACCGACCATCTCATTGTCATCCCGCAGGTCACGCCGCTGCCCACGGTCCGGCTGCCCGGCGAGTACGCCGGCAGCGGCGACAGCCGGGCCCGGTCGGTCGCGGTGCACGGCGAGGACGACGCGGCCACCCGGGAGTACCGGAGGGGCGACGACCTGCGGCGGGTGCACTGGAAGTCGACCGCGCGCACCGGTGAGCTGATGGTGCGCCGGGAGGAGCAGCCCTGGGAGAGCCGGGCCACGGTGGTGCTGGACACCCGGGCCTTCGGCCATCGGGGCGACGGCCCGACGGCGAGCTTCGAGTGGGCGGTCTCCGCCGCCGCGAGCATCGCCGTGCATCTGCGTCAGGCCGGCTACAAGCTGCGCCTGGTCACCGGCTCCGGGGCGGACGTAAACGCCACCGAGGCGGGCGGCGACGGTCTGCTCCTCGACCACCTCGCCGAGGTCCGGTTGGACAAGCGGGGCGAGATCACCACGCTGGTGCAGCGGGTTCGGCAGCGGGCCGACGGCGGGCTGATCATCGCCCTGTTCGGCACGCTGAGCACGGCCGAGGCCGAACTGCTCGCCGGCCTGCGGGGCAACGGCGCCACCTGCGTCGGCTTCCTGCTGGACAGCTCCACCTGGCTCAACCTCCCGCCGAGGGCCCGCGCCGAGGCGGAACACGCGCACGGCACCGCGGCGCTCGCCCTGCTGCAGAGCGGCTGGCGGATGATCGGGGTGGAGCACGGCAGCCGCCTGCCGGTGCTGTGGCCGCAGGCGGCCCGCGGCTCGCAGGGCTTCGCGCTGCGCGCGGCGCTCGCCGAGACGGTGGCCGGAGGCGTGCGATGACCGGAAGGGTGAACCCGTGACCGCGCACCGGAACCTCGGCTTCGTCGCCGCCGCGGCGACGCTGCTCTCCGCGGCGCCGCTGTCGGCGATCTTCCAACGCTGGACGTGGCTTATCCAGGCCGCCATCGTGGTGGCCGTGGTGGCCGGCGCCGCCGCGCTGGCCCGGCTGGTCCGGGCGCCCCTGTGGGGGCAGATCCTCGGCATGCTCGCCGGTCTCCTGCTCGCCCTGACCTGGGTCTTCCCGGGCGGCACCGAGCTGCTCGCGTTCCTGCCCACCCCGGGCACCTTCGCCCACTTCGGCGAACTGCTCACCGACTCGGTGCAGGACATGCGGTCGTACGGGGTGAAGGTGCCGGACGTCGACTCGCTGCTCTTCCTCACCGTGCTCGGCGTGGGCGGGGTCGCGGTGCTGGTCGACGTGCTCACCGTGGGGCTGCGCCGGCCGGCGCTGGCCGGCCTGCCCATGCTGGCGATCTACTCGGTGCCGGTGGCGGTCTACGTGGACAGCGTCCCGGCCACGCCGTTCGTGGTGGGGGCCTGCGGGTACCTGTGGCTGCTGGTCACCGACAACGTCGACCGGGTACGCCGGTTCGGCCGCCGGTTCACCGGCGAGGGCCGGGACGTCGACATCTGGGAGGCGTCCCCGCTGGCCGCGGCGGGCCGGCGGCTGGCCGTGGTCGGCGTGGCGCTGGCGGTGGTGCTGCCGCTGGCGGTTCCGGGGATGACCGGCGGCCTGATGGACGCGATGGGCTCCGGCACGGGCACCGGCAACGGACGTCCGGGGCAGGGCGGTAGCCCCGGGCGGATCGACCTGTTCGCCGCGCTCAGCGGCCAGCTCAACCAGTCCGAGGTGGCCGAGCTGGTGAAGGTCTCCACCAACGAGCCCGCCCCGTTCTACCTGCGCTTCGGGGTGGCGGACGAGCTACGGTCGGACGGCTTCCGGGTCCGGGTGCCGACCGGCCGGGCGGTGAACCGGAACCTGCCCGATCCGACGGACCGCGACGGCCGCGGGGTCGAGCGGCAGCGCTACCGGGCCACCGTCGAGGTGACGAAGAACCTCAACATGCCCCTGCTGCCGGTCTACTCGGAGCCGGTGAAGACCGAGGACCTGAACGGCGCCTGGCTCTACGACCCGAACCTCCAGATCGTCTTCTCCAACCGGGACAACTCCCGGGGCAAGCGGTACTCGTTCGACTACGTCCGCTCGACGTACAGCCCGGCGGCGCTGCGCGCGGCGCCGTCCCTGCCGGCCGATGACCCGGTGCTGCGCCAGCAGACCGTCACCCCGCCAGTACCCCAGGTCAACCGGCTGGTCGATCGGCTCGTTCACGGCAAGCAGAACGACTACGACAAGGTCCGGGCGATCTACGACTACTTCTCGGTGGAGAACGGGTTCACCTACTCGCTCGCCACCAAGGGGGGCACCAGCGGGGAGGACATCACCGACTTCCTCGCCACCAAGGTCGGCTTCTGCCAGCAGTACGCGGCCGCGATGGCGTGGCTGGTCCGGGCCGCCGGCATCCCGGCGCGGGTGGCGTTCGGCTTCACCAACGGCAGCAACTCCAGCAACGGCACGTACGTGCTGACCAACCGGAACCTGCACGCCTGGACCGAGGTCTACTTCGGCAACATCGGCTGGGTCCCGTTCGACGCCACCCCGGCGGCGAGCGTCCAGGGTTCGATCCGGTCGGCGTGGGCGCCGGACACGGATGCTCCGGAGGAGGACCCGACGTCGCCCGGCAGCACCGCCGCGCCGGGTGGGGTGGACGCCTCCGCGGGGCCGGACCGGCCGGACAAGGAGGACCGGGAGACCGACGCGGGCCTCGCCGTCGACGGTGCGGACCCGACGCGGCAGGCCCCGGTGTGGCCATGGTGGACGGCCGGCGTCCTGGCCCTGCTGGCGCTGCTCACCGTGCCGGCGCTGCGCCGGTTGGCGCTGCGCCGTCGCCGGATCAGCCGGACCCTCGTCCCGAAGGCCACCACGTTGGATGCCGTGCCGGGCGCCCCCGGCGGGGTGCGTGCGGTGGTGGTGGGCGTGGACGCCGACCGGGCCCGGGCGGACGCGCACGCGGCGTGGGACGAACTGCTGGACACGTTGGTCGACTTCGGGGTGCGCGTGGACCGCACGGAGACGCCCCGGGCGACCGCCGACCGGCTGGTCCGGGACGCCCTCGGCGAGCAGGCCGACGCGGCCACGGCGGTCCGGCTGCTCGGTCGGGCCGAGGGCGTCCCGGACCAGCCGGT
>NZ_QGGF01000776.1 GCF_003857015.1 Micromonospora globispora | reverse complement strand
CCGTACGCGACTTGGCAAGAGACTCCAGCAGTTCCCGCTGGCCGGGTTCGAGCACCAGTGGTGCGGCAGCACGTGTCACGCCCAGAGCCTACTAAAACGGCTATCTATTTGCGAGACAGGACACTAGCGGCGAAGCTAGGCCCGCCGCGAAGGCTCGCACGGCCGCCACTGGGACGTGCCTTGAGATACCAGGGAGATACCGTGACATCAACAGCCTCTCGCGCGGGGAGCCCCGCGGACCTGCCCGACTACGCGCCCATCCCGCGGTCGGCGCTCGGCCCGGCCCTCAACGAGCAGGGGTACTACGTCGGGCGGGTCGAGCGGAACCTGTACTGGGTCACCGACGGCGTCTACCAGTCGGCGTTCCTGACCACCCGCGACGGCGTGGTGCTGTTCGACGCACCGCCGTCCATCGGCGGAAACCTGCGGCGGGCGGTGGACGAAATCGCCGCCGCCAACGGCGTACCCAACACGGTGACCCACCTGGTCTACTCGCATCACCACGCCGACCACGCCGGCGCGGCCTCACTGTTCGACAGAGACGTGGTCCACGTCGGGCACGAGGAGACCCGGCGGCTGCTGGTGCGGGACAACGACCCGGCCCGGCCGGTGCCGGAGGTGACCTTCGCCGACCGCTACACCCTCGAGGTGGGCGGTGAGCGCGTCGAGTTGGCCTGGCACGGCCCCAACCACTCGCCGGACAACATCTTCATCCACTTCCCCGAACACGACACCCTGATGATGATCGACGTCGTCAACGCCGGGTGGGTGCCCATCTATAACCTCAACCTCAGCGAGGACGTCATCGGGTACATGAAGGCCCCGGCCACCGCGCTGTCCTACCCGTGGACGCACTTCATCTGCGGGCACCTCGGCCGGCTCGCCACCCACGATGACGTCGCGCTGCATCAGCAGTACATCGCCGACATCGAGGCCTGCGCGAAAGAGGCACTGGCCAACGTCGACCCGATGCCGTTTTACGCGAGGTACGGGGAGAACGCCTGGGCCGGGGTCAAAGCCCACCTCGACACCGTCACCGAGCGCGCGGCCGCGCCCGTCATCGCCAAGTACAAGGGCGTGCTGGCCGCCGCGGACATCGAGATTTTCACCACCACGACGACGTTCCTCATCATGCAGTCGTTGCGCCTTGACCACGGGCCCAGCGGACCGGTCCACCCCTGATCACCACGCACCACGGCCAGGCGAGCACCGCGGTGACCGCAGCGCCGTTGCCGAGGGCGGCCGATGTTTATCCGCATGCGACCACTGCGGCACCGGGAACCGTGTTGGCGGCGAGCAGTCCGACGAGCTCGTCAAGCGGCGCTTCGAGATCGTCGCGGCTGGAAAGGTCGTAATGGCTGTTGACGATCCTGTCGTCGGCGAGCCGGACCGTGGCCAACTCGGCCTCGCGTGTACCCCAGATCATGACTTCTACGAGCCACGCCGATGATTCGAGCACAGCGCTCGCGACGGGCTTGTCGTGGTTCGGCTGGACCTGGCCCGTCTGCCAGCGCAACGCAAGCCGCGCCCAGATGACGGTGCGTGCCGCGATCGCAGCGGACAGCGCCTCCAGCGGAAACATCACACCCGCGAAATATCGCACGTCGCTAGGGGGTCAGCCGCCGCTGTCCGGTCATGCTGTGTAGTAGATGAACTCCTGGGAGCGGGCGTCGGCGCCGTTTGACCCGATGCCGACGGACAGAGTGACTCGGCCAGACGAGTCGTACTGGGTGCGGGAAATGAGGTTGCGCCCGCCAGGTGCCCTGTCTGCCCAGGGTGAGTTGAGGCCAGCGCAACCAAGAACCCCTGACCTTCATACGAGTGCGGTTGCGGAACATCGTGCGATGTCATCAGATGTCGCGTTGCACATTGCGGAGCATGCCCCCCGTGCCGCCTTGTGCGGTCTGGTCTCGGCCGTCGCTGCTCGTCTGGCTGCTTCCTCGCTGCTTCCCGTCCGTTGTCGACTGGCCGGACCGCGCGCGTTTACGCCTGGGCCGAGGCGGTATTCGCGACCTGACTGCACCTGATCGGGGCGGCGGCCACAGTCAACTTGCGGGTATCTGCCGTGGCCCAGCGGGCCAGCCATGGGCAGAAACGACCACTCCACGCAGTAGGAAGGGAAGCCAGCATGAACGGCAGACCACGCATTGTCCTGGTCCATGGCGCATGGGCTGACGGCTCCTGTTGGA
This sequence comes from Micromonospora globispora, assembly GCF_003857015.1. Classification (GTDB taxonomy): domain Bacteria; phylum Actinomycetota; class Actinomycetes; order Mycobacteriales; family Micromonosporaceae; genus Micromonospora; species Micromonospora globispora. Next base: position 11,107 of record NZ_QGGF01000776.1, on the reverse strand, counting down.
GCGGGGTTATCGAGCGTCTACAGGCCGACGGCTACCAGGTGACGGCCCCGCAGTTCCCCTGACCTCGACGGCCGACGACGTCGCTCGGCTACGCCAGGTCCTGAACTTGCAGGACGGCCCGACGATCGTGGCCGGACACTCCTATGGCGGCCAGATCATGACGGCCCTCGGCACCGACGCGCCAAACGTGGTCGGGCTGGTGTACATCGCGGCCTTCGGGCTGGACCAGGGGGAGTCGCTCGGCGCTCTGCTGTCGCAGGGCCCCACACCGCCGGCGCTGGAGCACTTGTTCGCCGACGAGCAGGGCTTCATGTGGCAGCCGCAGGACGAATTCGTCCAACACTTCGCGGCCGACGTCGACCCGGCCCGGGCCAAGGTGCTGCACGCCGTGCAGCAGCCACCTGCCGGCTCCACGTTCTCCGAAGCAATGGGCGTTCCGGCCTGGAAATCGCTACCGTCATGGTACCTGGTCGCCATGCAGGACCAAGCGATCCCGCCGGACGCGCAGCGCATGTTCGCCAGCCGCATGGGCGCGACCACCATCGAAGTACCTGCCAGCCACCTCGCGATGGTTTCCCACCCCGACGAAGCGGCACAGCTCATCAAGACGGCGGCCGAAACCCGGACCGCAGTGCCGGCAGGTCGAGCACGCAGATGACACGGAGCCACAAGCAGCGGTGGAGCCCGCTGTGGCCGTACGGGGGTCGCGGTGCCGCGCCCGGGTCCACCGAACCCGGCATACAGATCGTCCCGTCCGTCGCTTCCCAAGTCAGCACCCTGATGTGGTGTCCGTGGGCTTCTCCTGAGATTGGACACCCTGATATCGGACGTTGGTCCAGAGGAGGGGGTGTCCCCGTTGGGGCGTCGAAGCAGACGGAAGTGTTTCGGCGTGAGGCCGACGTTTCCCGGATCCCCGAATGTCGGCAACAACGGACCGACAGGACCAATGTCACTGAGGGCACGCTCCGGCCCGGAGAAAGGGGACGATCGTGATAGGAAAAGAACGCGGACGAAGCGTTCTGCCGCCTGCATCGCCCCGACAGGCGACGGTCCTGGCTCAGTTCATCGCCGGTCCCGGGCGGGCGCACGCCGTCCGGGACGCCCTTCTGCAGCTCGTGCAGGAGTCCCGGAAGGAACGCGGCAACCTCAGTTACGACGCGCACCAGCTGAAGAACAACCCGGCCGCGTTCTACGTGCTCGGCAACTGGGCGGACGAGCAGGCCCTGGACGCGCATCTGGCGAGTGCACACGTGCGGCAGTGCCTCACACAGACCGTCGCGGGCGAGATCGTCGCCCCATACGCCCAGTGGCGCGCGCACTTGCTGTCGGAACCCGACGCCCGGCCCGACCGCCCACGGCCGGTCGCGAACTCGCCGGCTCAGGTGACCCTCGTGCCGTTCTTCACGATCAAGGCCGGCGAGGAGGCCGCGGTCGGCGACTGCCACCTGGAGATGGTCGCGATCACCCGCGCCGAACCCGGATGCCTAGGCTACGACCTCTACCAGTCGGTCGAAGACCCGTCGGTCATGTTCCTGTACGAGAACTGGACTGACCAGGCGGCCCTCGACAAACACATGAACACCTCCAACTTCTACCGCATCGTCCGGGGCGAGATCGACAAACGCCTCGTCGCCCCCTGGACCGCGCACATGATGACGATGATCAGTGAACCCCACCCCGAGCGGATCACGGCCTAGATTCCCATGCTGCCAGCATGGAACTGATCCCCGGCTCCGGCTGCGCTGCCTGCCTGACCCGGACGAGAGTCGTCCTGCGCCATGTGACGCTGACCAGGAGGTCGTCCACGCGGCACGGACCCGGGCGTATGTCGGCCGCAGTGGTGGGGTGGGCAACGACGCGGTCCGACGACAACCTTCTTGGCGCCTCCAACCAGCGTCTGCGGAGGGCGGTGGCGATCGTGCCCGCAGCCGCGGCAGGGCCGCGTTCCTGCCCTGACGCCGTCGCACCGACGGCGTCTTCGGCGGGCGGCCAGCTCTCATGCCTATCGAGATGAGCAAGAATCGTGCGGGACCTCGAACTGACCGATGGTGACCGGCGCGTGGTGGTGGTCGCGGTCGACAAGGGGGAGGACGCAGTGACCGCCATCAACGAGGTAGCAGCGCGGTACCACATCCGCGGTGCCCGGGTCACTGCTGTGGCCGGGTTCAAGTCGGCCGAGCTGGGCTACTTCGACCGCGGGAAGCGCGACTACCTGCCCATCCCGGTTCGGGAGCAGGTCGAAGTCCTGTCTCTGCTCGGCGATATCGCTGACAACCAGGGCAAGGCTGCGCTGCATGTGCACGCGCTACTCGGCCACCGCGACGGCACGACCGTAGGGGGCCACCTCCTGCACGGTGAGGTGTGGCCAACTCTCGAGGTCATCAGCACCGAGGTCGGGGCGAGCCTCACCAAGCGGGTCGACCCGGAGACCGGGTTGGCGCTGCTGACGGGGACGGCCCAGCGCTGAGGGGATGGCCCTGGCCGCCACCCGTCCTGGCCGCCGGACAGCTCGTCGTTGCCGCGAGTCCGGCGTCGGCTCATCGCAAACGTGCAGCCGCGATCGGTTCCGAGACTTGGACGACCGGGGTGTCGACAAGGTGCTCGGCGACAAACCACGTCTGGAGTTCGTTGGTGCGGATCAGGTTCGACACGAGCACGTCGTTGGTGCCGTCGTCGCCGCCCTCCACCACCCGACCTGCGGCATCGTGCGCGTCGATGAGTATCATCTCGTGCGCCTCCAGCAGGCGGGAGAGCATGGCTGGCACCTCCTCGGCACCGTTTGGCGGGCGCGGCACCCTGGTCAACTCAGCGACGTGACGCGGGTCCCCCACCGCGATCCCGCCGAGCGTCTGAATACGCTCCGCAATCATGTCGATCAGTTCGAGCTGTTCGTCCGCGTGCTTGTCGAGCAGCAGGTGAAGCTGGTAGAAAGTCGGGCCGCGCATGAGCCAATGATGCTTCTTGTAGAGCGAGTGCAGAATTCGAGTATCAGCGAGGATCCTGTTCAACCGTTCACACGAGTACATTCGCGCGTCGTAGGAAAGGCCGACCGGTAGCTGTCGAACAGTGCCGAACGCCTGGATCTCCCGGCCATGCTGATGCAGTCGCGGCTGGCTGTCTGAACGGTCCTCCTGCTGGGACATGCCGTCTCCCCCGATGCCTGTTCCCCGCTGTCACCCCGCCTACCGCCACCAGTCGGCTCGGCGGCGAAGGTCGGCCAGGGCGGTTCATACGAGCGTAGGCGGCTGCCGCCCCCGCAGTGGCCGTAATCCGGACCCCGCCAAGCGATCACCCTGCGGCCAGCCGATGACCTTCTCCGCAAGCAGGTCGACGTGCACCCGGGCAGGCGACATCGATGGCCGCGTGGAGGATGTCTGAGGGTTCAGCCGCCCCGCTGACGTCACGTGGTGCCGGTGACGGCGTGGCGGACCAGTTGATGCTGCTGGGTGAGAGCTAGCGCGGGCAGCAGATTTCGCTTGCGGCGATGCGGATCTGCACGACGACGGCGTCGTCGAACGTGCCAATCTCGTGGGTGTCGACCGGTCCGGTCCGCTCGTAGCCGCGTCGTTCCGGTCAACCACTGCCCGACCCTGACCTACGCTGCCGGGTAGGAGGAGTACGGGGGGTCAGATGGCGGGAACGCAGCGGGTGGCCGTACTCGGGCTCGGCGGCATGGGGCGGCCGATGGCCGCGAACATTCTCCGGGCCGGCCTGCCCACGGTGGTCTGGAACCGCCGCCCGGAGCCGGCCCGGCAGCTCGGCGGGCAGGGCGCGGAGGTCGCTGACAGTCCGGCGGAGGCGGTACGCCGGGCGGACGTGGTGATCACGATGGTGACCGACGCGGACGCGGTGGTGTCCATCGCTGCCGACCTGGGAATGCTGGCCGCGATGGCAGAAGGCGTGATCTGGGCTCAGATGAGCACGATCGGGGTCTCCGGCACGGAACGGATCGCCCGCCTGGTGACTGAGCAACGGCCCGACGTCGTGCTGCTAGACGCGCCGGTGGCGGGCAGCCGAGGCCCTGCGGAGCAGGGAAAACTGGTTGTTCTCGCCTCCGGCCCGGAGCAGGTCCGGGACCGGATCGGCCCGGTCTTCGACGCGATCGGGCAGCGCACCGTCTGGGTCGGACCGGCCGGTTCCGGCTCCCGGTTCAAGCTGGTCAACAGCCTGTTGCTCGCCTTCATCGCCGAGGGGCTCGCCGAATCGATCGCGTTCGGCCACGCCCTCGGGCTGGACCGCGCGGCGGTGGTTGGCGCATTGCAGGGCAGTCCGCTGGTCTCGGTCTGGGCCGACGAGAAACTGCAGCGGATCGGCCAGGACGACTATTCGCCGCAGTACCCGCTCTCCCTCGCGATCAAGGACGTCAACCTGGCGCTGCTCGAGGTCGACGTCGACCGGTTCGCAGTGGCCAACAGCCTGGCCGCGCAGTGGCAACGGGCGGTGGACCACGGGCTCGGCGGCGAGGACCTCACGGTGATTACCCGCGTCCTCCAGCATTGAGCGGTTGCCGAAAGGTAGGTGTTGGCCGGCAGGAGATGGAGCAGGCATGGCGAATATTCTGATCACCGGAGCAGGTTCCGGGCTCGGTCGGGGCGCTGCCCTGGGCTTGGCGCGTGCAGGGCATCACGTCATTGCCAGTGCCGAGATCTGGTCCCAGGTCCGTGACCTGCGGTCCGAGGCACAGCGGCAAGGCGTCAGCCTCGAGGCGATCAAACTCGACGTGACCGATGAGTTCGATCGACAACACGCGTTCGGCTACGACGTCGACATTCTCGTGCTCAATGCCGGTATTCAGGAAGCGGGCTCCGTGGTGGAGATACCCATGGCACGGGTGCGCCGGTCCTTCGAAGTCAACGTCTTCGGTCACCTGCAGCTTGTCCAGGGGTTCGCCCCGCAGATGCTCGGCAGGGATGATGGGAAGATTTTCTGGGTGTCGTCGGCTGTCGGCATCCGAACCAGGCCATGGGTCGGGATTTATGCCGCGACCAAACATGCCATCGAGGCGTTGGCGTGGGCGATGAAGATGGAACTGGAGCCGAGGGGGATTCGTGTCGCCACGATAAATCCAGGCCCCTACCGCACCGGCTACAACGACACGGGAGTCGAGGCGATGTTCCAGTGGCGGGATGACACGAGCGCCATGCTGGTACAGCCCGACTTCAATGCGTATCTCGATAACCAGTACGACCCCCAAGAGATGATCGACACCATGGTCAGGACAATTCCTGCCGACCACCATCCATACCGGACCGTGTGTCCCGAGATCAGCCTGAAGCAGGACAAGGAATTTGAATCCCAGGTCTGGGCGTCCCAGGCCTGAACGGTCAGCCATGTCTCCTGGTTCGATTCGCCTGGGCCGCCGGTCGTCCGGAGGTGGCATGAACGGCGCGACTGCGGGAAGAAGCCGTTGTCGCGCAGTCAGCGACTTGGGTCGAGGAGGGCAGTCGTACGAGTGACATCCGGGGCCGGGGTTGACTGGGCCCGGCGATGCGCACGAAGCCGACCCCGTCTTGTCCAAGCCGGCGGTGGCCCGGCTGCTGGTGGTGCTGGCCTCCGCGTCCGGCTGCCTCGATGTGTTCTGTCTTACCCGACTCGGGGGCTTCTTCGCCAGCGTGATCACCGGCAATCTGGTGCAGTTCGGCCGCGCGGTAGCCACGGCGGAGACCCGCCTGTTGGCGGGCGGGGCAACGGCGGTGGGCGGATATGCGCTGGGCCTGGCTGGCGGAACTCTGCCGCTGCGCCGCGTCAGGCCAGGCTGGGGCCGCCGTACGGGAATGGTGGCGGCGGTCGAGGCGGTACTGCTGGTCGGTGTTGCGGTGGGCTGGTGGAGCACGGCAGCGCGCTCCGGGTACGCCGGCGGGCTGGCGCTGCTCGGTGGCGCCTCGGCGGCGAGTGGGATACAGAGCGTGGTCACCATCAACGCCGGGATACGGGGCGCCTCGACCACGTACCTCACGGGCTCGCTCACCGACGTGGTCCGGGGCGTCGTACTCGATCCGCATCGGTTCGCCGCCGGGGCGGCTGGGGTCACCCGGCTGCTGGGGCTGCTCGGCGGCGCCGTGCTCGGCGCGTTGACGCTGCGCGTGGCGCCGATCTGGGCGCCCGCCCTGGCGGCGACGTTGGTTGTGGCTGTCGTCGTCGCCGCCGCCTTGGGGCACCGGCGGGCCGGGATCACCGACCGGAGGAAACAAGAATGAGAGCTGTCGTCTACGAGGATGTCCGGAGCGTCGCGGTGCGGGAGGTGCCGGACGCGACGCTGGAGGCGGAGACCGACGCGTTGGTGCGGATCACCTCGAGCGCCCTGTGCGGTACCGACCTGCACATGTACGACGGGCGGACCGGCGCGAACCCCGGCCTGGTGTTCGGCCACGAACCGCTGGGTGTGGTCGAGCAGGTGGGCAGCGCCGTGCAGACCGTCCGGCCGGGCATGCGGGTGGTGATCCCCACCCACCTGTTCTGCGGCACGTGCGCGATGTGCTCCCGGGGACTTTCCGCGGCGTGTCTGCGGGTCCGGGTCGAGGGGCCGGGCGCGGCGTACGGCTACGCCGGGATGGGCCCCTACCGGGGCGCCCAGGCCGACCTGCTTCGCGTGCCGTGGGCCGACGCGAACTGCTTACACCTGCCCGGGGAGCCCGGCGACGCGCACGAGGACGACTTCGTTCTGCTCGCCGACGCGTTCGTCACCGGTTGGCACGCCGCCGCCACCCTCGCCGGCGTGGAACCCGGTGACACGGTGGCCGTGTTCGGAGCCGGCACCATCGGGTTGCTCAGCGCCTACTCGGCTCTGCTCCGGGGCGCCCGGGTCGTGTACTGCGTGGACGGCGTGGACGCCCGGCTGGACAAGGCCGGCGAACTGGGGGCGGTCCCGATCGACTTCCGCCGCGGCGACCCGGTCGAGCAGATCCGCGCCGACCGGGCACGGGCAGGGCTGCCCCTCGGAGAGGAGAAGTTGAGCGGGGTCGACAAGGTGGTCGACGCGGTCGGGTTCCAGGCCCGCGACCGAGAACACCCCGACCAGGAACGCCCCAACCAGGTGATCGCCGACGCAGCCCAACTGGTCAACCCGACCGGCGCGATCGGCGTCGCCGGCGTGTACCCGGACAAGGACCTGCACCCGCGCCCTGGCGCGACCGCCCGGGAAGACCTGGTCGCACCGTGGGGGACGCTATTCGGCAAGGGCGTCGCGGTCCGGTTCGGCCGTACCCACGACCGCCGCTACACCCGCCTGCTGCGAGACCTGGTGGTCTCCGGCCGGGCCAGGCCCGGCATCATCGTCACCCACCACGGCACCCTCGCGGACGCGCCTGAGCTGTACCGGCGCTTCGACCGCCGCGAGAACGGGGTGATCAAGGCGGTGCTGCACCCATGAAACATCATCTGAAACCCCCGGCCTCGAAAATTGGCCCTATCTGGCGGTCTCCCGGCCGTCGCCGGGTGGAGCACGTAAGGGCTTTGATCACCCGGTTCGATCGGCCTGCCGAGACGGCGAATCTCGGCGACGCGCTGCGGCCGGCCGCGGGTGAACCAGGCGCAGGTGGCGGCTGTTTCGATCGACGAGAGTGGCGATCGCCCACTGGTTGTTGCGTCCGACGATCAGATCGCCTTCCCAGCCACCCACTCGCTGCCGCACATCAACGATGTCGGGTCGGTGATCGATCGGCAGCCCCGAGGCCACGAATCGTGCCGGGCGTTCGTGTGGTCTTCGTCAAACCGATCACCGCGTCGCGCGCTGCGCCGGTTGATCCGCTGGCGCCTTGATCCTTTCGAGGTCACTGGAGAGGCCGGCCAGCCATACCTCGACCTCGACCGGGCGTAGGACCTCGCGCCGATGCTCGCCGGCATTGATGATCGCCTGGACGTGGCCGAGGACGTCCTCAGGTGCCGATGGCGTGCTTACCGGCCGGGCGATTCGGCCGGCCCGCACCCGCGTTGCGAGGTCGGCGTACGCGAACCGGAGCCATCGGGTGAAACTGGCCAGCGAGGTAGCGGCGTCGGGCCATACGGCCAGGGAGCCAGGCGGAATGTCTCTGAGCAGCGACTCGGCGCCGCGCACCATATGGTTACCGGCGGCGCGCGCAGCCTCCCAGTCCACGTGGGACATCCCCGGGTGGTGGCTCTCGGAGTGGTACTGGCAGAAGGAGGCGTCCGCCAAGACCATCGCTCGACGCGCCGCGTCGAGTCCCTCGCGTGGTCGCTTCCTGCCCGTCATAGCCTCGACGGTCTCCTCGACGGCGATGGAACCGTGCTCAAGGTAGGCCGCGACGTCCCGCCGCAGCTGTCCGCTGCCGCCTCGCGGCCAGAACAGCAGGCCGGCGAGGATTCCGACCCCCGCGCCGATCACGACGTCGACCACGCGTGCCCTGGCCAGCTGCAAGTTCGCTGGGGCGAGTTGGGCGAACACCAACGTGAGCAGCACCGTGATCATCGCCTGCCCCCAGCCGAGGCCCAGCAGCGGACCTGCGGCGAAAGCCAGCACCATCGCGATCGGGAGCAACGGCACGTACACCGCGGGCCCGGGGGTCACGACCAGCAGAAGGCCGCCAACGGCTGCACCGGCGAACGTGCCGACCAAAACGGGCCGCAGCGTGGTACGTGTGTCAGCCGCGGACGTCCGCATGAGGGTGAGGGTGGCAAGGAGGACCCAGAAACCGTGCTGAAGGTTCAACGAGCCAGCGATCACCCGGGCAGCGGCGAGCGCCACCGCGATCCGCAGGGCTGCCTGGAAATAGACCGAACTCGGCGTGAGGTGCACCCGGAACCGCTGCCAGAACAGCGACAGCGCGCTCTGCCGTGCGTACCAGAACAGATCTGGCCCTTCTCCTGGATGCGCCTCATCGGCCCGGATCGGAAACCCGGCGGCGATCCGCGCGGCCGTGGCGAAGGTGCGGACCTGCTCGACCATCACCTGGGCCATCGCATCGAGGCGCAGGTGTGCGACGTCCGGGGCCCGCGGCAGTGCGGCCGTGCCTCGACGCGTGAGACGTTCATCGAGTCTCGCACTGGCCGCGTGCAGTTCATCAATGCCGACGGCCGGCGATTCGGCGAGAACAGTGCGGCCAGCGGCACGGGTCGTAGCCGCGCACTGGTGTAGCCGCCGTGCCACATCGACGTGGTCGGCTTCTCCCGCGCCAGGTTCGATCGGAAGGCGGTGCGCCAACGCAAGGACCTGACGCAGGGCTGCTGCGCATTCCCGCAACGCCCGATCCCGGGCACCGGCCGATGTCGGTCGCTGCGTCGGCGCCAGGTGCACGAGCCGCACCCGCTCCATGGCACGAAACGCGCGATCCCGCCGGCGCACCAGTTCCGTATCCGCGCCCGCCTCGCCGGCCAGCACGTCCGCCTTCCCGTCGACGAACCTTGCGACGCTCTCCGCCGCGTCGGCGACGCGCTGTTGGTAGCGCACCGGGGCCGGGTCAGGCCATAGCGCCACCTCGGCGGCGGCGAGGAGCACGATGCCGAGCGTCACACCAACCAGTCGCGCCGGCAGCGTCCCCGGATCGTACGGCGGGAAGCACGCCAGGATGTAGAAGAGTTGGAACGCGTTGGCCAGTCCACGCGGGCCCGGGCCGCCGACGCCGGCGAACGCCACCGCGAATCCGACGACCAGCATCCCGGCCGCCGCAGCCCAGGTGCTCACGGCCAGTACGGTCCCGAGGGCGATCAGGACCCACGCCGCAGGCAATGCCGTAAGCAGTGTGCGCGCGCGCCGGCCGGCGGGGCCTGGCAACTGGGCGAACAGGCCGGTGGCGACCGAGCCGAACAAGGCGTACGTCGCCAGGATGGTATTGCCAAGTCCGTACCGGCAGCCGTAGAAGTTCAGGGAGCACACGAGCGTCAGCCGCGCCGCGCGACGGATCGCCTGGTAGCTCGGGTCCCGGCGGCGAAGCCAGTCCAGTACGCCCATCCCGACCACCCATGGTCCCCCGTTACAGCGGTTCTCCGACAGGCCCATCCTCTCCAGGCAAGGGCAGATCCGCGGTGACCTCCAACAGATTGTTCGGGATCCGCCCGACGGGAGCCCGTGACTAGTAGCGCTGTGTTAGGTGGGCGATCGCCGCTTGCGGCGGACAGTTGTCGGCTTGACCGCTGGACGGACCAGCCGCACCGGTCCGGGAGGGTCAATCACCACAAAGGCCCAGGTAGCAGGCCCGCCTGGTGGCGAAAACGGCAAATCCTGGACTCCGGGGTGGCCGCCTGACAGCCTTGACGGCGCTGTCAGCCACTTCCGGGCCAAAGTGGACACCGCCGCGAAGGGGTGCAACGGTCGCCCCCGACTCGGGGTATCGCGCGCACACTCGTCGCGGCGGGCCACTACAGTGCCAGGAAGTCCGGGGCCGAGATGTGCAGCGCGGGTCAGGCCAGGGAGATCTGGTCGCCGGTGAGTTTGATCTCCCTAGGCGGAAGCGGCCGCGTGGCCGGGGGCGTCTTGACCGAGCCGTCGACAATGGAGAACTTGCTGCCGTGGCAGAGGCAGTCGATCGTGCCGCCCTCGACGCGCGAAACCGTACAGTTCTGGTGGGTGCAGATCGAACTGAAGCCCTTGAATTCGCCCGGATTCGGCTGCGTGACCACGACGCCTTCCTTGGCGAAGATCTTGCCGCCACCGACCGGGATGTCGGTGGTCTTGGCCAAAGGCTCGCCGGCCGCCGGACCGCCGCCGCCGGTGCTCTTGGCGGTGGGGCTAACGGCGGTGGTGGGGGCGCCGGCCCCGTCGCCGGAGTCGTCGCCGCCGCAGGCGGCCAGAACCGCCGCCGCGCCGACCGCGCCCGCACCGGTGAGCAGGGCTCGACGGCTATGCGTATCCGACCCGGTGATCACCTGATCCTCGCTCATGCCTCGCCCTCTCTGCCCGCCGTGCCCGTCATGAGTCGCGGTCACGTTCCTGCGCACAGAGACCACTCTTTCAGACGGTTCACCCGATTTGCGGGGATTCTGGCCGGCCCGGTGGGCCGGCTAGCCCAGGACTAGCCCCAACGCCGTTTAGGGCGTGTCCTGCCGATCTTGTAGTGGTTGATCGTTGACGATGTGCCGGTGGTGCGTCGTGGTGAATTAACCGATGAAGCATGGGCGGTGATCGCGCCGCTGCTGCCCGAACCGGGGAGTTCTC
>NZ_QGGF01000421.1 GCF_003857015.1 Micromonospora globispora | reverse complement strand
GCACTCCACCCCACCCGCCACGGCGGGCGCGGAATACGCCGGCGCGGCCCTGACGCAGCGGAAGGTGAGTCGACATGTCCCTACGGCAGATCCCGGAAGCCCCCGGTCTCCCCGTACGCCCTCAACCGGCGGTCGGTGCCGCACGTCGCGCGCGGGTGGCGCTGATCAGCGTCGCAGCCGGCGTCCTGCTCGCCGTGCTCTGGTCGTTCGAGCTGGTGGACTCCGTCATCGGCGACACCGTCGCCAACACCGTCCTCGGGCACGACGCCAAGGCGACCGCGATCACCGGCACCACAGCCGGGCTGCTCTTCGCCTTCGTCTCCGGCTTCGCCGGCACCTTCACCGCCTGCAACATAGCCATGGCCGCCTCGGTCGGCCCGATGAGCCAGGTCGGCGGCGCCGGCGACACCGAACCGGCGGGCGCCTCCCTGCGCTCCCTGCTCCGGCCCGTCGGCTGGCTGGCGCTGGGCATGGTCGTGGTCTCGGCCGGCTACGGGATCGTCGGCGTGCTGCTCGGCGACCGCCTTCCCCAGCTCTCCACCGACGTGGTCGACGGGATACCGGTCCGCCTGATCCAGTCGTCGGTGGTCTTCGGCGTGATCGGCCTGGCGCTGACCTACCTCGGCCTCGCCGCGCTCGGCGTGCTGCCCGACGTCTTCGCCCACCGGCCGGTGGCCCGGGTGGTCGCCATGGGCGCCCTGGTCGGCGGGTTCCTCGTCGGGCGGCCCTACCCGCTGTTCAACAAGCTGTTCCACTGGGCCGCCGACACCGGCAACCCGCTCTACGGGGCGCTCGCGTTCACCCTGCAGTCCCTGGGCAACGTCCTACTGGTCACGCTGATCTTCGCGATGGTCGTGCTGGCCACCCGGGGACGCTTCCTGCGCTGGATGGCGGACCCGCGCCGGGCGGCGGTGGTGACCGGCGGACTGCTCATCGCCCTCGGCGTCTTCACCGTCGTGTACTGGGACCTGCGGGTGCCGGCCCACTTCGGTATCGGCTGGTTCCCCACCATGCCGTACAACTGACCCGGCCGGGCGGGACGGATACCCCGGCCCGCCCGCCGCGGTCCCCTCCGGTGGCCGACCCGGCCGGCCGTGCTGACCGGGCTCGCCGGCGATCGGTGTGCGGGAGCGGCGGGTCAGCCGGCGAAGAAGATCAACGCCAGCCAGGCGCCGACGATCACGATCAGCGCCGTGGCCAGCACCCACGTCGGCACCGCGTACTCGCCGCGGCGGTTGCGCTCGATCTCGGCGCGGATCTTCTCGCGGCGGCGGTCGATCCAGTTGAGCTTCTCGGTGCCGCCGCGCTCGCGGTCGGCCGGTTCGGGAGTGTTCATCGCGCCGCCAGCCTACCGGTGGGCCGGCGGCCGGTGCCGTTCAGCACCGGCCGCCGCCCCGCCGTCATCACATGCTCGCGATCAGCCGCTCCACCCGCTCGTCGTACGCCCGAAACGGGTCCTTGCACAGCACGGTGCGCTGCGCCTGGTCGTTGAGCTTCAGGTGCACCCAGTCGACGGTGAAGTCCCGCCGCTTCTCCTGCGCGTGCCGGATGAACTCGCCCCGCAGCCGGGCCCGGGTGGTCTGCGGCGGGGTCTCCTTCGCCTCGAAGATCTCCGGGTCGGTCGCCACCCGGTCCACCTCGCCGCGCCGCTCCAGCAGCCCGTAGAGGCCCCGGCCGCGCCGCAGGTCGTGGTACGCCAGGTCCATCTGCGCCACCCGCGGGTGCGACAGCGGCAGGTCGTGCTTGCGCTGGTACCGCTCGATCAGCCGCAGCTTCGTCACCCAGTCGATCTCCCGGGCCACCGGGTCCAGATCGCCCGTCTCCACCGCCCGCAGCACCCGCCCCCAGAGCTCCACTACCCGCTTGGCGGTCTGGTCGCCGCCCCGGCGCTCCACGAACTCGGTCGCCTTCGCGAGGTATTCCTGCTGGATCTCCAGCGCGCTGACCTCCTTGCCGGAGGCCAGTCGCACCTTGCGCCGGCCGGTGATGTCGTGCGACACCTCACGGATCGCCCGGATCGGGTTCTCCAGCGACAGGTCCCGCATCACCACCCCGGCCTCGATCATCCGCAGCACGATGTCGGCGGTGCCGACCTTCAGCAGCGTGGTGACCTCGTTCATGTTGGAGTCGCCGACGATCACGTGCAGCCGGCGGTAGCGCTCGGCGTCGGCGTGCGGCTCGTCCCGGGTGTTGATGATCGGCCGGCTCCGGGTGGTCGCCGAGGAGACGCCCTCCCAGATGTGCTCGGCCCGCTGGGACAGGCAGTACACCGCCCCGCGCGGGGTCTGCAGCACCTTGCCCGCGCCGCAGATCAACTGCCGGGTGACCAGGAACGGGATCAACACGTCGGCCAGCCGGCCGAACTCGCCGTGCCGGGACACCAGGTAGTTCTCGTGGCAGCCGTACGAGTTGCCGGCGGAGTCGGTGTTGTTCTTGAACAGGTAGATCTCGCCCGCGATGCCCTCGTCGTGCAGCCGCTTCTCCGCGTCGACGAGCAGCCCCTCCAGGATCCGCTCGCCGGCCCGGTCGTGGGCCACCAGGTCCACGACCGAGTCGCACTCGGGTGTCGCGTACTCGGGGTGCGAGCCCACGTCCAGGTACAGGCGGGCACCGTTGCGCAGGAACACGTTGCTCGACCGGCCCCACGACACCACCCGCCGGAACAGGTACCGCGCGACCTCGTCGGGGGAAAGCCGACGCTGCCCGCGGTAGGTGCAGGTGACGCCGTACTCGGTCTCGAGGCCGAAGATTCGCCGCTCCATGATGTGACATTAGCCGCCCGGGGGCCCGGATGGGCAGCGCTCAACCCAGCCGTTTGATCAGGCTGCGTCACGCGGCGCCGTCGCCGTCGTCCTGGACATCCCGTCGCACGGCAGTCCCGCGGACGGTACGTTGCCAGCCGTGAGGATCCTCGTGACCGGCGGCGCCGGCTTCATCGGCTCGGCGTACGTCCGGCGACTGCTCACCGGCGCCGAACCGGCCGTCGACGCCGAGGCGGTCACCGTGCTCGACAAGTTCACCTACGCCGGCACCGAGGGCAGCCTCGCACCGGTCCGGGCCGACCCCCGGCTGCGGGTCGTCCGCGGCGACATCTGCGACGCGCCGCTCGTCGACGCCACCCTCGCCGGCCACGACGTGGTGGTCCACTTCGCCGCCGAGTCACACGTCGACCGGTCCATCACCGGCCCCGCCGCCTTCGTCACCACCAATGTGCTGGGCACCCAGACCCTGCTCGACGCCGCCCTGCGGCACGGCGTCCGCCGTTTCGTGCAGGTCTCCACCGACGAGGTGTACGGCTCGATCGCCATCGGCTCGTGGACCGAAGGGGATCCGCTCGACCCCAGTTCGCCGTACTCGGCCTCCAAGGCGGCCGCCGATCTGCTCGCCCTGGCGTACCACCGCACCCACGGACTGGACGTGCTGATCACCCGGGGCGCCAACACCTACGGGCCCTACCAGTACCCCGAGAAGATCGTCCCGCTCTTCGTCACCAACCTGCTCGACGGGCACGACGTGCCGCTCTACGGCGACGGCGGCAACATCCGGGAATGGCTGCACGTCGACGACCACTGCCGGGGCATCGCCCTCGCCCAGACCCGGGGCCGCGCCGGCGGCATCTACCACCTCGGCGGCGCCACTGAACTGACCAACCGGGAGCTCACCGGGCGGCTGCTGGTCGCCTGCGGCGCCGGCTGGGAGCGGGTCCGGCCGGTCGCCGACCGCAAGGGTCACGACCGGCGCTACTCGCTGGACATCACCACCAGCCGCCACGAGCTGGGCTGGTCCCCCACCGTCGACCTGGACAAGGGGCTGGCCGCGACCGTCGACTGGTACCGCGAGAACCGCGCCTGGTGGGCACCGCTCAAGCCACACCGCTGACCCGGGCGCTCCACCCTTACCTGGCCCCGCGCTTCGCCAGCCGCCCGTGCTCAGGCCGCCTGTCCGGGCCCGCTTCAACGGGCTTCGGCGGGCGTCACGCCTCGGGCTGCTCCGTCTCCTGGCCCTCCAGGTCCGCCGAGCCGGCCGACGTGGTCGGCTTGTTCGCCTCCTCGGTCGGCACCGTCGGCGTCTTCGCCCGCCCCGGCGCCGGCGCAGCGTCCGCACCGGCCTCACCCTCCAGCAGCGCGGTCAGCGCGGCTCCGGTGATCCGGCGGAACGTCCGGCCCACCCGGCGCCGGTCCAGGACCGCCACCTCCAGCTGGTTGGCCGCGATCGTCCGGGCCGCCCCGCCCTCCCCGCCGACGCTGCTCAGCGCCTGCATGGCCACCCGGACCGCCTCGCTGAGCGACATGTCCGGCCGATGCTGCGACTTGAGCACCCCGGCGATCGCGTCGGCCTGACCACCCATCGCCATCCGACCCGGCTCGTCGTTGACCGAGCCGTCGTAGGTCAGCCGGTAGAGCGAGTCGTCCTCCGGGGTGGCGCCCACCTCGGCCACGCAGATCTCCACCTCGAACGGCTTCGACTGCTCGGTGAAGATCGCTCCGAGCGTCTGCGCGTACGCGTTGGCCAGGGCGAGGCCGTTGACGTCCCGCCGGTCGTAGCTCAGGCCGTTCAGGTCGGCCATCCGCACCCCGGCCCGGCGGAGATTCTCGAACTCGTTGTACCGGCCCACCGCGGCGAAGCCGATCCGGTCGTAGATCTCGCTGACCTTGTGCAGGGTGGTGGAGAGGTTCTCGGCGACGAAGAGCACCCCACCGGAGTAGCTCAGGACCACCGCGCTGCGACCCCGGGCGATGCCCTTGCGGGCCAGCTCGGAGCGGTCGCGCATGATCTGCTCGGGCGAGGCGTAGAACTGCATGGCCACGGCGGCGGTTCTCCTTCGGGCGCTGTGCTGCGGACTGCTGACTGGTGCGGTTGGGAGCGGGATCAGCCGCCCGGGTTCTCCATCCGGCCGGAGACGACGCTCTCCGCGATCGTCGCCGTCTCGGCGTCGGTGAGCCGGTGGGTGCCCTCCGCCGTCGCCGTCATCACCACCGGGTAAATCCGGCGGGTCAGGTCCGGGCCACCGGTCGCCGTGTCGTCGTCGGCCGCGTCGTAGAGCGCCTCCACCGCCAGCCGGACGGCGTCGTCGATGGACAGGCCCGCGCGGTAGCGCTTCTTCAGCGCCGACTTGGCGAAGAGCGAGCCGGAGCCGATCGCGTCGTAGCCGGTCTCCTCGTACGGACCGCCGGTGACGTCGAAGCTGAAGATCCGGCCGGCCTTCGTCGGGTCGCCGGCGGCCAGGTCGAAGCCGGCGAACAGCGGGATCACCGCCAGCCCCTGCATTGCCGCGCCCAGGTTGCCGCGGATCATCGAGGCCAGCCGGTTGGCCTTGCCGTCGAGCGAGAGCATCGCGCCCTCGATCTTCTCGTAGTGCTCGAGCTCCACCTGGAACAGTCGCATCAGCTCGATGCCGATGCCGGCGGTGCCCGCGATACCGACCAGCGAGTACGCGTCGGCCGGGTGCACCTTCTCGATGTCCCGCTGGGCGATCAGGTTGCCCATCGTGGCGCGCCGGTCGCCGGCCATCACCACGCCACCGGCGGCCGAGATGGCCACGATGGTCGTCGCGTGCGGCGCCAGGTCGGCGGCCATGCCGGGCGGCAGCGGCCGCCGGCCGGGCAGCATCTCGGGGGCCACCTTGCTCAGGAACGCTGTGAAGGAGGACGTCCCCGCGTTGGTGAACGCATCTGGTAGACGCCCGGATGGATCAAAGCCCGCTGCCACGTGGTTCCTCTCAGGTAATTGATCGCCCTGGCCAGCCTCGCAGGATTGTCGCATGGCCAAGACCACCGTTGCAGGTCAGCTTCTCGGCCCTGAAGGGCCGAGCTTGCGGCTGTGGATGCCGTGCTGGCTGCACGGGTCACGCCGCGCTCGGCAGGCTGGCGGCTGCCCAGCCCGCGACACCGCGGGCGGCGATGTTGCGGGCTGCGTTCACGTCGGCGTGCTCAGCGAAACCGCACGACGTGCACCGGAAGGTGGACTGGTTGGAGCGGTTGGCCTTGGCGACGTGCCCGCAGGCGGAGCAGCCCTGCGAGGTGTACGCCGGATCAACGTGGACGACCGCGATCCCGGCCCGCGCCGCCTTGTAGGCGATTAACCGGTCGAGCTGATGGAACGCCCACGAATGCAGTGTGACCCGCTGGGGCCGTCGGAGCCGTACCCGGTCGCGGATGCCCGTGAGGTCTTCCAGGGCGATTCCGCGGCCGGTGCGTTCGGCCTCGGTCACGATCTGCTTGGCGATGCAATGGTTGGTGTCGGCCGCGAACCGGGCCTCCTTACGTCGGCGAGCCTTCAACAACCGCCTGGCCGACTTGGTGCCGATACGCTGAAGTTTGGCCCGCAGCCGCTGGTTACGGTGCCTGACCCGGTTCAACCCCTTACCGCAGTGCCGAGTTCCGTCGTTGATGGTGGCAATGTTCGCGATACCCAGGTCAACGCCCAGGAACCCGTCAGGCTCTTTCACCTCGACATCACCGATGTCGCAGGTGGCGTACAGAAACCACTTGCCGTCCCGGTGTACAAGGTCCGACTCGCCCCGCCGGTGCGCCACGAGAGTCACGTGTTGCTGTGGCGAGCACCCGAACCGCACCCGCATCAACCGGCCACCGACGGCCCAGATCGACACGGTGCGGTCGGCAAGCTGCCAGGACAGGCAGCGGTCGTCGAATGGCTGCGCGGCGTCACGCCGGAACTGGATGGGCTTCGACTCGGCCTTGACGCGGCGCTTCGACCCGGGCTTGCCAAGGTTGCCGACCCGGATGTTGGCCTTCAAGGTGGCGTACGCGCTAGCGACCTTACGAGCGACCTGGATCGCGGGCTGAGCCGATAGACCCAGGGCCTTCAAGCGGCCATAAGTGAGTCGCTGAAGTTCCCGCTTCGTGTGAATCCGCCGCTGGAACGCCTCAACCGAGGCGAGGTTTGCACCGTCGTTACACAACTTCAGCGTCGCCGAAAGCGCCGCCTCCTGGACGGCGTCCGGGTACAGGCGAACCTGCACGACGATCTTCACGTCCACACTCTACCCGCTTGCCCATCGGCCACCTGTGGTCACCGCCGCACGTCGCCGGGTCGTGCGGCGGAGTAACCCTCGCCGTAATTTGCGATTGCATCGAGAACCAGAAACGTCAAGGCTCGTTCCGGTGCCGGCGGCGCTACTGGCGTGTCTCAACCAAACCCGCTAGGCAAATCGGATATTTAGCATTATTCTCCCCCTTTTTGCACGTAACCCCTCACAAATTCTTCTGCGTTCTCCTCGAGGACGGAGTCGATCTCGTCGAGCAGGTCGTCGACGTCCTCGGTGATCTCGGCATGGCGCTCGGCAACCTCGGGGTTGGCCTGCGCGGCGACCTCCTCGATCTCCTCGGCCTGGTGCGACTGGCCGGACTGGGTCTGACCGCCTTCTTGCGTAGCCATCTGGTGCCTCCTCCACGATCGCCTGCGATCAACTTACCTCGCCGGAGCGACGAAAAGCCCGTCGCGCGCCGCCTTCCGGCACGCGACGGGCTCCGTAACGGCGGCGCTCAGCCGCCGGTCAGCATCTCCAGCAGATCCTTGGCGCTCGCGCACCGGTCGAAGAGGTCACCGACGTGCTTGCGGGTGCCCCGATCCGGCTCCATCATCGGCACCCGGACCAGCGACTCCCGGCCCACGTCGAAGATGACCGAGTCCCAGCTGGCGGCCACGACCTCCGAGGCGTACTGGGCCAGACAGCGGCCGCGGAAGTACGCCCGGGTGTCCTCCGGCGGCTCGGTCATCGCGGTGCGGGTCTGCTCGTCGGTGAGCAGGGTCTTCATCGACCCCCGGGAGACCAGCCGGTGGTAGAGGCCCTTCTCCGGGCGGACGTCGGAGTACTGCAGGTCCACCAGCTGGAGCTTGTGCGAACCCCAGCCCAGCTTCTCCCGCTCCCGGTACCCCTCCAGCAGTCGCAGCTTCGCCACCCAGTCCAGCTCGTCGGCGCAGAGGAACGCATCGCGGCTGAGCCGGTCCAGCACGCTCTCCCACCGGGCCAGCACGTCCGAGGTCTGCTCGTCGACGTCGCTGCCGTACCGGTCGTCCACGAAGGACCGGACCCGCTCCAGGTACGCCCACTGGACGTCGAGGGCGGTGAGCTTGCGCCCGTCGCGCAGCCGCATCAGGTGCTTCAGCCCGGGGTCGTGGCTGACCGCGCGCAGCTCACTGACCGGGTCGGCGATGCCCAGGTCCGAGCCGAGCGCCTTCTCCTCGATCATGGTGAGAATCAGCGCCGTGGTGCCCACCTTGAGGTAGGTGGAGATCTCCGAGAGGTTGGCGTCGCCGATGATGACGTGCAGCCGGCGGTACTTGTCGGCGTCGGCGTGCGGCTCGTCCCGGGTGTTGATGATGGGCCGCTTGAGCGTGGTCTCCAGGCCGACCTCGACCTCGAAGAAGTCGGCGCGCTGGGAGATCTGGAAGCCGCTCTGCCCGCCGTCCTGGCCGATGCCGACCCGACCGGCGCCGCAAACGATCTGCCGGGTGACGAAGAACGGCGTCAGGTACGCCACGATGTCGGCGAACGGCGTCTGCCGCCGCATGAGGTAGTTCTCGTGGGCGCCGTAGCTGGCGCCCTTGTTGTCGGTGTTGTTCTTGTAGAGGTGGATCGGGTGGGTGCCCGGGATGGTGGCCGCCCGGCGGGATGCCTCCGCCATCACCCGCTCCCCCGCCTTGTCCCAGCGCACCACGTCGAGCGGGTTGGTCACCTCGGGAGTGGAGTACTCCGGGTGCGCGTGGTCGACGTACAGCCGGGCGCCGTTGGTCAGTATGACGTTGGCCAGCCCGAGATCCTCGTCGGCGAGCGCCTCGGCCGGGTCGTAGGCCGCCCCGGAGTAGGTGAACCCGCGGGCGTCGCGCAGCGGCGACTCCTCCTCGTAGTCCCAGCGGGCCCGGCCGCCGCGGTTGAGTTCCGGGCGCGCCCCGTAGGCGTTGACCACCTGGGAGGAGGTGACCATCGGGTTGGCCCCGGCCTGGCCGGGCACGGAGATGCCGTACTCGACCTCGGTGCCCATGATCCGTCTAACGCTCATCGACCTGCCGCTCCGCTCGCCGTCCCGGTCCCCCCGTCAGGTCGAGCGTAGTCGCCGTCACGCGCAAAGGGGGCGTGGCGGCCCTGCGGCGTACGGTGTGGCGACCCGCGGGGGGACCCGGCGCGGACGCGGAAAAGGCCCGCGGCAGCGCGCCGCGGGCCTTCGCCGTACTCGTCGTTACAGGTACTGACCGGTGTTGCTGGCGGTCTCTATCGACCTGCCGGCCTCCGCGCCCTTGCCGCCGGAGACGAGCGTGCGGATGTAGACGATCCGCTCGCCCTTCTTGCCGGAGATGCGGGCCCAGTCGTCCGGGTTGGTCGTGTTGGGCAGGTCCTCGTTCTCCCGGAACTCGTCGACGCAGGCGTCGAGCAGGTGCTGCAGCCGCAGCCCCTTGCGCCCGGAGGTGAGGAACTCCTTGATGGCCATCTTCTTGCCCCGGTCGACGATGTTCTGGATCATCGCGCCGGAGTTGAAGTCCTTGAAGTAGAGGACTTCCTTGTCACCGTTGGCGTAGGTCACCTCGAGGAAGCGGTTCTCCTCGGTCTCCGAGTACATCCGCATGACGACCGCGTCGATCATCGCCGCCACGGTGGCCTGAGGGTCGCCGCCGTGCTCGGTCAGGTCGTCCGGGTGCAGCGGCAGCCCGGAGAGGATGTACTTGGAGAAGATGTCCTTGGCCGCCTCGGCGTCCGGCCGCTCGATCTTGATCTTCACGTCGAGTCGGCCGGGGCGCAGGATCGCCGGGTCGATCATGTCTTCCCGGTTGGAGGCGCCGATGACGATGACGTTCTCCAGGCCCTCCACGCCGTCGATCTCGCTGAGCAGCTGCGGGACGATGGTGTTCTCCACGTCGGAGGAGACGCCGGAGCCGCGGGTGCGGAAGACGGAGTCCATCTCGTCGAAGAACACGATCACCGGGGTGCCCTCGCCGGCCTTCTCCCGCGCCCGCTGGAAGACCAGCCGGATGTGCCGCTCGGTCTCACCGACGTACTTGTTGAGCAGCTCGGGGCCCTTGATGTTGAGGAAGAAGCTGGTGTGCTTCTCCTCGCCGCGACGCTCGGCGATCTTCTTGGCCAGCGAGTTGGCCACCGCCTTGGCGATGAGCGTCTTGCCGCAGCCGGGCGGGCCGTAGAGCAGGATGCCCTTCGGCGGCCGGAGCTGGTGCTCACGGAACAGGTCGGCGTGCAGGAAGGGCAGCTCCACCGCGTCGCGGATCTGCTCGATCTGCGCCTGGAGGCCACCGATGTCCTCGTAGTCGACGTCGGGCACCTCCTCCAGGACCAGCTCCTCGACCTCGCTCTTCGGGATCCGCTCGTAGGCGTACGCCGACCGGGGCTCGATCATGAGCGAGTCACCGGCCCGGATCGGCGAGCCGATCAGGGTCTCGGCGAGGTGCACGATCCGCTCCTCGTCGGAGTGCGAGACCACCAGCGCCCGGTCGCCCGGGGCGCCGTCGGGACCCGCGAGGATCTCCTTGAGCATCACGACCTCACCGACCCGCTCGTAGCCGAACGCGTCGACGATGTTGAGCGCGTCGTTGAGCAGGACCTCCTGGCCGCGCCGGAGCTCGTCGACCTCCAGCGAGGGCGAGACGGCGACCCGGAGCTTGCGGCCACCGGTGAAGACGTCCACCGTGCCGTCGTCGTGTTTCGCCAGGAAGACGCCGTAGCCACTCGGCGGCTGCGCGAGGCGGTCGATCTCCTCCTTGAGCGTCACGATCTGCGCGCGAGCCTCCTTGAGGGTGCTCACGAGCCGTTCGTTGTTCTCGGTCAGCCGCGCCAACTGTGCCTGGGTGGCCGCCAGCCGCTCTTCGAGCTGCCGGACGTGTCGGGGGCTTTCGGTCAACTTGCGCCGCACCAGGGCGAGTTCCTCTTGAAGGAACGCGACCTGCGTGGAGAGATCGTGGGCCTCCTTCTCCCACCGTACGGCGCGCGAATCCGCGTCGTCGCTGCGTGCCACGTCCCACCTCCCCGGGGGGCTTGAACGTTCTGACCTAACACTAGCCGCTATGAGCCCGATCTGGTCCCACGCAACGCGCTCGTCACCGAAGCTTGATCGCCAAGGGTGGGTCGACGGGCAGGTACGGGCATTCGGGTACCGTCGGAGCGTGGGACGGGAGAACATGGGGGGTGCACCAGTGGCCGAGGTCGCGACTGACCAGCTTCAGGTCTGGGTGGACCAGGATCTGTGCACGGGCGACGGGCTCTGTGTGCAGTACGCGCCGGAGGTCTTCGAGTTCGACGTCGACGGCCTGGCGTACGTCAAGGGCGCCGACGGGGAGCTGCGGCTGGCCCCGGGCAGCCGGGTGGACGTACCGGAGCACCTGCGCCTCGAGGTGATCGACTCGGCGAAGGAGTGCCCGGGCGAGTGCATCCACGTGGTGCGCGGCAGCGACGGCGTCGAGGTGGCCGGCCCGGAGGCCGAGGAGGACTGACCCGCCCGCCCGCCTGCCGGTCCGCGGGGCGGGGCCGGCGGGCGGCGGCGTTTCAGAGCACCGGGCGGCCGACCACCGAGGCGACGAGCCGGGCGAACTCCTCCAACCGGGCGATCTGCCCGGCCCCGCCGTCGTCCAGGGTCTTGCCGAAGCGCAGCGCGTCGTGCCGGGGCGCGCCGACGATCTCGTCCCCGGCCGGCGCCTCGTCCAGCGAGCTCAGCAGCAGGTAGACGTCGATGCTGTCGACCCTGATCTCGCCCGTGTCGGCGCGGGTCAGCCGCCGCCGGCAGCCGACCTCGGTGACGGTGGAGACCGGCACCACGCGCAGCGAGGAGGTCATCGAGCCGGGCGGGCCCTCTCCCGGCGGGACGTCCTCGCCGTGCCAGAGGACGAGCCGGCTGCCGTCGCAGACGACGACCTCCTGCCACACGCCGTTGACCTCGTTGACGAAGCGTTCGAGGGTGAAGCCGAGCACCGAGGCGCCGCGCAGCACCCCGCCGAGCGCCTCGAGCGCCACGTCGGGGTCGCGCAGGTAGGCCCGGGCGGCGGATTCGAGGTCGCTGTAGGGCGACCAGTCCGGGAAGACCGCGGGCACGGTCGGTACGCCCGCCGTCCAGGCCGGCCCGGGCTGGGTGCCCGCCGTGCGCCCCGATCCGCTCGCTCATGCCACCGTCTCCGCCTGCTCGGTGTCGTCCCGGCGCCGGTCCGCGCCGGGACACATGATCCGCTTCCGCCTCGCCGGGTCGCCCGGCACCCCCGTCACGGCTCGTCCGGCTCCTCCGCCGGCCCGGTCGGCTCGGCGCCGGCCACCTGCGCGGCAGCCGCTTGTCGGGCCGCCTCGGCCTCCCGCAACGCCTGCCGCCGCTGCACGTACGCCTCGGTGCCCTTGCTCGGCTTGCGCCGGCGCGGCGGCGCGGTGACCCCGGGGGCGAGCTTGCGCGCCGACACCAGGAACGCGGTGTGCGCGATCATCCGGTGGTCCGGGCGGACGGCGAGACCCTCGGCGTGCCAGTCGCGGACCAACGACTCCCAGGCCCGCGGCTCAGTCCAGCCGCCCGGCTCGCGCAGCGCCTCGACCAGCTCGGACAGCTGCGGGGTGGTGGCCACGTAGCCGATGAGCACGCCCCCGGGGACGATCGCCCGCTCGACCATGTCGAGCATCTCCCAGGGCGTCAGCATGTCCAGGATGATCCGGTCGAAACCGGTCTCCTGGCACTCGGCGACGTCGCCCACATGCAGCCGCCACGAGGGGTGCGGGCCGTTGAAGAAGGCCTCCACGTTGCGCCGGGCGATCTGGGCGAAGTCGTCACGCAGCTCGAACGAGTGCAGCTCCCCCTCGGTGCCGACCGCGCGCAGCAGGGAGCAGGAGAGCGCGCCGGAACCGGCGCCGGCCTCCAGCACCTTTGCACCGGGGAAGATGTCCCCCATCGCGACGATCTGCGCCGAGTCCTTCGGGTAGATCACCTGCGCGCCCCGCGGCATGGAGAGCACGTAGTCCGACAGCAGCGGCCGCAGCGCCAGGAACGCGGTGCCGCCGCCGCTGGTGGTGACCACGCTGCCGTCGGGCAGCCCGATCAGCGTGTCGTGCTTGAGGATGCCCCGGTGGGTGTGGAACTCCTTGCCCGGCTCCAGCGTCACGGTGTGCATCCGCCCCTTGGGGTCGGTCAGCTGCACCCGGTCGCCGGGGCGGAACGGCCCCCGGTGCACGGGTGTCAGCGCCGGCGTGGCGGGGTCGGCCGGGACGGCGGAGGGATGTGCGATCACGTGTTCATCTTCCGTTTGGGTTCCAGGAGCTGTGCCAGATCGGCGATGTGCAGAACGCCGACGACATCTTCGCCTGCCGTCACGACGTACTGTGCGCCCGGGTGGGTCTGCACGGTCTCCATC
>NZ_QGGF01000315.1 GCF_003857015.1 Micromonospora globispora | reverse complement strand
TCACCGGCCAGCAACGGCGGCGGCCTGCCGCTGACCGGTTCGCCGATCGCCGCCGCGGCGACCGTGGGCGCGCTGCTGCTGGCGGCCGGCGCGGTCACCGTGCTGATCGTGCGCCGGCGCCGGATCCGATTCACCGCCTGAGCCGACGCGCGTCCGGCCGACGGAGGCGAGGGTGATCCGCTCCGGTCACTCGGTGCGCAGGACGGTGAACGCCTCGGCCAGCCGGCCGGGGGGCAGGCCGGCGTTGTCCGCGATGGTGGTGAGCCGGTCGTGCACCCACGTCTCCACGTCCATGTGCCCCGTCTGAGAGCGGTGCGCCCGCATCGCGGCGATCTTGCGCGCGTACTGGTCGGTGATGTCGACCGCGTGGTCGGGCGACGGGCCGCCGGCGTACCAGATCTCCCGGACCACCCACGGCTCCAGCCCTTCGTCGAGCAGTTCCGGGTGGGCGAAGCTGTTGCGGGCGTCCGGGTAGACCGCGCAGGTGGCTGCCTCACCGGCCGCCAGGTGGTCGGGGTGGCTCGGGCCGGTGAGGTGCTCCCAGCGGCGCAGCGGCGAGCTGGTCAGCACCCGGTCCGGCCGGAAGCGCCGGATCGCCGCGGTGATGTCCCGGCGCAGGGCCGGGGTCGGGGTGAGAATCCCGTCCGGGTAGCCGTCGAGGAAGTCGACCCGGTGCACCCCCACCGCCGCGGCGGCGGCCCGCTGCTCCGCCTCCCGCAGCCGGGGCATCTCCTCCCGCGGGGTGTCGTCGAAGCCGCCGGAGCCGCCCCGGGTGACGATCAGGTACGCGACCTCGATACCCTCCTCCACCCAGCCGGCGACGGTGCCCGCACAGCCGAAGTCGACATCGTCCGGATGGGCAAAAACGGCCAGGGTGCGCCGGACGTCCGGAAGCACCGGAGCAGAAGCGGGGAAGCTCACAGTCACCGAGAGTACGGGCGTCATGTGCCCGGTGTCAGCGTGTGTGCGCTCGTCTTCCCAGTTCAGAACGGTACGACACGACCGTTTCGTGATCTTTTCTCAAGTATCGGCAACGTGGCGGCCAACTAACGGCTTGATAACGGCACCTTCACGGAAAGGGCCGGTGAGTGTCACAGTTGCAGCACCCCGCCCCGGAGCGGGGCACCCCGTCGGGATCGCCGACCACGTCCGGCCGTATTTTCGCAGCCGAGCGTGGCCCTCGACCCTGCGCGGTGTCGCCTCCGGCAGGTGGGAGCCCGGCGAATCGGTACCCCTGGGGTGTCCCGATTTCCTCTGCGGTAAACCGCCGACCTGCGGTTCGGGGTCGGCGGCGGTGTCACCCCCCAGATGTGCGTGAAACCCACGACGGAACCAGGTTAGAAAGAGGAGGCCCCTCCGAATGAGAGTCTCGAAGCGGGCGAGCGGCGCCCTCGCGGTTGGCGCGGCATTCGCGCTCATCGCGTCCGGCTGCTCGAGCGGGGACAGCGGCGACGGCGGCGACGCCGGCGCGAGCAAGGACGGCGCGATCGTCATCGACGGCACCCAGCCGGAGAACCCGCTGGTTCCGGCGAACACCACCGAGACCGGTGGTGGCAAGATCATCGACTGGCTGTTCACCGGTCTGGTCGAGTACCCGAACAACGGTGGCGCGCCGCAGAACGCGCTCGCCGAGTCGATCGACACGACCGACTCCAAGGTCTTCAAGATCAAGATCAAGCCGAACACCAAGTTCCACGACGGCACCACCGTCAAGGCCGAGAACTTCGTCAAGGCCTGGAACTGGGCGGCGTACGGCCCGAGCGGCGCGCAGAACGCCAGCTTCTTCGCCGACATCCAGGGCTTCAACGACGTCTACACCGAGGACCCGGACGGTCCCGACGGCCCGCAGAAGGCTCCGGAGCCGAAGGCCAAGGAGATGTCCGGCCTCAAGGTCGTCGACGACACCACCTTCGAGGTCACCCTCGCCGCTCCGACCGCGGTCTTCCCGACCAAGCTCGGCTACAGCGCCTTCATGCCGCTGCCGGACTCGTTCTTCAGCGACCCGGCGGCCTTCGGCAAGAAGCCGATCGGTAACGGCCCGGTCAAGTTCGTGTCGTGGCAGGACGACGTCGACATCAAGCTGACCCGCTTCGACGACTACAACCTGCGCGACAAGATGAAGATCA
This sequence comes from Micromonospora globispora, assembly GCF_003857015.1. GTDB lineage: Bacteria > Actinomycetota > Actinomycetes > Mycobacteriales > Micromonosporaceae > Micromonospora > Micromonospora globispora. The sequence continues at coordinate 11,253 of NZ_QGGF01000315.1, read as the reverse complement.
AGGACGTCACCGTCAAGATCTACCAGGACGACACCGCGGCGTACAACGACCTGCTCGCGGGTAACCTGGACTTCCAGCAGCAGATTCCGGTGTCGGCCACGGCCGGCGACAAGTGGAAGAGCGACCTGGGCGACCGGGCGATCGCTTCCACCACCCCGGTGACCGGCATCATCGCCTTCCCGATCTACGACAAGCGCTTCCAGAACCCGAAGCTGCGTCGGGCGATCTCGCTCTCCATCAACCGGCAGGAGATCACCGACAAGATCTTCTTCGGTAACCGGAAGCCGGCCGACAGCTGGGCCAACCCGCTGACCCCGGGCGCCGAGCCGGGCAACTGCACCGCCTGCAAGTTCGACCCGACCGAGGCCAAGAAGCTGCTCCAGGAGGCCGGTGGCTTCACGGGCAAGCTGACCCTGTCGTACAACGCGGACGCCAGCCACAAGGAGTGGATGGAGGCCGTCGCCCAGCAGATCAAGACCAACCTGGGTATCGACGCTCAGGCCGTGGGCGTGCCGACCTTCGCGGTCTTCCGCCAGAACATCAACGCCCACAAGATGACCGGTGCCTACCGGGCCGGTTGGCAGCAGGACTACCCGGACGTGGAGAACTGGATCAACCCGCTCTACGTGACCGGTGGCTCCTCGAACGACGGTCTGTACAGCAACCCGCAGGTCGACGCCCTCGCGAAGCAGGCCTCCGGTGCCGCCAGCATCGACGAGTCGCACAAGCTGTTCGCTCAGGCCGTCAAGCTGATCGACCAGGACGTCCCGTCGATGCCGATCTACTTCGGTGGCCAGCAGTCCGGCCACTCGGAGAAGATCAAGAAGATGGAGCTGTCCAACGTCGGCGAGATCGACATCACCTCCGTCGAGCTCTGATCCGAACGGTCTGACCCCGGGTCGGGCTCGCCTACCGGTGAGCCCGACCCGGGGCAGTTCCGCGAGGGGGTGTACAACGAACCCCTCGCACGTTGTCGCCATCCGTGTCGGCCGTCCGACGCGCCCCCTGTCTGGAGGACCACCCCATGGGCCGTTATCTCTTGAGACGGCTGCTGCAACTCATCCCGGTGTTCATCGGGACGACGTTCATGATCTACGCTCTCGTCTGGAAGGTGCCCGGCGACCCGTTCGCCGGCAAGTGCGGAGACCGCGGTTGCCCCGACAACTTCCGCGCCCTGATGACCGAGAAGTATCAGCTCGACCAGTCGATCTGGGTGCAGTACGCCAGCTACATGAAGAACCTTTTCCAGGGTGATTTCGGCATCACGTTCAGTGGTCGTCCGATCAACGACATCATCGCGACGTCGTACCCCAACACCCTGAAGCTGGCGGTGGTCGCCCTGACCATCGAGGCCGTCATCGGTCTCGGCGCCGGCGTGCTGACCGGTCTCCGGCGCAACGGCTTCATGGACAACCTGGTCCTCGTCTCCACCCTCTTCCTGATCGCGCTGCCGGTCTTCGTCATCGGCTTCGTGCTCCAGTGGCTCTTCGGCGTCAAGTGGCACATCGTCAACCCGACGGTCTCCAACGAGATGCGGATCTCCGAACTGATCCTTCCGGGCTTCGTGCTCGGCAGCGCCTCGATGGCGTACATCGCCCGGGTGGCGCGGACGAGCATCGCGGAGAACCGCCGCGCCGACTACGTCCGGACCGCCATCGCCAAGGGCCTGCCCATGCGCCGCGTGGTGGGCGTGCACCTGCTGCGCAACTCGCTGATCCCGGTCGTCACCCTGCTCGGCACCGACCTCGGCGCCCTGATGGGCGGCGCCATCATCACCGAGGGCATCTTCGGCATCAACGGCATCGGCCGTCAGGTTCTCCGGGCCATCGTCACCAAGGAGAGCGCTACCGTTGTCTCCATCGTGGTGGTCCTGGTGCTCGTCTATCTCCTGATGAACCTGCTGGTGGACCTGCTCTACGCCGCCCTGGACCCGAGGATTCGCTATGAGTGACCCGAGTGCCGCTTCCCTTGTCAGCACCCCCCGTCCGGAGCAGCCGACCGAGTTCGGCGCCCCGACCAACGCCGGCCTGCCGGAGAACGCCCGCAAGGAGAAGCCGCGCGGCCTCCTGGGTGACGCGTGGCGGGACCTGCGCCGCAAGCCGCTGTTCTGGATCTCCGCGACGTTCATCCTGGTCTTCGTGCTGATGGCCGCGTTCCCGTCCCTGTTCACCTCCGGTGACCCGGTCAACGGTGCGCTGTCGCGCAGCCGGGTAGAGCCGTCGGCGGACGCCTGGTTCGGCTACGACGTGCAGGGCCGCGATGTCTACGCCCGGACGATCTACGGCGCTCGCGCGTCGATCGTGGTGGCGCTGCTGTCCGTGATCGGCACCCTGCTGATCGGGGGCGCCATGGGCATCATCGCCGGGTACAAGGGCGGCTGGGTCGACGGCCTGCTCTCCCGGATCGCCGACATCTTCTTCGGCCTGCCGTTCGTGCTGGGCGCGATCGTCATCCTGACCACCTTCAACGGCGCGGGCACGGACAACAACGAGTGGCAGATCATGGGCCTGGTGATCATGTCCCTGGTCGTGCTGAGCTGGCCGGTCGTGATGCGGCTGATGCGGTCGTCGGTGCTGGCGACCAAGGAGGCCGACTACATCGTCGCGGCCCGGGCGCTGGGTGCCGGCAGCGGCCGGATCATCCTCAAGCACCTGCTGCCGAACTGCCTGGCTCCGCTGCTGGTCTACGGGACGATCATGGTCGGCTCGTTCATCGGCGCCGAGGCCACGCTGTCCTTCCTGGGCATCGGGCTGAAGACCCCCGTCGTCTCCTGGGGCATCATGATCAGCGAGGCGCAGAACTACATCCGGGTCTCGCCGTTCCTGCTCTTCTTCCCCGCCGCGTTCCTCGTCACCGCCGTGCTCAGCTTCGTGATGCTCGGCGAGGCGGTCCGCGAGGCCCTCGACCCGAAGCTCCGATAGGGGAGACTGAGTTGTCCGACATTCTCGTGTCCGAGCAGTCCGCACCGGGCTTTGGTGGCTCCGGTCGCCCCTCCGGTCGGCTGCTCGAGGTCGAAGACCTGCGCGTGGAGTTCCGCACCCGGGACGGCGTCGCCAAGGTCATCAACGGGGTCACGTACCACGTCGACGCGGGGGAGACCCTCGCCGTGCTCGGCGAATCCGGCTCCGGTAAGAGCGTCACCGCGCAGACCATCATGGGCATCCTGGACACCCCGCCGGGCTTCGTCACCGGTGGCCAGGTCCGCTTCCACGGCAAGGACATGCTCAGGATGTCCGCCGAGGAGCGCCGCCGCATCCGCGGCGAGGGCATCGCGATGATCTTCCAGGACTCGCTCTCCGCGCTGAACCCGGTCTTCACCGTCGGGTTCCAGATCGCCGAGCAGTTCCGCGTCCGCCGCGGCATGAGCCGTGCGGACGCCAAGAAGCGCGCGATCGAGATGCTCGACCAGGTCAAGATCCCGAACGCCAAGGGCCGGTTCAGCAACTACCCGCACCAGTTCTCCGGCGGTATGCGGCAGCGCGCGATGATCGCGATGTCGCTGGCGCTCGACCCGGAGGTGCTGATCGCGGACGAGCCGACCACCGCTCTGGACGTGACCGTGCAGGCCCAGATCATGGACCTGCTCGGCGAGCTCCAGCGGGAGCGGCGGATGGGCATGATCCTGATCACCCACGACCTCGGCGTGGTCGCCGACGTCGCGGACCGGATCGCGGTCATGTACGCCGGCCGGATCGTCGAGGAAGCCAACGTGTACGAGCTGTACCGCAAGCCGGCGCACCCGTACACCCTCGGCCTGCTGGACTCGATCCCGCGGATGGACGAGAAGGGGCAGGAGCTCCGCACCATCAAGGGCCTCCCGCCGAACCTGATGAACATCCCGCCGGGCTGCCCGTTCAACCCGCGCTGCCCCATGGCGCAGCCGGTGTGCCGGGAGAAGGTGCCTCCGCTGCTGCAGGTCGGCACCAGCCGGGCCAGCGCCTGCCACTTCGCCGAGGAGCTCGTGAACCGTGACTGAGAACATCATCGAGGTCCGTGACCTGGTCAAGCACTACCCCGTGACCCGGGGGATCGTGTTCAAGAAGACCATCGGTCAGGTCAAGGCGGTCGACGGCGTCTCGTTCGACCTGAAGGCCGGCGAGACCCTGGGCGTGGTGGGTGAGTCCGGCTGCGGCAAGTCGACGCTCGCCCGGGTCCTGATGAACCTGGAGAAGCCGACCGCCGGCAGCGTGCTCTACAAGGGGCAGGACATCTCCAAGCTTTCCGGCGGGGCGCTGCGGCGGCTGCGTCGGCAGATCCAGCTGGTGATGCAGGATCCGTACACCTCGCTGAACCCGCGGATGACGGTCGGTGACCTGATCGGCGAGCCGTTCGAGATCCACCCCGAGGTGGCCCCGAAGGGCAGCCGTCGGGGCAAGGTCAAGGAGCTGCTCGACCTGGTCGGCCTCAACCCGGAGCACATCAACCGGTACCCGCACCAGTTCTCCGGCGGTCAGCGTCAGCGCATCGGCATCGCCCGGGCGCTCGCCCTGCGGCCCGAGGTCATCGTCTGCGACGAGCCGGTCTCGGCCCTTGACGTGTCGATCCAGGCCCAGGTGATGAACCTGCTGGAGAAGCTCCAGGCGGAGTTCGGCCTGTCGTACGTCTTCATCGCCCACGACCTGTCGGTCGTGCGTCACCTCTCCGACCGGGTCGCCGTGATGTACCTGGGCAAGATGGTGGAGGTCGGCACCGAGGACGAGATCTACGAGCGGCCGACCCACCCGTACACTCAGGCGCTGCTCTCGGCGGTGCCGGTGCCGGACCCGACGCTGCGGAACAACAAGGCGATCATCCGGCTCACCGGTGACGTCCCCTCCCCGATCAGCCCGCCCTCGGGCTGCCGGTTCCGCACCCGGTGCTGGAAGGCGCAGGAGATCTGCGCCCAGGAGGTTCCGCTGCTGCAGATCCGGCGGGGCTCGGACCACCCGAGCGCCTGCCACTTTGCTGAGAAGCGGGAGATCGTCGCCACGCACGGGGCGTGACCCGTCCGAACCGCCTGCCGGCCTCAACGCGAGGCCGGCAGGCGGTTCGTCGTATCCGGGGTGGGGGCAGGCCGCACCGCGCCCGCGGCCGCACAGCGGTCCGCGGCCTCACAGCGGTCCGCGGCCCGCGCGGAGCAGGAGCAGCGCCAGCTGGGTGCCGTCCGCGCCCAGCTCCCGGCGGAACCGCTCGAGGATCTCCCGCTCCCGGGAGAGCACCAGCCGGGTGCCGCCGGAGGCCATCCGGGTGGCCCCCACCTCCTGGGAGAGGGCGGCCCGCTCCTGCCAGAGCTCGATGATGGTGCGGTCGATCTCGTCGATCCGCTCCCGGATGGCCACGATCCGCTCGGCCGCCGCCGAGTCATCGGTGCCGGTCCGGGCCGTCGCGGCCCCGTTCGGGCCGGTGCCGGACCGGTCGTCGCGCCGCGCCAGGCTGCCGCTGGACTCCACCACGTCTGTCATCATCGCCGTACCCCTCGGACATCGGGCCCGGTGCCCGGATCCCGGGACGAAAAAAGCCCCGGGCTCCAGGAGCCCGGGGCTTTTCGCAGGTCTTGTGATCAGGCGCGACCTACGGCTGCCGGACTCCCGGTGCCGTAGTAAAAGTAGAAGCGCTGATCGAACACGCCGTTGAGTATGCCGACTCGCGGCCGGGCGGCGCAAGGATTCGCCCCAACAGGTGGGACGCCACCGGTGACGGCTTCGTCTCGTCAGGGCCCGGGCTGGGCGGAACTGTCCGGCCGGCGGCATAGACTCGCCGTGCGATGCATCCTCTCTTCGACATCCCCGCGTCCCCGCCCGCGCCCGAGCCTGCCCGGACCCCGCCGCGGCGCCCGGGCCCTGCCGCGCGCCTCGACGCCCAGCAGCTCGTCGAGGGCCTGAACGGGCCGCAGCGGGACGCGGTCACCCACGCCGGCTCGCCGCTGCTGATCGTGGCCGGCGCCGGCTCCGGCAAGACCCGGGTGCTGACCCACCGGATCGCGTACCTGCTCGCTGCGCGCGACGTGCACCCGGGCGAGATCATCGCGATCACCTTCACCAACAAGGCCGCCGGGGAGATGAAGGAGCGGGTCGCCGCCCTGGTCGGGCCGCGGGCCCGGCTGATGTGGGTGTCGACGTTCCACTCCGCCTGCGTCCGGATCCTGCGGGCCGAGCACGAGCACGCCGGCTTGAAGTCCACCTTCTCCATCTACGACGCGGACGACTCCCGGCGGCTGATGCAGCTCGTCGCCCGGGAGCTGGACCTCGATCCGAAGCGCTACCCGGCCCGCGGGCTGGCCGCCCAGGTCTCCAACCTCAAGAACGAGCTGGTCGACCCGGAGCAGTTCGCGGCCCGGGCCAAGGGGCCCAACGAGCGAGCGCTCGCCGAGGCGTACACGCTCTACCAGCGGCGGCTGCGCGAGGCGCACGCGCTGGACTTCGACGACCTCATCATGACGACCGTGCACCTGCTCCAGTCGCACCCGCACGTCGCGGAGAGCTACCGGCGCCGGTTCCGGCACGTCCTGGTCGACGAGTACCAGGACACCAACCACGCCCAGTACGCGCTGATCAAGGAGCTGGTCTCCGGCACCGAGGGGATAGAGCCGGCCGAGCTCTGCGTGGTCGGCGACGCCGACCAGTCGATCTACGCGTTCCGGGGCGCGACGATCCGCAACATCCTGGAGTTCGAGCGGGACTTCACCGACGCCCGGACGATCCTGCTGGAGCAGAACTACCGCTCCACCCAGACCATCCTGAACGCCGCCAACGCGGTGATCGACCGGAACACCTCCCGCAAGCCGAAGCGGCTCTGGAGCGAGGCCGGCGCCGGCGAGCGGATCGTCGGGTACGTCGCCGACACCGAGCACGCCGAGGCCGACTGGGTGGCCCGGGAGATCGACCGGCTGGTCGACGAGGGGGACACCCGACCGGGCGACGTCGCGGTCTTCTACCGCACCAACGCGCAGTCCCGGGTCTTCGAGGAGGTGTTCATCCGGGTCGGCCTGCCGTACAAGGTGGTCGGCGGGGTGCGCTTCTACGAGCGCAAGGAGGTCCGCGACGCGCTGGCGTACCTGCGGGCAGTGGTCAACGACGACGACACGGTCAGCCTCCGACGGGTCCTCAACACCCCCCGCCGCGGCATCGGCGACCGGGCCGAGGCGTGCGTGGAGGCGCTCTCCAGCCGGGACCGGATCTCCTTCGGCGCGGCACTGCGCCGGGCCAAGGACGCGCCGGGGATCTCCACCCGGGCGGCCAACGGCATCGCGGAGTTCGTCGCGCTGCTCGACGGGGCCCGGGAGCTGGCCGAGACCGGCACCCCGGAGGAGGTGCTTGAGGCCCTGCTGACCCGCTCGGGCTACCTGACCGAGCTGGAGGAGAGTTTGGACCCGCAGGACGCCGGCCGGGTGGACAACCTCCAGGAGCTGGTCAGCGTCGCCCGGGAGTACACCGAGCGGATCGAGGCGCTCGGCGAGGAGGGGGAGCGGGCCACCGTGGCCGGCTTCCTGGAGCAGGTGGCGCTGGTCGCCGACGCCGACCAGGTGCCCACCGACGACCCCGACCACCAGGGCGTGGTCACCCTGATGACGCTGCACACGGCCAAGGGGCTGGAGTTCCCGGTGGTCTTCCTGACCGGCCTGGAGGACGGCGTCTTCCCGCACCTGCGCTCGCTCGGGGACACCCGGGAGCTGGAGGAGGAGCGGCGGCTGGCGTACGTGGGCATCACCCGGGCCCGGCAGCGGCTCTACCTGTCCCGGGCGGTGACCCGCTCGGCCTGGGGGCAGCCGGCCCAGGACGTGTACGAACCCTCGGTGCGCTCCCAGCGGACCAACTCCGGCGGCACCCCGAAGGCGGCGCAGCTCGCGAAGCGGCTCGGTGTGGACGCCAGCCGGCTGGCCACTGCCAGCGAGCTCCCGCAGGGGCCGAAGGTGTCGGCCGGCGACCGGGTCAACCACCAGCGCTACGGCCTGGGCCGGGTGCTCGCCGTGGAGGGACACGGGCCGGGCGCCCGGGCGCAGATCGACTTCGGCGACCAGACCATGTGGCTGGTGCTCCGGCACGCCCCGATCGACAAGCTCTGAGCCCAACGACGAGGGCCCGTGCCGGCGAACCGCCGGACCGGGCCCTTCCTCGTGCCGTGACCCGTCAGCAGGGCACGTCGATGCCCCGGGCGCGCAGGAACGGCGCCGGGTCGATCTGGTTCCACATCTGACCCTTGTGCACCTCGAAGTGCAGGTGCGGGCCGGTGGAGTCGCCGGTGGAGCCCTCGTACCCGATCACCTCGCCGACGCTGACCTTGTCCCCGACGCTGACCACGAGGCGGCTCTGGTGGGCGTAGTGGGTGAGGTAGCCGTTGCCGTGGTCGATGAAGACGGAGTTGCCGTACCCGTCGCCGGCGTCACCGGCCTTGACCACGGTGCCGGCCGCGGCGGCGTGGATCGGGGTGCCCGCGGGCATCGCGAAGTCGATGCCGGCGTGCAGGGTGCCCCACCGCTGCCCGTAGCAGGAGGTGACCTCCGCGCCCTTCATCGGGATGACCCAGGTCGGCTTCGGCTTGCTGGTCTTCTTCGGGGTGGGCTTGGTGGTCGCCTTCTGCGTCGGCTTGGGGCTGACCGTGGACGGGCTCGGCGACGGGCTGGCCGAGCTCGACGGGGTGACCGACTCGCGGGTCGAGCGGTCGGCACGGGCGGCTGCCTCCGCGCGGGCCTGGGCGTCGAAGTCGACGGCGGCCGGGGTGGGGGTGCCGTGGTCGACGGTGGCGACCGAGACGCCGCCGAGGCCGAGGCCGACCAGCGCGATCGCGCCGAGGGCGAAGTATGTGGTGCGGCGGCTCGTCCGCTTGTGCAGCCGGTGCCGGCCGGGAGTGGTGTCGCGGGTGTTCTCGTTCTGGATGGAGCTGTCTTCCTGCACGGGGACCTTCATCAGTCGAGGGGCACTTGACCTGGAAATACTGGTGTGAGGCCGAGTCGGGCGGGGTACTGGTACCGGCAGGTAGCTGAGACTGAAGATCGCTACTGACCGGGTTTGTGCCGCGTCGTGCCCTTCTGAACTGAAAAGTGATCATGTGAGGCTGTGGGCGTGCTCACAGTTGGCGTTGTGGCCTATCTGACTTTGACCGTCGGCCCATAAACGAAACCCGCCCGGATCGTGAGATCCGGGCGGCAAACGGGCGATACATAGCGTCAGGAGGCGGGTACCTCGCTGTAAATTGCCTCGACTTGCAGCTTGATGTCCACTCCGCGCTTTTGCAGCCACGGCACCGGGTCGAGCGGCTCCCCGTTGACATGGATCTCCAGGTGCAGGTGCGACCCGTACGAGTGGCCGGTGTTGCCGACCAGACCGAGCTGATCGCCGGCCTTGACCTGCTGGCCCTCCCGCACGCTCACCTCGGAGGAGTGGCCGTAGATCGCCTCGCTGCCGTCCGGGTGCTGGACGATCACGGCGTAGCCGTAGCCACCGAACCAGCCAGCCTTGGTGACCGTGCCGTCGTGGATGGCGACGAAGGGGGTGCCCTCCGGGGCGACCAGGTCGATGCCGGTGTGCAGCTTGCCCCAGCGCATGCCGTAGGGCGAGTTGAAGTCGTAACCCTGGAGGGGGAGCAGCCAGACGTCCTGCTCGCTGGCCTCGCTGCCGGCGCGCCCGCTGTCGCGGGAGGCGCGGTCCGCGGCGTCGGCGCGGGCGGCCGCGTCCTGGCTGGTGACCGAGGCCTGCTTGAGCTCGTCGAGGACCGACGGGCTGACGCTCTTGGCGTCGGGGAGGGCGTTCGCGCCGAGGGCGACGATGCCGGCTCCCACGAAGGCGGTGGTCACGACCGCGGCGTAGCGGCTCCGCGGTGGGGTGGGTACGCGGCGGCGGCCGCGATATCTATCGGGCTCAGACGACAGGCGCTGGCGCACGCACACCCTCCGTTGTCGGGTTCCGATGCGGTCGTCCGCGTCCGTGAAGCTCTGATGAACGTCGGCTGGCCGCGTCGTCACCCGTCCGTGGACCTGATGACAACCGTGGACACGTTAGCCAACAGCCACAGCAGTCACAAGCGGAAGCGCCGAATTGGCGTTTCTTTCTGTCCTTTTCTGTCCGCTGATGTCATAGCTCGTGCCGCCGGTTGGCCAGCCCTGATACTGCCCGTTCGTCGCGCAGAGTGACCGTTCGGCGGAGGCGTCCGGCTTTTCGGCCGCTCGCTCGGACGCTAGGACGCAGCCCGGGTTTCCGGCCCGCGGCCGGGCGGGTTACCGTTCGTTCAGGTGAATAGCCGCGGAGCCGGTGAAAGGTGTGCGCTGATGAGCTCTCGTATCCGGGTCGTCGTCGCGAAGCCCGGCCTGGACGGCCACGACCGGGGCGCGAAGGTCGTCGCGCGTGCCCTGCGGGACGCCGGCATGGAGGTCATCTACACCGGCCTGCACCAGACCCCGGAGCAGATCGTGGAGACGGCGATCCAGGAGGACGCCGACGCGGTCGGCCTCTCGGTGCTCTCCGGCGCGCACATGACCCTCTTCAAGCGGGTGCTGGAGCTGCTGGCCGAGCGGGACGCGCGGGACATCGTCGTCTTCGGCGGCGGCATCATCCCCGACGCCGACATCCCGGAGCTGGAGCAGCTCGGCGTCGCGAAGATCTTCACCCCGGGCGCCACCACCCAGTCGATCGTCGAGTGGGTCCGGCAGAACGTCACCCAGCCGGTCGGCTGAGCGCCGTCGCCCGGCCGGCCTGACCGGCCGCCGCGCAGGCGTGGCGGGGTGAGCCCGACCCATCCCCGGACACGGGGGAGGGGCCGGACGCACCCCTCACACGTCCGGCCCCTCTATGCACGATGCCCCGCCGCCACCCCTCGACCGACAGGGCATCGGCCGTTTCATCGTCGCGCTGAGCAGCGCTCCGACATCAGACTCAACGACGCCCCCACGGCGGGGTTACGCATCTTCCACAACATCCCCCGGATGGCTGACAGGGCGCTGTCCCGGCGTCACCGGGCTGTCCAGTTCGGCTGCACCGGTGTGGCCGTCATGATCGTTTGCGCGCGCCGGCCGCGACACGCCGTGGGGAACATCCATACCCCGCAGACGATCATGGTGGCCGACCTGGAGCTGATCACGCCGGGCGGTGACCCGATCCGCGGTGGCTCGCCGGCGGGCCACCGCGGTCGTTGTTCCGGGGCCTCCCGGGGACCTTCCGGGCCGTACCCTGTGGCTGCCCAGCACCGCGCCACGCGGTTGACCACCCGCCGGAGCCCGCCGTGACCCTGCCACCGAACCCGCCGTCGAACCCTGCCGACGGGTGGCCCCCGGCCGCCCCGGAC
>NZ_QGGF01000210.1 GCF_003857015.1 Micromonospora globispora | reverse complement strand
CGGGCGCGCCACCGCGGCGGTGACCGCGGCGGCCCGGGCGATGCGGCGGCGCCGGCGTCCCGGCGCGGCGTCCTCGTCGAAGCTTCCGTACATCGGATGACCCACTCTCTCGGGTTGGTCTGACGGATGCCGCCGCCCCGAGGTTCCGATGGCGCCGCTCGCGGGCGGGCCCGCCGGGGCGGCCATGGGCGTGGCGTGCTCATGTTATTGCTGTAGCTTGTAAATATTCAAGCATCGCTTTGTTCATATCTTGCGATGACGTCGCGGTCGGGCCGGCGCCGGACAGGGCGACCGCCGGCTCCGACAGGGCGTGCCGCCGCCCGCCCAGGTCCGGGCCAGCCGCGCGGTGTCAGTCAGGTGGCTGCTCTCGCCCAGGGTCCACCGCACGTACGCGTCCCTGGTGCAGCGGACCCCCCTCGGCCGCGGCCCGTCCCAGGTACGGCGCCGGGGTGTGAGGATCGCGCCGCGCACGGGCAGTAGGTGGTTCATTTCTTGCAAGAATCCGACGTAGGATTGCGACCGTGACGAAACGGTTGAGTGAGGTGGCCCGCAAGGCGGGGGTCAGCGAGGCCACCGTGAGCCGGGTGCTCAACGGCCGCGGCGGCGTCTCCGAGGCCACCAGGACCGCGGTGCTCACCGCGCTCGACGTGCTCGGTTACGAGCGGCCGACGAAGCTGCGCGGCGAACGGGCCCGGCTGGTCGGGCTGGTCCTGCCCGAACTTCAGAACCCGATCTTTCCGGCGCTGGCCGAGGTGGTGACCGGCTCGCTGGCCCAGCGGGGCTTCACCCCGGCGCTCTGCGCCCGCACGATCGGCGGGGTGTCTGAGGCGGACTACGTGGAGATGCTGCTGGAGCACCAGGTCTCCGGCGTCATCTTCGCCGGTGGCTCGTACGCCCTCGCCGACGCCACCCACGAGCACTACCGACGGCTGATCGACCGCGGGCTGCCGGTGGTGCTGGTCAACGCGGGCGTGGACGAGCTGGGGTTCCCCCGGGTCTCGACCGACGACGCGGTGGCCGTGGAGCAGGCGTACGGGCACCTGCGTTCGCTCGGCCACGAGCGGATCGGCATGGTGCTCGGCCCCGAGGACCACGTCCCGTCGCGGCGCAAGCTCGCGGCGATGCAGCGGATCGCCGGCTGGAGCGAGCCGGGGGAGTGGGTGGAGCGGTCGAGCTTCTCGATGGAGGGCGCGCGAGTGGCCGCCACCAAGCTGGTGAACCGGGGGACCACCGGCATCGTCTGCGCCAGCGACGTCCTCGCGCTGGGGGCGATCCGCGCGGTGCGCCGGCTGGACCGCGCGGTGCCGGCGGACGTCTCGGTGGTCGGCTTCGACGACTCGGCGTTCATGACTTGTACCGATCCGCCGCTGACCACCGTCCGGCAGCCGATCGAGACGATGGGTCAGGCGGCCGTCGACCTGCTGGTGACCCAGATCGAGGGCGCCGGCGTGCTCGGCGACGAACTGCTCTTCGAACCTGAGCTGGTGGTGCGCGGTTCGACCGGGCCGGCGCGGGCCGCGACCGGGTAGCGCGGGACGGAGCACAAAAAGGACGGACCCTCCGAGGTCCGTCCTTTTTTGCGTCCGGACCGGCGCTAGTCCTTGTCTTTCATGTTTCGGTTCAGTTCTTGCGCGACGAGGTTCGGTTTTGTATCGTCATCGCCACGAAACATGCTGCGCACGAGAGCTAGATCACCATCCCGCTCCGCCGCAGATCCAGGCGGCGGGTCACCTGGGGCGGAGACAGATCAGTAGCAGGGTTCGGCCGCGGTGACGATCACCGCAGATCAGCGAAGGTCATGGAGACTCCCGTTCCCGAAGGGATGGACAGATGTCCGTACCGAAGTACCGGAAGGCTGCGGCGTCAGCGCTCGTGGCCGGCCTGGGGCTCAGCCTGGTGGCTTGCTCCACGAAGAGTGACGACGCAAAGACCGATGCAGGCGGCAAGGTCACCATCACCGTCGACTGCCAGCCCGTCGGCGCCCAGAAAGAGCTGCTGAAGAACTGGAACGACGACGTCGCCGAGTTCCAGCGGCAGAACCCCAACATCGTCATCAAGAGCGTCAGCGTCGGCGAGCAGTGCAACAACCCGCCCGACTTCACCGCCCGCCTCGCCGGCGGCACCGTTACCGACGTGTTCTACGGGTACATGACCGATCTCCAGCAGGTGCTCGACTCCGGTCAGGCGATGGACATCACCGAGTTCGCCAACAAGAACACGGTCCCGACCTGGGACAGCGTCGACCCGGCGCTCAAGCAGGTCTTCACCGACAGCGGCAAGCTCTACGCCGTCCCGGTGAAGAACTACTCGATGGGCCTGGTCTACAACAAGGTCCTGTTCCAGCAGGCCGGGCTCGACGTGAACAACCCGCCCAAGACGTGGGGCGACGTCCGGGCCGCCGCCAAGAAGATCTCCGCGCTCGGCAAGGGCATCTCCGGCTACTCGGAGTACAGCGCCGGAAACACCGGAGGCTGGCACTTCACCTCGTTGCTCTACTCCCAGGGCGGCCAGGTGCTGACCGCGGACGGCAAGAAGGCCGACTTCAACAACGCGATGGGCAAGCAGGTCCTGCAGAACCTCAAGGACATGCGGTACGGCGACAACAGCATGGGCGACCGCCAACTGCTCCAGTGGGGCGACCTGCTGACCAACGCCGGCGCCGGCAAGGTCGGCATGTTCATCGGCGCGCCGGACGCCACCCAGGCGATCGTCAGCCAGTTCCAGGGCAAGTTCCAGGACTGGGCGATGGCCCCGCTGCCCGGCCAGGACGGCGCGGCGAAGGCGACGCTCGGTGGTGGCGAGGGCTACTTCTTCAAGAAGGGTCTCACCCCCGAGCAGGTCAAGGCCGGTCTGAAGTGGATCGCGTACCAGAAGCTGACGCCGGGCAAGGGCCAGTTCGACTACGTCCGGGCCAAGCCGCAGAACTACCCGGTGGGTCTGCCCCAGCCGCTGCTCTTCGCCAACGGCAGCGACGCGCAGAAGCAGGAACTCGACCTGCGCAAGGCGAACGCGAACGTCGACACCGCCAACTTCGCGCTCTTCGAGGCGAACCCAGTCCCGATCAAGGGTGAGCCGCGCAACGCGCAGGCGATCTACGCGGTACTCGACGCCGCGATGTCCGGTGTGCTGACCAACCCGAACGCGAACATCGACGCGCTGCTCAAGACGGCCGAAGACAAGGTCAACCAGCTCCTGGCCGCCGAGAAATGATCCGACGGTGTGGGGGCCGGCCGCCGCCGGCCCCCACACCGTCCGAGCCGCACCGTTCGGTCACTGACTCACCCAGGAGTTGCCTTGGCGATCACCACCGTCGCAGGGACGAAGAGTAAACCGGGTCGCCCCGCGTCGCCGTACCCGGCAGGGCCGCGGCGTACGAGCCTCGGCCGCAAGGTACGCGACAATCTCACCGGGCACGCGTTCCTGATCGGCGCGGTGATCTGCTTCGGGTTCTTCTCCTGGTATCCGATGATCCGCGGCGTCGTCATGAGCTTCCAGCGCACCCGGCGCGGCGTCACGACCTGGGTCGGCTGGGACAACTACGACCGCATCATCGCCGACCCCAGCTTTTGGACGGCCTGGAAGAACACGTTCTACTTCACGCTCCTCGCGCTGCTACTCGGGTACGTGGTGCCGTTCCTCGTGGCGATCCTGCTCAACGAGTTTCGCCACGCGAAGGGGTACCTGCGGATCCTGGTCTACCTGCCGGTGATGCTGCCGCCGGCCTCGGCGCTCTTCCTCTTCAAGTTCTACGCGTACGACCCCGGCGACGCGGGACTCTTCAACTCGATCCTCAAGGCGCTGCACCTACCGACATCGCAGTGGATGCAGTCCCCCGAGATGACGATGCCGGCGATGGTGATCGCGTCGACCTGGATGAACATGGGCGGCGCGGTACTGATCTACCTGGCGGCACTGCAGAACATTCCCGGCGAACTCTACGAAGCGGCCGAACTCGACGGCGCCGGGATCTGGCGGCGGATCCGCCACGTCACCATCCCGCAGACCCGGCTGATCCTCGCGCTCCTGGCGATGCTGCAGATCGTCGCCACGATGCAGTTCTTCATCGAACCGTTGATCCTCGCGAACGGTACCGGCGCGGAGGACTCCGCGACCTCGGTGGCGTACCTCATCTACCAGCACGGGTTCTTCCAGAACGATCTCAACGGCGCCGCGGCGCTCGGGGTGATCATGCTCGTGGTGCTGGCCGGTTTCTCCGCTGCCTACGTGCGGCTGAGCTCGAAACAGGACTAGGGGAAGGAAATGGCACAAGACTCCGGGAGCCGGACCCTCATCTCGCACGCCCAGCTTCGGCGGGGGCGCGGCAGGGTCATCTACTGGGCGCTGCTCACCGTGGTCGTCGTGGGCTTCACGCTCGTCTTCCTCGGGCCGCTCTACTGGATGGTCACCGGCGCACTCAAGTCCGGCCAGGAGATCGCGCAGACGCCGCCATCGCTGTTCCCGAAGGATCCGCAGTCACAGAACTACGCCGACGCGTGGAACAACCTCGACCTCGCCAAGCTGCTGTTCAACACGTTCTACTACGCGGCCGGCGCGCTGCTGTTCCAGCTCGTCCTCGACACCGCCGCGGCGTACGCGCTGTCGAAGCTCCGACCGGTGTTCGGCAACGTGATCCTCGGCCTGATGTTGGCGACGCTGATGATCCCGGCGATGGTCCTCATCGTTCCGCAGTACGTGACCGTGATCGACCTGCCGATCCTGCACATCAACCTGCTCGACTCGCCGTTTGCGATCTGGCTGCCCGCGGTCGCGAACGCGTTCAACATCTTCCTGCTGAAACGGTTCTTCGACTCGATCCCGGAGGAGTTGATGGCGGCGGCCCTCATGGACGGGGCGACGCCGCTGCGCACGCTGTGGTCGATCATCCTGCCGATGTCGCGCCCCATCCTCGGCGTCGTCTCGATCTTCGCCGTGACGGCGGTCTGGAAGGACTTTCTCTGGCCGAAGCTGGTCATGCCGTCGCCCGAGACCCGGACGGTCAGCGTCGGCATCTACGCCTTCTCGGGTGGTACGCCCATGAACGTGGTGATCGCCGCCTCGGTCATCGCCGCGATCCCGACCGTCATCGTCTTTCTGATCTTCCAACGGAACATCATGTCCGGTCTGACCACAGGCAGCCTCAAGGGATAGCCCCGCAGGTGCGCGGCGAACAACGACAGTTCGCCCGATACACACATCCAGGTCCGGCGAACCCGCCGACGTACTGACGCAGAAAGCAGGTGCTCGTGTCCACACCAGACAATGGTCCGTGGTGGCGTGGAGCGGTGATCTACCAGGTGTACCCACGGAGCTTCGCCGACGGCAACGGCGACGGCACCGGCGACATCGCCGGCATCCGGTCCCGGCTGAATCACCTGTCCGCGCTCGGCGTCGATGCGATCTGGTACAGCCCCTGGTACCCCTCCCCGATGGCCGACGCCGGCTACGACGTGGCCGACTACCGCGACATCGACCCGGTTTTCGGCACCCTGGCCGAGGCGGAGGCGCTGATCGCGGAGGCACACGCGCTCGGCATCCGGACCATCGTCGACGTGGTGCCGAACCACTGCTCCGACGTGCACCCCTGGTTCCAAGCGGCGCTGGCCGGCGGCCCGGACGCCCCGGAACGCGAACTGTTCTGGTTCCGCGAGGGGCGCGGCCCGGACGGCGACCTGCCGCCGACCGAATGGGTCTCCTCGTTCGGGGGCCGCACCTGGACCAGGACCACCAACCCGGACGGCACGCCGGGCGACTGGTACCTGCACCTCTTCGCCCCGCAGCAGCCCGATTTCAACTGGGACCACCCCCGGGTGCGCGCCGAGTTCGAGGACATCCTGCGGTTCTGGCTCGACCGGGGCGTGGACGGAATCCGGATCGACTCGGCGGCGATGCTGGCCAAGGATCCGACGCTGCCCGAAGCCACCCCGGACGGCCCGAACCCGTTCGTCGACGTGGACGCGGTGCACGAGATCTACCGCAGCTGGCGGCGGATCGCCGACAGCTACCCCGGCGAGCGGGCGCTGATCGGCGAGGTGTGGCTGCCCGACCATGAGCGGTTCGCCAACTACCTCCGCCCCGACGAGCTGCACGCGGCCTTCAACTTCGACTTCCTCGGCTGTGCCTGGGAGCCGGCCGAGCTGCGGGCCTGCGTCGATGCGACCCTCGCGGCGCACGCCCCGGTCAGCGCGCCGGCCACCTGGGTGCTCTCCAACCACGACGTCACCCGCCACGTCACCCGGTACGGCCGGACGGATACCACGTTCAGCTTCGCCGCCAAGCGCGAGGGCGTCCCCACCGACCTGGAACTGGGCACCCGGCGGGCCCGGGCCGCCGCGCTGCTCTCCCTCTCGCTGCCCGGCGCCGCCTACGTCTACCAGGGCGAGGAGCTGGGCCTGTGGGAGGTCGAGGACATCCCGTACGAGCTGCGTCAGGACCCGATGTGGGAGCGGTCCGGCCGGGTCGACCCGGGTCGGGACGGCTGCCGGGTGCCGCTGCCCTGGACCGGCGACACGCCGCCCTTCGGCTTCAGCCCGGACGGCTCGGCGGGGCCCTGGCTGCCGCAGCCGGCGGACTGGAAGGACCGCACGGTCCGCGCGCAGACCGGCGACCCGCACTCGATGCTGGAGCTGTACCGGGCCGCCATCGCCATCCGCCGGGCCGATCCGGCACTGGGCGACGGTGAGCTGATCTGGCTGCCCGCGCCCGCCGGTGTGCTGGCGTACCGCCGGGGCGACGGTTTCCGCTGCCTGGTCAACCTCTCCGACGTGGCGGTGCCGCTGCCGCCGCACGAGCGGCTGCTGCTGGCCAGCGGCCCGCTCGACGACGACCTGGTGCCGCCGGACACCGCCGTCTGGCTGCGTACCACCGAGGAGCCCGGCGGGCCGGCGGCCCCGGCCTGACCCGTGCGGCGCGGCGCCCACGGTCCGTCCCGACCGCTGGCGCCGCGCCCCACGAAGTCGCACGCAGGGCGGACAGGATCTATTAGCGGCCCCGGCACCTACTCACCCACCACCGCTACGAGCTGAACCCCGACCGCCCTCGACATCGACCTGTGGGGCATGCGCCCCGCGATCCGCGCCGCCCACGCCGCCACCAGCAAGGCCGAGCGGGTAGCCGCGCTGCGCCGCGCCGTCGACACCTACCGTGCGCCCCTGGCCGACGGCTGCGGCTACGAGTGGATCGACCCCTAGGGGGAGGCCGTGCGTCGGGAAGCCCTCGACGCCGTCATCGCCCTCACCGAGGAACTCGACGGCCAACCATCGGAACAGCTCACCGTCGTCAATGCGGCGATTCCCCGTTACCCCTACGCCGAGGCGGTGTACCAGGCGGCGATGCGCGCCCGCGCGGGCGCCGTTGCGTTGTGGGATCGGCGGACGTGTCGCACCCTTCTCGGGTTCGAGGTCAGATCGCCTGGGCGAGTTCGGTAAACGCCGCGGCGACCCGTGTAGCCGGCGGGGCGTCGACGGCGAGTTCGTAGTGTCCGCGGCGGAGGTTCTGCATGAACGCGTGCCCAGCGATGATCACCTGTGCCGTCTTGTCCGTCCGTAGACCCCGCATCGGTCTCAACCGGTGTTTCAGCTGGCTGTGATCAGCCTCGATCGGATTGTTGGCGTACCGCTCGACGTGGTGCCACGCCTGCGGGATCAGCTCATCCAGGACGCCGGGGTAGACCGCCGCGGCGTCGGTGACCACCTCCGCGGGTGTCACCTTCAACGTTGACAGCGCCCGGCGGAAGAACCGCCGGGCCGCGTCGGCGTCGCGACGTGCCGAGACCAGCACGTCGATGACCTGCCCGTACTGGTCGACCGCCCGGTACACGTAGCGCCATACCCCGTTGACCTTGACGTAGGTCTCGTCGACGAGCCACCTGTCGCTTGGCGAGTGGCGGCAGAACCGGGCGGCGTCGGCCGGCAGCGGCGTGAACCGGTGTACCCATCGGTAGACGGTGACGTGGTCGACCTCGACGCCACGTTCGACGAGCAGTTCTTCAACGTCGCGGTAGGACAGGTTGAACCGCAGATACCAGCGCACCGCGACCACGATTACCTCCGGCGGGAACCGGAACCCAGCGAACGCCGACTTCGGTGGCAGCCAGGTGCGAGGACGGGTTGATGGCTTCACCGCTCAAGCCTGCCTCGATCTTGCCAACGCTCAACGCAACGGCGCCCGGAACGCGTCGAGCGACACCTCATACCTTCCTGTCGGTAGGGTGGGTCCTCGGCACAGGCCCACCTGACCGCTGCGCACCTTTCGCCCGTCAAGGCGGCTTTTGTGGGTTTGCGGGGAGGTCAGGGTTTGTACTCGCTGCGGGTGCGGGGGAGCCACTGCGGGTGGTTGTCGCGGATGTAGCGGATCAGGCCCTCGCGGAGGTCGCAGCGGAGGTCCCAGGCGCTGGGCCCGTCGGCGGCTGCGGCCTGCACCTCGATCACGACGCTCGTTGCGGTGGCGTCGACCATCTGCAGTACCCACTGGCTCCGGTCCCACAGCGGTGAGGACTCGACGAGCCGTTGCGTCTCCGTGCGCAGGTCCTCGAGGTCGGCGGTGTGGTCCACGTGGATCTGGACCTTGCCGACCACCCGCGCCTCGTGCCGGGACCAGTTCTGGAACGGGCGCTCGGTGAAGTACATCGTCGGCAGGATGAGCGTCCGGTCGTCCCACAGCCGGACGACCACGTTGGTCAGCTTGACCTCTTCGACCCGGCCCCACTCGCCCTCGATGACCACCACGTCGCCGACGTGCAGACCGTCCGAGAAGGCGACCTGAATACCGGCGAACGCGTTGCCCAGCGCGGTCCGGGCGGACAGGCCGATGAGCGCGCCGACGACGCCGGCCGAGCCCAGGACGGAGATCCCGAACGCGCGGATGGGCGGGAAGGTGGTCATGATCAGGCCGATGGCCACGATCGTGACCACTACCGCGGTGAAGCGTCGGACGGGGCGGATCTGGGTTCGGGCCCGCCGGATCCGGCGGTCCGCGACCACCTCCGGCGGCAGCCGGCTGAAGGTGACGCCCTCGGCGACGTGCAACGCCCTGATCACCAGCCAGGCAACGCTGCCGATGAGCAACAGCCCGATGGCATGTCGGACGTCGCCGAGCCATCCGGTCGGCCTCGGCGGCAGTGCGAGGTACAGCCCGGTGAGGAGCAGCGCGGCGGCCGTCGGACGGCGGCAGGCGTTCCGCAGTGGTCCCAGGACCCACCGGTAGCGACCGTGGTTGGCGCGACGGACGAGCCTGCGCGTGCCGATGTCCAGCAGCACGGCCACCACCAGCGTAGCCAGCATGATCAACGCCGCGCGCATCAGGCGGCGATCGCCGTGGTCTCGACCGTCATCCCGCTGCGCTCCTCGCCCACGTCATGACGTACAGAGGACGGGTTACCGCCTGACCCTATGCACACCGGGAGGACACGGAGTATTTCCTGCCAAGAACACCCCTTCCGGGTGGCACGTGAACCGCAGATACCAGCGGACCACGACCACGATCACCTCGGGCGGGAACCGGAACCCGCGAACGCCGACGTCGGAGGCAACCAAGGGCGCGAGCGGGTCGATGACTTCACTGCTCAAGCCTGCCTCGATCTTGCCAACCTTCAATGCAACGGTGCCACTGTTCGGGCTCTACCGGGCGGTTCAGGGCGAACACCCGGACTGGGACGACTTCCGGCGGGCCATGGTCGCCGAGCGTCGCCTCGTGCTGCGGCTGCACGTCGAGCGCGTCTACGGGATGCCCCCACGCGGGTGACCTCGCGCGCGGACCGGTCCGCCGACCGCCACGGCGGCACCGCTCGGCGGCCCGGGTTCCCGACATTGGATCACCGCACGAAGTCGCCGACGGTGGGTATGCGTCGCTCCTGCTCACCGCCTCCGGCGATCCCGTCGGGAGCGCGGCGGACGGGGGGAGCCGATGGACAGCGACCGGGATCAGCGGGACGCCGAGGACGTCGAGGCCCCCGGCCTGCGCTCGGACACCGGCCGGGCGATCGGGTTCAGCGACGCCGTCTTCGCCATCATCATCACGCTGCTCGTGCTCGACCTGCGCACCCCGGAGGTACCGCCGGGTGGGCTGCTGCACGCGCTGCTCACCCGCTGGCCGGTCTACCTGGCCTACGTCACGTCGTACCTCTACGTCGCGGTGAACTGGCTGAACCACAAGGGCACCTTCCATCGGATCCGCTGCACCGACCGCGGGCTGCACTGGGCGAACCTGGGCGTGTTGTTCAGCGTGGCCCTGCTGCCGTTCGTCACCGCGGTGGTCTCCCAGGCGGTGGAGGCGGGCGACCGGTTCGACGAGGGCGTCGCGGTGGCGTTGTACGGGCTGGTCGGGGTGGTCCTCTCGGCGGCCTGGCTCTGGCTCTACCACTACCTCAGCCGGCACGGGGATCTGCTGCAACGGCACGTCACGCCCCGGTTCTTCGCCGTCGAGCGGCTCCGGGCGCTGCTCGGGATCATGGCGTACGCCGCGGCCGGCTTGGTCGGCTGGCTGGTCAGCGTGCCGGCGGCGCTGGTCGTCCTGCTCCTGCTCCCGCTCTTCTACGGCCTGTCCAGCAACGGCTTCTACGACCTGCGGCGCAGGCTGCGCCACCGCTGAGTCCGGCCACGTTAGCCCGACCGGGGTGGCAGGTAGACCCCGGTGCCGACACCGAGAGGGGAGCACCATGACAACGGTCGGAGAGTTCATGACGACCCGGTTGGTGACGATGGACGGCGACGACACGCTCACCGCCGCGGCGCAGGAGATGCGCGACAGCGCGATCGGCGACGTGGTGGTGACTGACGACGACAATTCGGTCGGCATTATCGTCACGGACCGGGACATCACGGTCCGGGGTGTTGCCGAGAACATGGATCCCAACTCGACCAGACTCAACCAGATCACCAGCAAGGACGTGGTCACGGTCAGCGGGTCTGTTGCCTTGATCCCTCGACACGGACAACGCAACAGACCCTGGTCGGCCCTGAGCCGCAGCTGGCGGCTCGTCACCTGGTACGTCAAAGAGGTCGTTGTCGAGAACGACTACGAGCATTTCGTAGAGCATCTACGGCATCATCACCCGCATGCCCGACCGGTCTCCAGGAAGGTGTTCGAGCGCGACAAGGTGCAAAGGCTCGAAACCGGACCGAACAGTCGCTGTCGCTCGAGCAATAGCCGGAGAGCGCTGCTGAGGTCGAGCGTTAGCGGCAGAACGAGGCTAGTGATCCGTCGCGGTCCGGGCGGCGCCCTGCCTGCGCCGGGTAGCGACGACGGTGGTGGCGACGAGGGTGGCGAGGAGCAGAGCGGTCAGGCGGGACGGCGCCGGCGTGAGCGGTGTGAGCAGCACCAGCGCCGCCGTGGCCCAGTACGGCACGGTCATCTTCAGCTGCTCGTACGGGCGGATGTGCAGCGTCCAGACTGCGAGCAGGTAGACGGCGACCGGCGCGGCTACCGCGTACCCTGCGGCGACGCGCCCGAGGTGCGCGGTGCCGGTTTGGTAGTCGACGTCGACGGCGAGGCCCGCGCCGAGCGCAGCCGCCGATGCGAAGATCAGGTACTGACCGTATCCCCACAGCAGCGCCACGCGCGGCGAGGCCGCCAGGTGCTGAACTGGGCGATCGAAGTACAGCCACCACATCGCGAAGACGATCACGATGCCGGCACCGGCGATCGACAGAAGAGTGCTCGCCTTGGTCCCCCGGTCAAAGGCGGTCTGGACGGCGAGGCTGGCCGCGAGTACCGACTCGCCGAGGACGATGATGGTGAATAGGCCGTACCGCTCGGTTATATGGCGTGGGTGCCAGATGATCGGAGCGGGGCGTCTCGCCCAGAAGGGTAAGAGCAGCTCGCCGAGGACGATCGCCAGGAAGCCGGGCAACAGCCAGTGCCACCCTCCGGGCAGTGCCAGCCGGGCGATCCAGGCCGCCTGCAGCACGATGACGCCCACGGCGTAGCGCAGTGCGGTGGCCCGCCGCTCCCGGTCGCTGCGGGCGACGCGCAACCATTGCGCGACCATCGCCAGCCGCATGATCACGTACCCGTAGGTGATGACGGAGAAGTCGCCGCGGTCGAACGCGCGGGGTACGCCACCGGCGATCACCAGCGCCCCGGCGATCTGGACCAGGGTCGTGAGGCGGTAGACGTCGTCCTCGGGGTCGTACGCGGAGGCGAAGGTGGTGAAGTTCATCCACGCCCACCAGATCGCGAAGAACACCGCCGGGTAGAGGCCAATCCCGTGACCGATGTCGGCCTCGCCCAGGTTGTGGTGCAGTCGGTCGGCGGCCTGCCGCACCGCGGCCACGAAGCACAGATCGAAGAGCAGTTCCAGCGGAGTCACCCTCCGGTACGGCTCGTCGGTGGGGCGGGCGACCATCGGCCGGTACCAGGGGCGCACGGGATATCGTGGATGACTCACTGTGTCGGACATGGCAGCACCTCGGACGGCTCGCGCGACGAAGGTTCCCCTGCGCTGATCATCCCGAACACGGCCCGTCCCGTGCTGACGCTCACCAAAGTTTCACGTGACGGGGCCTGGCGCTCTTGGCGGAGTTGGCCGACTGCCTGGTCGAGCTGCCGGTCCTGGAGTGGCCTTTCTACGGCGGTTCGATAGCCGACGTGGCGGCCTCGGGCCTCGGCGGTGTCACCGTCGACTCCGTCCCGTGGTTGGCGGAATACCTGCTCGAACGGATGCGCGTTCCGAGCCCGGGTCGATGCGACCTTCTCGCGTTGCGGCTGCTGCTCGGCCTGGCCTTCCCCGAGGGGCCGCCGCCCGACGGCGTCAGCTTCGCCGATCTCTCCGCTTCGCAGCAGGAGGTCGTCCGGCTCGTGCTTCAGGCCGGTCTGCTGAGGCAGCGGCCGATAATGCCGCGAGGTCGGGGAGTGCAACCTGCCCTGCAGGGAGGACGTTGAGGATCTGGTGTGCCGGCCGTACCGACCAATAGGGCGGGCACTCTTGCCAGGCTGTGCAGTGTCGCTTGTCGAGGAGGTTTCCGAGACGCTTGAACGCCCTACCTTCATTGCCCGCCCGTCGCGGACCCGACCCGACTTCTACGCCGCCGGGGTCGACCACAACTCGTTCGACACGGTCTCCCTTCGGCCCTCGGTCCACGAGCCGCCTGAATCGGGGCCTGACCGAGAGGTGGACGCGCCGAGGACAGTCCTGCGCGATTCCGAAGGGCAGCCACCCGAGCAGCCAAACCGGCCAGTAAGGGCGAACGATCGCGGACGCTTGACAACCTTTGTTGTCAGGCGGACTCTTGAGTGCGAGGTCACTAGTGCCCTGACCACAAACGTTGGCCGGGTTGGTTATGCGGCTCGGCTGGCGGGTTGGCCCCAGCGGCGGTGTCGTTCGCTGCGGATTTTGGCGCGGTGGCGGCGGTGGGCGGTCAGGACGTCGGGGTGGCGGGCGTT
>NZ_QGGF01000244.1 GCF_003857015.1 Micromonospora globispora | reverse complement strand
AACGCCCGCCACCCCGACGTCCTGACCGCCCAACGCCGCCACCGCGCCAAAATCCGCAGCGAACGACACCGCCGCTGGGGCCAACCCGCCAGCCGAGCCGCATAACCAACCCGGCCAACGTTTGTGGCCAGAGCACTAGCCGTACGTGGGCCCCGGCGCGCAGCGGGGTGTTGCCGGTTGGACCGGCCATGACACCAACTCGCCGCCGCGACCGTGAGCAGCTCATCGGCGCGCTCATTCCGGTCCCGCCTTCCGACAGACCACGACCCCTCCCGGCGCCGATGCCGGCGCTGCCCGCACCACGCCAGCCAGCAGACGCCTCACCGGACCAGGTCTTGATCGGTATGGCTCGTCCGGACCGCTCCGGCCGGGTGACCGAACGCGGCCTGCTGCGCGCGCTGTGCTGGGACCCGGGCCACCGCATCGCCATAGACGCGCAGGACCAGATGCTGGTGATTGGGTCGGCGCGGGCAGGGGAGCACGTGGTGGGCAGTCGAGGGGAGCTGCCGCTACCGGCCAGCGCGCGTCAGATGTGCGCGATCGTGCCCGGGCAGCCGCTGCTGCTCGCCGCTCTGGTCGCCGATGACCTGCTGGTGATCCACCCGGCCAGTACCGTCGTGTGGCTGCTCACGGACCTGCACGCCCAGGTGATCGGAGCCGTCGTGCCAGCTGATCCTGCCCACGTCGCCGCCGCCCGGCAGCTGCTTGCCCACCTCGGCGTCACTCTCGCAGATCTCCAGTCCCATTCCGGTCCGAGCCTGCCGACCCTCGCCGAGTACCTGCCCCAGGTCATCGCGGCAGCGGGGCCCGGTGCCCGCCGCACCTACGGGACCTACTGGAACCGGATGGCCGCCGCCTGGGGCGAGCGCCCCTTGGATGCCATCGCCGCCAGCGACATCGAGGCCATGCAACGACAGATCGCCGCGACCGCCCGGTCGCGGCGTAACAGCCGCAGCGGCCGTCACGCCGGTGAGCACGTCATCGCCGCCGCCCGCGCCATTTACAACCGGGCCATCGCCGACGGGCTCATCGACGCCGCGGCCAGCACCGCTCACCGGGTCGTCAAGCCCCGCCGACTACCGAGCACCCGCCGCGCCCTGACTCCCGACGAGCTGGAGGAGATCAACCTTTCCGCCCGTACAAGCGGTAACGATGTCCTCCTCGACGCGCTGCTGCTGCGTCTGCATGCCGAGACCGCCTGCCGCCGTGGTGGCGCGCTCGGGCTGCGGCTGGCCGACCTGGACACCGACCGTGGGCTCGTGCGGCTGACCGAGAAGGGTGCGACCCTGCGCTGGCAGCCGATCAGCCTCGACCTCGCCGCCCACCTTTATGAACATGCCCGCTTCCGGGGCGCGGTCTTGCCCACCGACCGTCTGTTGCGCTACCGCAACGGGCGGGTGATCACCAGCCGCCGCTATGACCACCTGTGGAAACGCATCGGCGAGCAGTTGCCGTGGGTGGCTGCCCAGGGCATCTCCACCCACTGGCTGCGCCACACCACCCTGACCTGGGTGGAACGGCATTTCGGCTACGGCGTCGCCCGCGCCTACGCCGGGCACACCGACTCCACCGGGCCCGCCACCACTACATACATCAAAGCGGACCTGCAAGCCGTCGCTGCGGCGCTGTCCGCCCTGACCGGCCAACCCCACCCGCTTGCCGCAGTAGACCGCGCCAGCCGGCCGTGATGTCAGCCAGAATTGCCCCATAGTCCAGACAGCGTGGCAGTTACCGGCTGTCATGGAGTAGCTGGTCGCAGGTGTGCATGAGGGCGGGCCGTGCCCCGCAGAGTGATGGCATTGAGTGTTGATCCTCGGTGTCTCGTCGATACTGCTCTGAATGGTGTCGCACAGCGGTAGCGAACGGCGCGTGACCAGCACGACTGCTACATGATCGCGCTGGCCCCGCCGTCGACGACGATGTTCGTTCCTGTGACCCATGCGGCCTCATCGGAGGCCAGGTAGAGGCCCGCATAGGCGACCGCGATGGGATCTCCCGGCTTTCCGGTGATCGTTCGTTCGACCACAGGAGCGACGGGCGCGTTGGCACCCATCTCCTCGTACATCGCGAGGATCGGCGGTGTTCCCATGACGCCGGGGCTCACCGAATTCACGCGGACTCCGACGGCAATGCCCTCGGCTGCGAGCTGACGGGTCAGTGCCATCACAGCGCCCTTTGCGGCGGCATGGGCGGCCTGGGGCAGGGTTCGGACGCCCTCAAGACCCGCCCCGGAGCCGATGTTGACGATGGCACCTCCCACCTTCGCGAGGTGGGGCCAGGCGAGTTGGCATGCACGCCAGACGAGATGCAGCTCGTTGTCGATCGTGAAGAGGTAGTCCTCGTCGCTCTGCTCAGCGAACGGAGCGAACTTCGGCATGCTCGCGTTGTTGTAGAGCACGTCGATGCGTCCGTGCTTCGCCACCGCACCCTCGATCCACGCCTCAACCTCGGAGCGGTTGCTCAGGTCGACGGGAGCGCTGGAGTCGATAACGCCGCCCTCGGCCTCAACGAGGCGGACGGTCTCTGCCGCGCCTTCCGGATTCAGGTCACAGCCGACCACCGTGGCGCCTTCCCGCGCGAGGAGCTGTGCCGTTACCCGGCCCATTCCACTCCCGATCCCGGTGAGCAGTACGACCTTGCCTTCCAGACGACCCGACACGGTCAGTTCCTCCCTGTTCTCGCTGGCTGCCCACGATCCCAGCACAGGGTGCCCGCCGGCGCGTCCTCGCGACCGACGGTGTGCACGGAATGCACAACTCTGTGCGGTACCTGCCCAGTCCGCTTCTGCCGCCCTCCGACCGGGGACGTGCGCGAGTAGAACGACGTCCACGCAATCAGTCCGCTGACCGCTCAAGGAAGAGGCGAGGAGCTATGCCCGACACCACCCGACCGATCCCGCCCGGCATCACCGAGGGCGACCTCGACCGTGCGCTCGCCGCCATCGCGGCCGCCATCGGCGACGAAAAGGTGGCCACCGATCCCGAGTCGTTGGCGGACTTTCAGGACCCGTTTCAGTTCCCCGGCTCCGCCACGAACATCCCCTCGGGCGTCGTCAGCCCGACCACGGTCGAGGATGTCCAGGCGATCGTCCGGATCGCCAACGAGCACCGCGTTCCGCTCTGGCCCATCGGTCGCGGAAAGAACAACGGTTACGGCGGTGCGGCGCCCCAGGTTCGGGGCGCACTGATGCTGTCGTTCCGCAACATGAACAAGGTCCTCGAGATCAACGAGGAGCTTGGCTATGCAATTGTCGAGCCGGGCGTCAGCTGGTTCGACCTGCACGACGCCATCGAGGCAGGCGGCCACAACCTCGTTGCCTCCATCGTCGACATCGGCTGGGGCGGAGTCGTTTCGAACACCCTCGAACACGGCCTCACCTACATGCCGTACAGCATCGACCAGGCGTCGCACTGCGGCTTCGAGGTTGTCCTGCCGAACGGCGACCTGCTGCGTACCGGCTCCGGCGCGATGGACAACAACCCGACCTGGCCGCTCTACAAGCGCGGGCTGGGCCCGACGTCGACCGAGCTGTTCATGCAGTCGAACTACGGCATCGTCACAAAGATGGGCTACTGGCTGATGCCGAAGCCCGAGGTCTACATGCCGCTGTGGCTGCAGCTGTGGGACGACTCGCAGATGCCCGCCGTGGTCGGCGCGCTGCGCGAGCTCATGCTCAATGGCACGATCGACATGCGTCCGCAGCTGTCGAACACCCTCTGCATGGCCTCCATGCTGACCGCTCGCGCAGAGTGGTACGACGGCCCCGGCCCGATGCCGGAGGAGATCATCGACAAGATCGCCAAGGAGCTTGGGCTCGGGCGCTGGATGATGCGCTTCGCCCTGTACGGCGACGAGGCGGTCGTCGATCACAATTTCGCCAAGCTCAAGAGGCGCTTCGAGTCGATCCCCACTGTCTCGGTGGTCGGAGAGAAACATGGCGCCGACGAGTGGGAGACCCTGCCGAACCCCCACGAGCGCGTCCAGATCGGCGTCCCGAGCCTCGACCTCTACAAGATGGCTGGCTGGTCGGGAGGCGACGAGGGCGGTCACGTTGACTTCTCGCCCGTGATCCCGCTGACCGCGCAGCACGCGAAGGCCGCCCAGGACCTGTTCGCGAAGATGTGCAGCGAGGCCGGCTTCGACTACCTCGGCGGAATGCTGCCGATCAACGCGCGGGCCACAACATTCATCAACGTCATCCCGTTCGACACCAAGAATGAGGCGCAGGTGCACGCAGCGTACGAGCATGCGAAGCGGATGGTCGCTGCTGCCGGCAAGCGCGGCTACGGCGAGTACCGGGCTCACCTGTCGTTCATGGACCTCGCGGCCGACCAGTTCGGCTTCAACAACCACGCGCAGCGACGGTTCAACGAGACGATCAAAGACACGCTCGACCCGAACGGCATCATCGCGCCGGGCAAGTCGGGAATCTGGGGGAGGCGGTTCCGCAAGGCAGGCTTCCCCCAGCAGTAGGCGGTCGCGGCAAGGAGGCCCCGTCTGAACGGGAGGGGGCCTCCTTGTTTGCCGGGTATCGGCTGCTACGCAGGGCGGCGTAGATCCCGCGGCGAGCATCCGTACGTCTGGCGGAAGACGCGACTGAAGCTCGCCGGATCGCGGTATCCCCAACGCGTCGCGATGGACGCGATCGAAGCCTCACTCGATTCGCGCAGATCGAGCATTGCCCGATCGAGCCGCTGCTCACGGATCCATGCGGAGACTCCACATCCGGATGCGGCGAACAGCTTGTGCACGTAGCGCGTGGAGACGAAATGTGCGCGAGCGAGCTGCTCAGGCCCGAGGCTCGGATCATGCAGGTGCTCCAGGGCATACCGGCGCATCCGCCCGAGCAACGCCTCTGACCGAGTCGCTGTGGACGGAACACCGTCGCCGCCACTGTGCAGGGTCCACAGCATGGCGACCACCATGTCGGAGAGCCCTTCAGCCTCCTGCTCGGGGACCGACGAACTCTCGACGATGCGGGCCAGGCTTGCGAGGAACGGGGTGCCGAGCCGGACGACGTACTCCTTGCCGTGCGGGATCCGGATCGCCGCGCGCCGGGCGATGGCGCTGCCCCGCGCGCCGAGCAGCCACTTCGGGAAGCTGAACACCGCCACATCGAAGCCGTCGTGCGACGCGAAGGTCGAAGGCCGCGAGGTGTCGTGGACCGCGAGATCGCCCGGACCCAGCAGGCAGGAGCGATCGTCCTGCTCGATCCGGCACGAGCCGCTGCGCAGCAGATAGAGCAGGACGCAGTCAGGATCCCCCTCGGCGATCATCCGAGGAGTGCGCCTGACGCTGTGCGAGGTGCCGATGATCGAGCGCACGTCGATCGCACCGATGCGGCCGCCGGTGAGCCGCGCCTCGAACGCGCGCGGCCCGACCGGCTCGACGCCCATCGGGAAGAAGTGCTCGGCGATGCCCGCCGACCAGTAGTCCGGACGGTCGGACGGAGCGACCGCCCGGGTGTCGAGCAAGGTGGTCATCGCTGAGCGATCTCAGTGCTTCTTCTTCGGGAGGGCACGGGCGACTGCATCGGCCGTCTTCATCAGGAAGACGTTGCCCGCGGCCCAGACGGCGAAGTTCTGACCCGGGGTGGAGACCTTCGCACCCGGATCCTCGCGGCCCATTTCGGGGTTCTTGTGGCATGCCACCGGGATGTTGAGGACGAGCCGACGCAGACACGAGTTCGCGTGGTCGCACCACACGATCTCAGAAGTCCTGCCCTCGATGACCTTCACCGCGTAGTCCGGGTCGGCGAGTATCTGCCGCGCGAGCATCGTCGCATCGGCGTGCCCGGCGGCGATGGCCTCGGCAGCCTGCTGCGGGTCCGGCGTGCTCGACAGGAACAAACGGACGCTGTCGCCGACGGCAGCACGGAAGGCCTGCGGCTCGCCGTGTGCCAGCATGTTGCCGGAATCGGACGGGACGTTGTCTCGCATGGACTCGTAATTGCCGTCGGTGAGCGAGATGAAGTCGACGCCGGCCTTGACGATATGGCTGGCCACCTCGGCGAAGCCATCCGTGTCCTGGCCACCGGGGATGTGGTCGTTCACGCTCATCCGGATGCCCACCGGGAAGTCGGGGCCGACCTCCGTCCGGATCGCGGCAACGGCGTCGCGCAGCGCGCGGGCACGGTTCTCCGCGGAGCCGCCGTACTCGTCGGTCCGCTTGTTCGCGAGCGGTGAGAGGAACGACGAGTAGAAGTAACACATGTGTGCGGCGATCTCGACGCCGTCGAAGCCGGCCGCCTTGGCACGACGCGCCGATGCGACCACATCGCTCTCCAGACGCTTGATCTCCTCGACGGTCGCCTCGTGCGGAGTCGGCGTGACGCGGCCGCCCGGCACGTACATGTGGTCAGGCAGACCGCCGGAGCCGAAGTCGACCGACTTCGGGCTCGCGGCCGAGATCCAGGCGCCGTTCCGCGGCACGCCCATGCGGCCGAAGCTCGGGAAGAGCTGGGCGAAGATGGGCGAGCCGGCCTCGTGCACAGCGTCGACAAGGCGGGCGAGGTCCGCGATGAGTTCGTCCTTGTCGAAGCGGAGGTTCGGGAAGAACGGCGACTCGTTCCACGCCCGTTCACTCGCCACGGAGCCGCCCACGATGACCAGTCCGATACCACCCCTGGCGCGCCGCGTGAGGAATGCGATGGTCTGCTCGCTCGGGCGGCCGTCCTCGGTCGGACGAAGCACCGCCATCGGGCCCAGCACGATGCGGTTCTTGATCTGCAGCTTGTTGATCGTGAACGGTGAGCCGATCACCTCGGTCGTGGTCCCCGACGTCGTCACATTCATTTCGTCTCCTTGCTGATGGCCTGGCTGATGTGGTTGTTCAGAGTCGGTCGCGAAGGCGGCGAGCCCTGCCGTAGGCGAGCACGACGAGGGCGATGGCCACGCCTGCCGAATTCCTGGAGGCTGCCGGGGACGTCCGTCTGGTCCTTCGGTGCAAGGTCGGCGACGATGTCGACCTTGCCTGAGGCCCTCAGCGTGTCGACGAACGCGTCGTGCGTGGCCGTCACGAAGGTGCTCATCACGGGCTGCCAGAGGATGCCGACCGTGTAGGGCGCCGAGTGGCTGGGCTTCCAGTTCGCCCAGGCGCTGGGGAGCACGGGTCGGGGTAGAGGCTGTGGTTGTCCTGCAGCGCCTGCGGCAGCGAGGCCACCACGCCGTCTGGATTCTTCGGCGCGGTGGGGACAGAGCCGCACTGGCTGGCCGCCGGAGGCACCCTCGGTGGTGGACGACGCCGCGCTGGAGGTGCTGCTTCGGCAGGCGGCGAGCGCGAATGTGAGGGCGAGGCTGTCGACGCCGGCGGTGAGGGCGCCCACGCCGGGGCGACGCAGCTGACGGGCTGAGTTGGTGGACATGACTCTCCCGTTGGTTGACAGCATCGCTGTGACCCGAGCCATAGCGCGGTACATAACCACATTCTGTACGGGACGTCTAGTACCTGATCCGGTCCTTGCTTCGCCCGTACGACCGACGGCTGCCACTCAGTCCCGGAGAGCGTCTTCAGGTGGCCGCCGCCGTGGGGCGTCGACCATTTCTCGTCGGTGCGGTTCAAAGGTCGTTGCGATACGATACGTCTCGTCCGCTTCCCCCTGCCGACATCGATGGGATAGCCATGGCTAAGCCGTTTGCCTCCTCCGCTGACCTCGCCGCAAAGGAACAGACTCTCGAAGTGCTGGCGCCGGGCGTCTACGCCCTGACCGCCGAGGGCGATCCAAACCTTGGCGCGATCGAGGGCGGCGACTTCCTCGTTTGCTTCGAGGCGCTGGCTACACCGACCGCTGCCAAGAAGTGGCTCACCAAGCTCCGTCAGCACACCGACAAGCCCGTGCGCTACCTCGTGCTGTCGCACTACCACGCGGTCCGCGTCCTGGGGGCCAGTGCTTTCGATGCCGAGATCATCGTTGCCCACGAGAAGACCAAGTTCCTCATCGAGGAGCGCGGCCAGCAGGACTGGGAGTCGGAGCTCGGCCGGATGCCGCGACTCTTCGACGACCCCGACTCCATCCCCGGGCTGACCTGGCCGACCGTCACCTTCAACGACACGCTCGCCATCGACCTCGGCGGTGACCGGGGCGAACTCGTGCTCAAGCACCTCGGTCGCGGTCACACCGCCGGTGACATCGTCGCCTGGCTGCCGCAGCAGAAGATCCTGTTCGCCGGCGACCTCGTCGAGGCGCAGGCGGCGCTCTACACCGGGGACGCCTTCCACCGCGAGTGGTCGTCGACCACGCTGGACAACGTCGCCGCCCTCGGAGCTGAGCAACTCGTCGGCGGGCGGGGCGCCGTGGCTCGAGGCAAGCAGGCCGTGGACGCCGCCATCACCCAGACCCGCGGTTTCCTCACTGACATGATCCGCGAGGTGGCGACCGTGCAGCAGCGTGGCGGCACGCTCAAGGAGGCGTTCGAGGCCTGCCACGCCGCCCTCGCCCCGAAGTTCGGGGGCTGGCCGATCTTCGAGCACTGCCTGCCGTTCGACGTCTCCCGCGTCTGGGACGAGCTTCGGGGGATCGAGTGGCCCGTCATCTGGACGGGCGAGCGTGACCGCGAGGTCTGGAACCAACTCCAGGACTGATTGAGCCGGATGCGAGGCACACAAATGTCTACGAGAATGAGTGACCGGCCCGTCCTGGTCGTCGGCAACGGACCGGTCGGCCAGACGACGGCGCTGCTCCTGGCACGATGGGGGATCCCGACGATCGTCGTCGACGGCCGACCCCACCGAGACCTCGTCGGCTCCAAGGCGATCGTCCAGCAGCGCGACGTCCTGGACATCTGGGACGCTCTCGACGGTGCGGGACGCGAGATCGCCGACCTGGGTCTGACCTGGGTGCGGGCACGCACCTTCCATCAGGACGACGAACTCTTCTGCACCGACTTCCGGGACGCCGGCCGATCGGCATTCCCGCCCTTCGTCAACATTTCGCAGAGCGACACCGAAGCCATCCTCGATCGCAAGATCAAGGCTTCGCCCCTCATCGACGTGCGGTGGGACCACCGTGCCGTTGGGATCGAGCAGGATGACAGCGGCGTCTCGATCACCTGTGAGACCGCCGCTGGTCCGATCCGCCTCGACGGCGCGTACGCCGTGGTGTGCGCCGGCGCGCGGGGAGACGCTCTCCGCAAGCTGCTTGGAGTCGGGTTCGATGGCCGTTCCTTCGGCGATCAGTTCCTCATCTGCGACATCCGCACGGCCCTGGAGGGATGGGAGCAGGAGCGGCGCTTCTACTTCGATCCGTCGTGGAACCCGGGCCGCCAAGTGCTCATCCATCCGTGCCCGGACTCCACCTTCCGTATCGACTGGCAGGTGCCCGAGGACTTCGACGCCACTGCGGAGGAAGCCAACGGAGGCCTGGACCGACGCATTCGTCAGGTCGTCGGCGACCGCGGCTACGAGATCGTGTGGAAGTCGGTCTACCGGTTCCACCAGCGCGTGGCCGACCGGTTGCGGATCGGCAAGGTTCTCCTCGCCGGAGACGTCGCGCACCTGGTTTCGCCCTTCGGTGCTCGTGGCCTCAACTCCGGTGTCCAGGACGCCGAGAACGTCGCCTGGAAAATCGCCTTCGTCTACCACGGTTTCGCGCCAGAGCACCTCCTAGAGAGCTACCACGAGGAGCGGCACGCCGCCGCGCTCGAGAACCTTGAGGTGACCGGCGCGACGATGGACTTCCTCGTCCCGCAGAATGCCGAGCAGGCGGCCTGGCGGCTCTCAACCCTCGAGCGTGCCCGCCACGACCAGGCGGCCCGCGCCGCCGTCGACTCGGGCCGACTCGCGGAGCCCTTCTGGTACGCGGCGTCGTCCCTCACGACGCCTGAACCGACCCGGCCCTTCGCCGGTCGCCCGCCCAAGGGCGCCGCTCCCCCGCCAGGGCCGGGTGTGCTGCTGCCCGACCATCCCACCACTGAGGGTCGACTGCGGCAGCTGTGTCGCAGCGGCATCACGGTCCTCTGCGGAGAAGCGGTCGACGTCCAGGAGGTCCGCGTCGCCGTACAGGATGGGACGCGGCCCGTCACGGTCCATCGGCTGGCGGACCTGCATCTCGCCGCTCCGGCCGTCCTCGGCCTTGGCCGGGATGAGGTCTGGGTCGTGCGCCCCGATGCGCATCTGGCCGCCACGTTGCCGATCGCGCACACCGAGGCAGTGGAGGCAGCAGTTGCCCGCGCCTTGGCTCTCGACGTGCACCTCACCATGTGACGGGAGACGAAACGATGGCTCACTACCTTAAGTGCGGGTGCATCCCGCCGAAGCGCCACACCCAGCACCGTGCCCCCGACGGCTCGCTGTACTACGAGGAGCTGATGGGGGAGGAGGGCTTCTCCTCGGACTCCTCGCTGCTCTATCACCGGCATATCCCGTCGGCCATCAGCCAGGTCCGCGCCTGGGACCTCCCCGATCAGTCGACGACTCCCAACCACCCGCTGAAGCCGCTGCACCTCCGGCTGCACGACCTCTTCACCATCGACCAAGCCAGCGCCACCGACGCGGTGACCGGTCGCCGGCTCGTCCTCGGCAATGCCGACGTGCGGATCTACTACGTTGTCGCCGCTCAGGCCTCGCCGCTGTACCGCAACGCGATCGGCGACGAATGCGTCTACGTCGAGTCCGGCTCCGGCGTCGTCGAGACCATCTTCGGTGACCTCGAGGTGGACCAGGGCGACTACGTCATCGTCCCGCGGGCGACCACCCACCGCTGGGTCCCCACCAGCAGCGAGCCGATCCGGCTCTACGCGATCGAGGCCAACTCCCACATCGCGCCACCGAAGCGCTACCTCTCCAACTACGGGCAGCTGCTGGAGCACGCGCCCTACTGCGAGCGTGACCTCCGGCTGCCCGGTGAGCCGCGGCTCGTTGAGGAGACCGAGGTCGAGGTCTACATCAAGCACCGTGGCCCCGGCGGTGTCGCTGGCTCCGTTCACGTCGTCCCCGACCACCCGTTCGACGTCGTCGGCTGGGACGGCTGCCTCTACCCCTACGCCTTCAACATCGCCGACTTCGAGCCGATCACCGGCCGAGTCCACCAGCCGCCGCCGGCCCACCAGGTCTTCGAGGGCCACAACTTCGTGATCTGCAACTTCGTCCCCCGCAAGGTGGACTACCACCCACTCGCCGTCCCCGTGCCGTACTACCACGCCAACGTCGACTCCGACGAGGTGATGTTCTACTGCGGCGGCGACTACGAGGCACGCAAAGGCTCCGGCATCGGTCAGGGCTCGATCTCGCTGCACCCCGGCGGGCACTCTCACGGCCCGCAGCCAGGAGCAGTCGAGCGCAGCCTGGGCGCCCAGTTCTTCGACGAGCTCGCTGTCATGGTGGACACGTTCCGCCCGCTCGAGCTCGGGGAGGGCGCCAAGTCGAGCGACGACGGCGTCTACGCCTACTCGTGGTCGCGAGGTGCTCGGTGAGCGAGTCGCTTCTCGCAGGCTTGTGTGACGACGCGGCGGTCTTCCCGCCCGGCAACATGCCGCTGGATCAGGCGGTGCCGGTGCATCTGCAGCACCGGCAGGGCCCGCATGCCGGTCTCGTCGGGCCCCTGGTCATCGCCGCCAAGGACCTTCCGGCGCTGGCCGAGGTGGCCGCGGATGTACCGGAGGGCATGCTCGACGTCACCGTCACCGTCACCGTCACCGTCACCGTCCCGCTGTCCGCGGTCAGCGACGCGGTCGCAGATGCCCGGGCCATCCCGGCCGTCCGCCTGGTCGGGCTCGAGATCGCGTTGCCGGACGAGACCCCGGTCGAGGAGGTCGTGCCCGCGCTGGACGATGCCCTCGCCGACAACACCACCCTGATGGTCTTCATGGAAGTGCCCCGGGATGGGCGGCGGGAGCCGCTACTCGCGGCGCTCGCCGGGTCACCGTACCTCGGCAAGTTCCGCACCGGCGGCGTGCGTGCCGACCTCTACCCGGACGAGGGCGAGCTGGCCGCCGCGGTGCTGGCAGCGGTCCGGGCCGGTGTGCCGTTCAAGGCGACGGCCGGCCTGCACCACGCGCTGCGGAACACCGACCCCGCGACGGGCTTCGAGCAGCACGGGTTCCTCAACCTGCTCGTCGCCACGGGCGCGGCTCTCGAGGGAGCCGACCACGCGGAACTCGTCGCACTCCTCGGCGAGCGCGACGGCTCCCGCGTGGCGGAGAGGGCGCGCTCCCTCGCTCCGACCGTCCGCGAGACCTTCCGCTCTTTCGGTACCTGCTCCATTGCTGAGCCGGTCGAGGAACTGGCCGGCCTCGGCCTCCTGCCCGCCCACAGCTCGAAGGGCCTGCTGTGACCAACCTGTCTGTACCCGCCCACGATCTGTTCGAGCTCCACAATCTGCCCTACGGCGTCTACTCCGTGCCGGGACAGACGCCGCGCGTGGCGACGCGGTACGGCGACCAGGTCGTCGACCTCGCGATCCTGCTCGGCGACGACACCTTCGCGCAACCGAGCCTCAACGCGTTCATGGGCCAGGGCCACGACCGCTGGGTCGCAGTCCGCGCCGAGATCACCGAGGCGCTCCGGGGCGACGTCCCCGAGGCGGCGGTGCACGACCTCGGCGAGGTCACTCTGCACCTGCCCTTCGAGGTGGCGGACTACGTCGACTTCTACGCCTCCGAACACCACGCCTCGAACCTCGGCCGGCTCTTCCGCCCGGGCAACCCGGACCCCCTCATGCCGAACTGGAAGCACCTGCCGGTCGGCTACCACGGCCGATCCGCATCGATCGTGGTCTCCGGCGCCGATATCGTCCGGCCGTGGGGGCAGCGCAAGGGGCCCCGCGACCCGGCACCGCTGTTCGGCCCGTCCGCCCGGCTCGACATCGAGGCCGAGCTTGGCTTCGTCGTCGGCACCGGCAACCCGATGGGCAAGCCGATCCCCGTCGAGGAAGCTGACCGGCACATCTTCGGTGTGGTCCTCTTCAACGACTGGTCGGCGCGCGACATCCAGGCATGGGAGTACGTCCCGCTCGGTCCCAACCTGGGCAAGTCGTTCGCCTCGACGATCTCGCCCTGGGTTGTGCCGCTGCTCGCCCTGGACGCCGCGCGCGTCGCCACCCCGGCGCAGGAGCCCGCGGTCCTGCCCTACCTCGCGCTCGCCCATCCCTGGGGCCTTGACGTCAGCCTAGAGGTTGAGTGGAACGGCGAGATTGTCTTACGCCCGCCGTACGCCGCCATGTACTGGTCCCCAGCCCAGATGCTGGC
This sequence comes from Micromonospora globispora, assembly GCF_003857015.1. Classification (GTDB taxonomy): domain Bacteria; phylum Actinomycetota; class Actinomycetes; order Mycobacteriales; family Micromonosporaceae; genus Micromonospora; species Micromonospora globispora. Next base: position 23,952 of record NZ_QGGF01000244.1, on the reverse strand, counting down.
GCACCTCACGGTCAACGGTGCCCCGACACGCACGGGGGACCTGTTCGCCTCGGGCACCATCTCAGGTCCCGAAAAGCACCAGCGGGGCGCCTTCATCGAGCTCACCTGGGGCGGAGCCGAGCCCGTTGTCGTCGCGGGAGCGGAGCGTACCTTCCTGCAGGACGGGGACGAGGTCGTGCTGCGCGCTACGGCGCCCGGCGCGGGCGGCACCACGGTCGGCTTCGGAGAGGCGCGGGGTCGGATCGTCGACACGAAGCAGGAGGACTGATGGCCAAGGTGGTGGCATCGGGCACCCAGGTCGCCGAGGGCGGACTGCCATATAGGTGCGCCACCGGTGCCGACCTGCAGGGGAGGGCCCGGTGAGCGGCTCGCCCTACTACCAGCCGCGGCCCTACGCCGCGTCCCGCTTCGACTCGACGCCGTCGGGTGAATCGCTTCCGGTGGTGGTCGTCGGGGCGGGCCCGGTCGGCATGGCCGTCGGCCTCGGACTCGCGGCCCACGGCATCGCAGTGACGATCGTCGAGGCCGCGACCTCGGTCTCCGTCGGCTCCCGCGCGATCTGCATCTCGCGGCACAGCCAGGAAATCGCCGACCGCCTCGGTTTCCGGGATGCCCTCGCCCGGCGTGGGTTGGCCTGGGACGGCGGTCGTAGCTTCTTCCGCGACCGCGAGGTGCTCCACTTCCAGATGCCCCACGACGCCCACTCGCTGCGCCCGCCGATGATCAACATCTCGCAATCCGAGATCGAGGAGATGATGGTCGACCGGGTCAGCGCCAACCCGCTCGTCACGCTTCACTGGGGTGCCGAACTCACCGGTGTCGCCGCCGACGACGACGGGGTGACGCTGACAGTCACGACGGTCGACGGCGAGCGAACGCTGCGCGCCGACCGCGTTGTCGCCGCCGACGGTGGCCGATCGAGAACCCGCGAGCTCATGGGGCTGCAGCTGGCAGGCACCGCCTACGAGGGCCGCTACGTCATCGCCGACATTCACTGGAAGTCGGGACTGCCGACCGAGCGGATGGTGTGGTTCGACCCGCCGAGCAATCCCGGCTCGACGGTGATCATGCACCGCCAGCCCGACGACATCTGGCGCATCGACTACCAACTCTCACCAGAGGACGACGTCGCGGCGGAGACCACCGAGGACGCCATCCGGGCCCGTATCGGGAAACATCTCGCCTGGCTGGAGAACCACACGCCCTGGACCCTGGAGTGGCACGGGTTCTACAAGGCGCTGGCGCTCGCGCTGGACGACTTTGTGCATGGACGGGTGATCTTCGCCGGCGATGCCGCCCACCTGGTCCCGATCTTCGGCGTGCGAGGCCTCAATTCGGGGCTCGAGGATGCGGACACCCTCGCGTGGATGCTGGCGGCGGTGGTCTTCGGCACCGCCGGTGACGAGCTGCTCGCGGCGTACGCGGCGGAGCGCCGCGACGCGTGGCAGCAGAACATCGACAGTGCCGGCAAGTCGACACTCATCATGACGCCAGGGACTCCTGGGTTCCGGGCCACGCGTGACGCGCTGCTCCGGCTCGGTGCGGTCAAGCCCGAGTTCAGCCACCTGATCGACCCACGCCAGTCCCGTGCCACGCATGCGCGGCGCTCGCCGCTGACCGTGCGGGCCGCGGTGCCGGGCCTGCAGTGCGGGGATCCGCTGGAGGACCGGCGCATCGTCGTCGACGGCAAGCAGACCAGCCTTCACGGATCGCGCGGGTCGGGCTTCGGCGTGTATGCCGTCGAACCGGTCGACGCCGATGCCGCGGAAATGGTGCGCGCCAACCTCTGGGCAGCTCTGCCCCACGAGGAGGTCACGGTCGTCCCACTCCAACCCGGCGCGGACGGCGGCGCGGCCGAGTCATGGCAGGCGTCGCCCGGTGAGATCGTCGCCGTACGTCCCGACGGGATCGTTTTGGCACGCGGCACGGCTGATGAGCTCGCGGACGTGGCGAACCGGCTCGTCCCGGGCGCCCCCGATGCGGACGCGGCGGACCCCGCCATGCTGACCCCGGAGCAGGCCGACCGAGAGCAGGTCTGGCTCTCGCTCTCGCGGGCCATCGACGACTCCGACGATCCGGAGGGACTGCTCACGCGCCTGGCCCTCGTGCTCGGCGCGGAGGTGGGGGCGGACCGGCTCCTCGAACTGCTGGTCGACATCGGGTGATCCGTGGGCGCCGACGGAGGCGTCTGCTTGGCGCGCATCGCCGACGGCCAGCCCGCGTCCATCTGGGCGCGGGCCGCGACCCTCCTGCGGACAGTACGTCGGGCGCGTGCTGACGCAGCATTGCCCAATCACCGGCATCGGCGACGGCCCGAGGACCGCACCGAGCCAGTGGCCGGCTTGGCGGATCCTCGCGGCCGCTGCCCGCAGGACGTCAGGCGGGGTTGCGCCCGATGAAGAACTCGCGGAACGGCTCCATGCTGGGCTCGAACCCGGCGCTGATCAGCGCTTGGCGGAGCGCCAGCATCTGGCGGTCCTGGAGGCGCTGCGTGGGCATCCGCAGCGGGCCGCCGTTGTAGCCCTGCAGCCAGCCCTGGAACTTCCACGCCTGTCGGTTGAGCACCGATCCGCCGTGCAGGCCGGCGAAGAGGGCCGCCTTGGCCTGACGGGCCGGGTGCAGCTTCCAGAAGATTTCCGTGGCGTCGTCGTACTTCCCGTTACGGAGCAGCGCCATGACGCGAGGGATGGTCGGGCCGTAGAACTCGTGGTCGCTCGTGGCGGAGAGCTGGATGGGGATCAGCTGCGCGAGGGGGATGAGGTCGCTCTCGATGGGGACAGAGATGACGACCTCGTCGCCGAAGAGGCGGTGGCATTCGACGGCGCTCTGGATGTTCGGGTAGCCACCCTCGGCCTTGATGACGGCGACGTTGGGGATCTCGTCGATCATCCGGCGGATGAGCCGGGTCGGGATGTCGGAAGGGTGGATGCGCGCACCGAAGTTCCAGATCATCATCGGGAACAGGATCACCGCGAGGTCGGTCGCGTCACAGACCGCCTTGGTGTACTCGAAGACCTCGTCCTCTGTCTCTGGGTAGAAGTTCGGCGGGTACGACAGGAGCACCATGTCAGCCCCCGCCTCCTCGGCGCCCCGAACGGCCTCAAGGTTCTCCTCGAGGTTGCTCCAGCTCGCGTGGTGGCAGATGTAGAAGTCGTCGCCGGCTGCTTCCTTGGCGATGCGGATGAAGTCGACGTACTCCGGAACCGTGATGCTCACCTCCGAGATCGCGAGACTGCCAACAAAGCCGTGCTCCTTGGCGAGGCGGATGTCGTGCCGGATGCCGGCTTCGTTGATGCCCTTGAGGTCGTTCGTGAACGACGGGATCGTGCAGTTGACCGCGCCGACGAGCTTCTCGCGGGCCCATGCACGGGACTCGGCCCGGGTGTAGACGGCCATGGGGGTTCCTTCTCTCTCTGCTAGTGGTGCTCGCGTGGAGCGGGACGGCGCGCCGCTCAGTGGGTGCCCGCGACCTCCCAGGCGAGGTACTTCATCTCGAGGTACTCGTCGACTCCGTAGATGGAGCCCTCGCGGCCGACTCCGGACTGCTTGATGCCGCCGAAGGGCGCGACCTCGTTGGAGATGAGTCCGGTGTTGATGCCGACCATGCCGGTCTCGAGTGCGGCGGCGACGCGCCAAATGCGCTCCGCGTCGCGGCTGAAGAGGTACGCCGCAAGACCGAACTCGGTGTCGTTGGCCATGCGGATGACGTCGGCCTCGTCGGTGAACCGGATCAGCGGGGTGATGGGGCCGAAGGTCTCTTCCCGAGAGACCAGCATGGCCGGCGTGACGCCGGTGAGCACGGTGGGCGGGAAGAAAAGCGAGCCCTGCTGGTCCTGTTCTCCGCCGCACAGGACCTCGGCGCCGTGGGAGACTGCGTGGTGGACGTGCTCGGTGACCTTGGCGACGGCGGCCGCGTCGATCAGCGGGCCCAGCGCGACTCCGTCTGCGAAACCGTCACCGACCCTGAGTTCACCGGCACGCGCTGCAAGCTCCTTTGCGAAGCGGTCGTAGATCCTGGCCTGCACATAGACGCGGTTGGCCCCGATGCAGGACTGGCCGGTGTTGCGGTACTTCGCAGCCAGCACGCCGGCCAGCGCCGTCTCCATGTCCGCGTCGTCGAAGACGATGGCAGGAGCGTTGCCGCCCAGCTCCATCGAGACCTTCTTGATCGTCTCCGCGGTCTGCGACATCAGCACCCGCCCGACCTCGGTCGACCCGGTGAACGTCAGCTTGCGCACCGTCGGGTTGCCCGTCAGCTCGGGACCGATCTTTCGCGCACTACCCATCACGACGCTGAAGACCCCGCCGGGGATCCCGGCCCGCTCACCGAGCTCCGCGAGGGCCAGCGCCGTCAAAGGCGTCTGCTGCGCCGGCTTGACGACCATCGTGCAGCCCACTGCCAGGGCGGGTGCCGCCTTCCGGGTGATCATTGCGGCTGGGAAGTTCCACGGCGTGATCGCCGCGCAGACGCCGATCGGCTCCTTCAGCACGACGATACGGCGCGACGCTTCCGGGGAGTGGAAGACGTCACCACGTACACGCTTGGCCTCCTCCGCGAACCATTCGATGAAGGAGGCTGCATAGGCGACCTCGCCCCGGGCCTCGGAGAGTGGCTTGCCCTCCTCCATCGTGATGATCGTGGCGAGGTCCTCGGCGTTCTCGACAACCAGGTCAAACCAGCGGCGGATGATCAGCGAGCGCTCCTTCGCGGACAGCCCTCGCCAGGCGGGGAGCGCCCTGTCAGCGGCGGCAATGCTCTGCCGGACCTGCTCCCGGCTCAGCGCCGGCAGCTCCGCGATCACCTCACCCGTCGAGGGGTTGGTCACCGAGAAGGTGCCGTCCTCGCCGTCGACGAGCCAGCTGCCGTCGACGTACGCCCCTTTCCGCAGCAGGGTGGGGTCAGCCAGGCGGGCGCTGAAGCCTGTGGTGCTCGTGCTCATCGGCTGGTTCCTCACTTGGTCACGGGGCGGATGTGGATCGGGAGCTGGGCGCCGAGGCCGCGGCGCGCTGCCTGGTCGGCGCACATGGAGGCAACGGCGAGGTCCTGGATGCCGGCCCCGACGGACTTGTAGAGCACGATCTGGTCGCCGCTCTGCCGCCCGGCGTGGCGCTTCGCGACCAGGTCGGCCAGCGACGCCGTCTTGGCGGTGGCGTCGATGCCATCAGCAGCGGCCGCGAGGAGGTCGCCGGTCTCGTGCAGCACCTCGTGGAACACGTCCGCGATGATCACATCCGCGCGCGCAATGGTGGCGGTGTCGACTTCACGCTGCTCAGGAACAGTGGAGCCGATGGAGACCACCGTCATGCCGGGCTCGAGCCAGTCGCCGAGCAGCGTCGGGGTCTCGTCGTAGGACCGCGCCGCGCAGATCACGACGTCGGAGCCCGCGACAGCATCCACGGCCGACTCCGCCGGCGTGATGGCAGCTCCGAGGTCCGCGAGTTCAGAGGCGAACCGGGCCCGGCTCTGCGGACGTGGCGAGAACACCCGGACCGCCTCGAGCTTCCGGACGGCCGCCAGCGCGCGGACATGCTTCTGGGCCTCGAAGCCGGACCCGATCACGGCGGCGGTGACGGCGCCGGCACGCGCCAGGAGATCGATCGCCAGCGCTGACGTCGCGGCGGTGCGGTAGCCGGTGATGGAGTTACCGTCCATGAGGGCGACGAGTTCGGCGGTGTCCTGGTCGAAGAGCGAGATCAGGTAGGACACCTGTCGCTTCGACCACGCTCCGGCGATGGTCTTGGCGCCCATCGGGCTGCCGTCAGCCGGGATGCCGCTCAGGGTCCGGAACCAGTTGATCCCACCGTGGGCGACCGCGCGGTTCGGATAGCGCCCGGGGTCGTCCACGCCGGCGTACGCCGACCGCAGTGCCTCGATCGCGCGCCCCCAGTCGAACACCTGCTGGACGTCGTCGTCGCTCAGTACGAGAGTCACCCGCTCACTTCCTCATTCGGTGCGATACGTATCGTATGATAATCCTAGACATTGGATATTGTCTTCACAAGCGGTTGCCGCGGAGCTTTGAAACAGGGGCGCATGATCACCACCAGAGTGGCCGACCGGGTCTTCGACGAGCTGCGCCGACGGATCGTTGTCGGCGAGCTGGCGCCGGGTGACCGGATCGACCCCACCGAGCTCGCCGACTCGCTCGGCGTGAGCCGGACGCCGGTGCGGGAGGCACTCCTCAAGCTCGACGCCGAAGGGCTGGTGGAGCGTCAGCCCTACCGGGGCGTGGTGGCCAGCGGCATCGACCACGCCGCCGCCGAGGACATCACCGCGATGCGCATCCAGCTCGAGGTGCTGGCAGTCCGCGCCGCCGTGCCTCGACTGCAGGCCACTGACTTGGAGCAGCTCCGCAGGGCGCACGCCAGCTTTCAGGCCGCGGTCCAGGGCCAGGACGCTGATCGCTCCTTCGGGGACCTCAATCGTGAGTTCCACCTGACGCTCTACCGCCTGGCGGGTTCGGAGAGGCTCGTGCGGCTCATCCGTGACCTCTCCGTGCAGGCCGAGCGGATCCGAGCCCACTTCAACGTCAGGGGCGGCCCGGCCGTCCAGGAGCACGAGGCCATCCTCCACGCCTGCGAGGCCGGTGACGTCGAGGCAGCGGCCAGGGCGACCCAGCGCCACATCCTCGCCGTGCTCTTCCGTGTGATGCGCGCCGGGTATGTCGTTCCGGAGGAGTCGGCTCTCGACGTCGCACTGCGATCGAGCGGCGTCGACGTCAGTGTCCTCGACCGATCACCAGGTGACCAGTAGCGAGGTGAGACCGCGGAAGATCCACTCGTGCCACTCCACGTGGCGGCGATCGTCGATCCGCAGGGCGTGCTCGCCTACGCCTCGAACGAGAACCAGCGGGGCCGCCCGAAGGTTTTGCAACACTTCGGACGACCCGGCCCGCGTGTGGCTTCAGCCCACCGGATGCCCTAAACGGGCGGCGGGACAAACAGACCCTTGTCCGGGTCGTTGAACATCTTCTGCGTGATGAAGTCATCCATAGGGTTGGCGGTGCCCCACACGTCCGACGTCTCGGGCTCGTAGACGTCGTAGACATGCGGATGCCACCTGTCCTCGTCGACCGTCTCGAGCTCGGTCGTGTACTCCATCGTGTTGCCGTTGGGGTCGATGAAGTAGCTGAAGGCGTTCTCGCCCGCGCGGTGGCGTCCGGGACCCCAGATCTTCTCCCAGCCGGCGCGCATGAGTCTCCCGCTACCCCGCATGTACTCGTCGATGCCGCGGAGCTCGAAGGACACATGCTGCAGGGAGGGGTGTGGACCCCGAGCGATGGCCATGCTGTGGTGCTGCGGGCTGCAGCGAAGGAAGTAGAAGATGTCGCCGACTCGGGGGTGGTTGAGCGTGTCGCTCAGCCGGAACCCGAGGTGCTTCTCGTACCAAGCCAGCATCTTTTCCGGCTCCGGCGAATTGAGCACGACGTGGGACAGGCGGACCGGAATGTCCTCCTTCTCCTCGATCCTGCGGTGCACGCGCGCCTCGACGTCAGCTGATACCTCGACCGTCCGTCCCTCGAGATCGAAGAAGCGGAAGCCGTAGCCGCTGCCCGGCGTCTGCAGGTCGTCCGGTTCCGTGATCAGCGAGACGCCCGCCTGACCGAGCTGCTCGGCCAGGGCGTCGACGGCTGCGGGGTCCTTGGCTCCGAACGACACGAGGTCGATGCGCTTGTCGGACGAGCCGCGGACACGGATGACATATTGCTCGGGCGAGCCCGCTGCGGCGAAGTAGCTGACGCCAGAGTCGGTCGCGACCTCGGTGAGACCCCAGTGGTCTCGGTAGAAGGTGACTTGCTGCTTGTAGTCCGCCACCGCGAGGTCGACGTGGCGCAGGTGAGTGATGTGGCTGAAGCTCATGGTGGTTCTCTCCGTTCGCTAGACGGACGCGGCCGTGGGGGCGAGTGTGGGCACCTTGTTCAAGAGCGCCTCGAGGGCGGCAGCGTCGTCGGCGGCGCCGAGGACGTAGCGGTCGGGGCGCACGCAGACCGCACCTGCCCCCGACGAGGCGAGGAGCGGGCCCACGATGGCGGGATCGGAAATCACCACGACCTCGGGGCTGGCGGCGATCCTGGCTGTCAGGTCCCGCGTGAGTCCTGCGAGGAGATCAGGCGCGGTCGCGACGAGGAAGCGGTGCCCGACGAGGTCGTCGAGGCGTCGGCCGTCGTCGAGGGTCGGCTGCTCTGAGAGCACACCGGCGCGCTTGTCGTGACCACCGTCGTGGAGGCCGGGCCCGAGCGGTGGGCGTGGCGGGAGCGACTCGGTGGGGTTTGCCCTGATGTGGTCGTCGCGCCCCTTCGCGACCTCCGGGTCGGTGGTCTGCAACAGGCGTGCCATGTTGGCTGCCTGGCTGACCCAGTACCGGGCGTGCTCCTTCCGCTCGGACTCATAGGTGTCGAGGAGACTGTTGTCGGCGAGGCCTCGCGCGACGAGCCGAAGCTTCCAGACCAGGTTGACGATGTCGCGCATGCCGGCGCACAGTCCCTGGCCGAACAGTGGCGGTGCGAGGTGGGCGGCGTCTCCGGCGAGGAAGATATTGCCGATCCGCCACTGCTCTGCGAGCCGCGCCCGGAAGGTATAGATCGCGACCCGGTCCGGAACGAACTTGTCGACGTTCAGGATGCCGCTGCTCAAGCGGGCGATGCCTTCAGGGGTGACGATCTCCTCCGGGTCGTCGCCCGGCATCACCTTGAACTCCATCCGAACGCGCTCCCCGGGGAGGCGGACCCACAGGGCCGGCCTGGTGTAGTGGCCGATGAAGACCATGTCCCCGGGGATGCCCGCACTGTCGTGCAGGATGCCGTCCACGATCAGCCACGGGTCGTCGGAGCCAAGCTTCTCGGTCTGGACGCCGAGCTGGCGTCGGATCGAGGACGTGGCGCCGTCGCACGCGAGCAACCAGCGACCGGTGATGACCTCGGTCGCCCCGTCAGGGGTCTCGATGACGCAGTTCACGCCGTCGGAGTCCTGTGAGAACTCCAGCATCTGGGTGCCAATGCGGAGCTCGACCGAGGGGAGCCGCTCGATCTCGGCCCGCAGAACCGGCTCGATGTTCGGTTGGTGGAACAGGACCTGGTCGGGCCAGGCCTGCGCGCCCAGTTGGCCCGTGACGTGCGCGATCAGGGTCTCGTCAGCCTGGTCGACCATCCGGAAGTCGCACATTGGCCGGCAATGCGCGAAGACCTTGTCAGCGAGGCCGATCGACTGCAGCAGCCGAAGGATCTCGCCGTCGAAGTGGACCGCCCGCGCGAACGGCCACGGTTCGGTCTCCCGCTCGATTCCGATTGCCGAGATACCGGCGTGGCCGAGCATTGCCAGAGCAGTTGCCCCGACCGGGCCCGCACCAATGACGACCACCTCGTACTTGCGAGCCACTTCAAACTCTCCTTGCACCCCTGTCTGACCAGCGTCAGATACTGGACGTCTCGTATCGCGTGGTGGCAGCATAAGCCCCTGGGACGTACGTCACAAGCCCTCCGGGCGGCTCAGACTACTCATCAGGCAGAGGGGGTGGGTGAAGCTTCCGGAGTGACGCTCTTCGTTGGCTGCGCGGCGCCGTCTTGCGGACGGCCTTCGTCGTCGCCGGCTCTTCGCTCTGCGCCGCCCCAGCGCCACCGTTTCTTGTGCTGTCGCTTGGGGGCGGCCGGGTCGCGCCTCGCGCAGCCATCGGCGGGAGCAGGGAAGGTCCGCTCCGCAGAGAAGAGAAAATCTTCGTCACGGTACTAGACGTCCCGTATCGGTTGTGCTTGTCTTAGCCCCCTGTGATCGCCTTCACTGCGATGCGCGAGTTCTGACGAGAGTCCGGGAGAACCCCAATGTCGAAACCTTCAACGCTGGCCCGGAGCTGGCGCGGACGGGTGCAGCTGACGGCGGCGTGTGCAGGTGTCGCCGTGCTTGCTCTCGGGATGTCTGCTTGTGGAACTGACACCACGGCAACTGGCGCGGGGTCCGCACGAACCCGCTCAGCCGGTGCATGCGGATCGGTGCCACAGATCGCCCCCAAGGACCCCCGGAACGTTCTGGCGAGTCTTCCACCGGAGGTTGCTGCCGCATACAACGGTTACCCGACCGAGCTGCAGCCGAGCGCTTGGGCGAACTGGAAGCCGAGTCACGACGGGCCCTACAAGGTGGGCATCCTGTGGCAGCCGGTAGTCAACTCGTTCGTTACCCACACGCTCGATGCGTTGACCAAGGAACTCGAGGCCTCCGGGCAGGTCGAGATCACCGCCTCTTTGGCACCGCAGAACCCCACGGACATCCCGGGCAGCCTGCAGTTGTTCAACCAGCTCGTAGCAAAGAAGCCCGACATCATCATCCTGATGCCGTTGGCGTCCGAGCCCTTCGTGGAAGCGGTCGATGCGGCCGGCAAGGCCGGCATCCCGGTCGTGACCCCCTGGCTTCCTGTGCCGTCGAAGTACGCAATCGGTGTCAGCCTCAACGCGTTCTTGCAGGCGGCCGAGGTCTCGTCGCGGGTCGTCGCCGAGATGGGCGGCAAGGGAACCGTGCTTCAGGTTCACGGCATTCCGGGCATTCAGTCGGACAACGAAGCCTTTGCGGGCTTCAAGGCGGTGCTCGATCAGTGCCCCAACGTCAAGATCGCCGGTGAGGTCACGGGCAACTTCAACGCCGCGGCCGCCAAGGGCGCGATCCTGCAGTTCCTGTCCACCCACCCCGCGAAGATCGACGGCGTCTTCCAGGCCGGCGTGATGACGCCGGGCGTCATCCAGGCATTCGAACAGCTCGGCCGTCCGCTTCCCGTCATCGCCGACGTGGGTTCGACGCAGGGCAGCATCGCCTACGCCCACAAGCACGCTGACTCGTACAAGCAGGTCGGCAGCTCGGTCCCGGATGGGGCCATCGGGAAGACGGTGGCGACGGTCGTGCTCCGCATGCTCGCCGGTGACGGGCCCGTGATCAACATGATGGTGACGGAGCCGAAACTCATCGGGCGCGACGACGTCGACGCGGTCTACCAGGACGGTTGGACGGTCTCCGGCGCTGACGACGCCTGGCTCCCCGACGACAAGTTGATGACGACCGAACAGCTCGACGCGTTCTTCGGTACCGCCAAGTGAGCCTGCAGGTTCAAGGTGCCGGGGGCGGTCTGACCGCCGACGTGGGCTCGCGCATCGACGTTCGTGGCGTGACAAAGTCGTTCGGCGCCACGCGCGCGCTCTCCGGCGTGGACCTTGAGGTCCGCGCCGGAGAGGTGCACACCGTGATGGGTGAGAACGGCTGTGGCAAGAGCACCCTCGTGAAGATCTTATCGGCTGTCCACCGGCCCGACACTGGGACGATCAGCGTGGACGGTCGTACGGTCCAGCAGATGCGATCGCCATCGCACGCTCGGCGGATCGGGATCGCGACCGTCTTTCAGGAGGTCCTGACCGTTCCTGGACGGACGATCTTCGAGAACATCTGGATCGGCGCGCGGACGACGCACCTGGACAAGGCGGAGCGTCGGCAGCGAACAACAAATATCCTCACCCGCCTTCTCGGCGAGCCGGTGGATGTCGACGCGCCCATCGAGAGCCTGCCACTGTCCGGGCGCCAGGCGTGCTGCGTCGCGCGCTCCCTCGTGGCGGACCCTGCGGTGCTGATCCTCGATGAATCGACATCCGCCCTGGATGTGGCGACCCGCGACCGGTTGTTCGAGATCGTCCATGAGATGACGGGGAATGGTGCCAGCGTCCTGTTCATCTCCCATCGCATGGACGAGGTCTTCGAAATCAGTGATGTCCTGACCGTTCTTCGAGCGGGACGGACCGTGGCGTCGAGGCTTCCTGCGTCGAGTACCTCGCCGGACGAGCTCGTTCGGCACATGTCAGGTGTTGAGGCGAACGCCGAACGCCGTTCCTCGCGGCCCGCCGGCGAGGTTGTGCTGCGCGCCAGCGCCTTGCGCCTCCTCCCAGACGGAGCCCCCATCGACTTCGAGCTCAGAGCCGGCGAGCTCGTCGGACTTGCCGGCCTGGAAGGACAGGGCCAGGACGCATTCCTCAAGGCGCTCCGTGGTGCGCCTGCACTTGGTGGCGGAAGGGTACGTAGGACGGGCGAGTGTGACGGCGTGGTCCTGGACAAGCCGTCGGTCGCTCGACGCCACGGGGTGGCCTATGTGCCGCGCGAGCGCCGTCATGAGGGAATGTTCGAGCAGCTTGCGATCGGTGAGAACTTCGGGCTTCCCCGACTCGCGCAAGACACCGTCGGCGGACTGATCCAGCAGCGCCGGACTTTCCGGCGCCTACGGCGGCAGTCCGAGCCGCTGCGCTTGAAGATGGGCGATCCGCGCGATCTCATCACCACCCTGTCGGGCGGCAATCAGCAGAAGGTGATCCTGGCGCGTGCGCTCGCCGACGTGCCCAAGGTGCTCCTCCTCAACGATCCCACCCGGGGCATCGATCAGAACGCCAAGAACGACCTGTATGCGGTCTTCGACGATCTGAGCGTGCAGGGCGTTGCCGTGGTGATGCTGTCGAGCGACGTCAACGAGATCGTGCAACTCGTTGACCGCGTCCTCGTGTTCCGGGACCAGTCGGTCAGTGCCGAGCTGACCGGGGACGAAGTCACCCGGTCGAACATCGTTGCGGCCTACTTCGGCTCCGTGTCTGACGGAGCCCGTGACACGTTGGAAGGAACCGGGGATGCAGAGCAGAACCTTGCTTCTGGCGCCTGACGCGTCGAGGCTAAAGCGAGTTCAGGCGTCGCTCGTCGGGCGGCGACCCTGGGTCTTCGCGGGCGTACTGGTGATTGCACTCCTGCTCGCGAATGCGGCGCTCCAGGGGTCGTTCCTGGACCCGGGCTACTGGCCGGGCACGCTCGGGACGCTAGCGCCGTTTGTGCTTGTTGCCTTTGCTTCGACGGTCCCGGTGCTGGGCGGTGGCATCGACATCTCCGTCGGCCCCCTGGCCACGCTGGTCAACTGTCTACTGGTCGCGACGCTCCTTCCGCACGGCCTCGGCTCGCCCCTCGTGGCGATCCCGATTCTCCTGGCAGTCGGCGCGGCCGCGGGTTGCATCAACGGCCTGCTGATTGTCGTAGGGCGCCTACAACCTGTGATCGCCACGCTGGCGATGTTCTTCGTGCTGAGCGGGCTCGCGCTCCACATCTCACCTGCACCCGTACCGGCAGGAGATAACTGGACGAGAGACCTCGCTGGTACGGCCGGCCCCCTCCCGGGCGGCCTCCTCACGATTGGAGCAGCCGTCTTGATCTGGGTCTTGCTTGGTAGGACCCAGTTCCTCCGCAACCTGTACGCAGTCGGCGGAGACGATGTCGCCACCTTCTCCGCCGGCGTCAACGTGGCTGCGGTCCGCATCGGTGCCTACGTGTTGTCCGGTGTCTTCGCCACCATCGCAGGTGTCGCCCTGACGGCCGTCATCCAGACATCGCAAGCGTCCCTGGCCGCGTCGTACTCCTTGATCGCACTCGCCGCGGTCTCCCTTGGTGGGACGTCACTGGCCGGCGGCAGAGGTGGGCTCATCGGCTCTCTCCTTGGCGCTGCCGCGATCTTCCTGCTGCAGGAACTCCTCGCTGCGACGGGGGTTCCCACGAGCTACGTACAGCTTGTGTACGGACTGCTGCTGATTGCCGGCGTCGTGCTGTCCGGCATCACCTCGAAGGGTCGATAGAACGTGGTGACGAACGATGTTGTGACGTCGGCGGCAGGGAACATGCAGCCGGGGATGCCCGCGGAGACACATGGCCGGCGCTGGCCAATGCGAAGCAGACCGGCAGCCCGGCGCTTTCCTGTTGCGCAACTCGCCGTGGTGCTCGGCGTCTTCGTGTGGGGCTCTGTACAGATCGACGGCTTTTCCTCCGGCCCCTCGGTGCGTGCCATGCTCGTCATCGCCTCCTTGCTTGCGCTGGCCTCGCTGGGGCAGACCCTCGTCATCCTGGTCGGTGGCCTCGACTTGGCGGTACCCGGCTACATCACGGTCGGTGCCGTTGCGACCGCCGAACTTGCTGGCACCAAGGGATGGCCGCTGTGGGCGGTCGCCGTCAGCGTCGTCGGTGTCTGCGCCTTCGCAGGCGGGGTCTGCGGTGCCATCTGCCACTACCTCCGGGTTCAGTCCCTCGTCGTCACGCTCGGCATGTCCTCGGTGCTCATCGGAGGGGTCATTGTGGCGACAAAGGCCAGCAACCTCGGCGTGCCGCCACAGGACATTTCGAAGTGGACATTCGTCATGGGGGAGACGTTGGATGTGCCCGTACCCCCTGTCGTGTGCCTGGCGGTGGGGGTCGTCGTCGGCAGTTGGCTCTTCCTCGCGCATACGCCAGCGGGCCGGCGTCTCTACGCGACGGGCGCGAACCCACGAGCGGCCGAGGGAATCCTCATTCGGACAGGGAGGGTGTGGATCACGACCTTCGCATTCGGAGCCGCTGCCACCGGGCTCGCCGGCATGCTCATCGCCAGCTACTCGAGCGGCGCCTCCGTGACTATCGGCGACCCGTACTTCTACTCCGGGCTCGCCGCGGTCCTGGTCGGCGGAACAGCGCTTGGTAGCGCACGCGGTGACTTCCTCCGCACGGTCCTGGGGGCGCTCATTCTGACGGCGCTGACCACGATTCTCAGCGGTATGGGGCTCGGAGAGGGCGACAGCCGGATACTCTTCGGGCTCGCCATCATCGTGGTCGTGCTGGCGTATGGACGTGACCGCCGGCTGCGCGATCGGATTTGACGACGAGCAACGCCACCGGGTCGTCTGTTTCCCCTCAGCTTGCGGTTCGGGAACGGGCGCACCCTACGAGCCCTGCCGGGCGATACCCCTCAGCACCGCCTCGACGTGCGTCAACGTGCTGTCGACATCGAGCTCGCCGGTCTGGAGCAGAAGGCGAAAGTAGATGGGGGCGTAGAGTAGGTCGGCGATCGTATTGCTAGGCACGTCCTCGCGCAGGTCGCCCTCAGCCTTGGCGCGCTCAATTAACTCGGCCACTGCCTCTTGCCGGCCGCGCCAGAAGTGCTCCTTGAAGGCGTCAAGGGTTGCCGGTTCGAACTGACACTCGCCGAGGAGTTGGGCGACAAGGCGGCCCTCTGGACCTGCGTACACCTTCGTCAGGGAGACAAGGTGCGCCCGAAGCGCATCGACGGCTCGTCCTTCCTTGGACAGAGGGGTCTGTGCGATGTGGTTCTCGATGAACGAGTCGATCACCAGTGCGGCCTTGTTGGGCCACCATCGGTAGATCGTCATCTTGCTGACGCCTGCTTGCCGGGCGATGCGCTCGATGGAGAGCTTCTGCAGCGACACGGGGCCGGGAGGTGTCTCTCCCAGCAGGTCGATCGTTGCCTGCAGGACGGATTTGCGGCTGCTCTCGCTTCGAAGGGCCATGGCGCCACCCTAGCGGATAGTGGCCGTACCGTATCGGATCCATCTCGCGGCCGGACAGGCGTGACGTGAGCTACATCCGCCCGGCGCGGGACCTCGACCTGGCACTGGGGCAGGGGTCACCCGAGAGTCCCATGGCCAGTTTTGGCAGACCGGCCGGGGGAAGAAGCTCGCCCAAGGTGTCCCGGGACGCGCGGCGTTGCCGCCGTCGGATTTTTCGCACTCATTTCCCGCTGGGGGTGACTGGCATCTCCTTCCCATGTACTGTACGGGACGTATCGCATCGGATGGAGGGGAACAATGAAGTTCGGACGCATCAAGGTCGCCGCCCCAGACGGTGACCAGCCGCGCATCGTGGCGGTGCTCGAGGAGGAGGGCCGCGTCGTCGACCTCGCCCGCGCCTACGCGGCCGTCCTGCGGGGTCGTGGCGCCAGCGCGGACGCTGCGACCCGGATCGGGCGGACGATCTTCCCGTCGAGCATGTCCCAGGCGATTGCCGCGGGTGAACTTTTCAGGGAGACCGCGCAGCTGGCCCTTGCCGGCGCTGACGACGCGAGCCTCGACATCGAGAGCGTCTCGTGGACCGTCGCGGTCGACTGCCCGGTGATCCGGGACAGCCTCACCTACCCCATCCACATGCAGCACTTCTCCGAGAAGGTGGGTGGCAGTCTGCCCGCCCCGCAGATCTTCAAGACCCCGCCCTACTTCAAGGGCTCGCCGAGCATGAGCTACGGCCACGGGGAGGTCGTGCCCTACCCGTCGTACACCAGCTTCATGGACTGGGAGCTGGAGATCGGCATCATCGTGGGCAGCCCCGGCCACAACCTGACGCCGAAGGAGGCCGAGAGCCGGATCTTCGGCTACACGATCTTCAACGACTTCTCGGCCCGCGACGTGCAGCCCAACGAGATGGTGATGGGCATGGGGCCGCAGAAGTCGAAGGACTTCGCGTTCGGCATCGGCCCCTGGATCGTCACGGCCGACGAGATCCCGTCGCTGGCGGACCTCAACGGTTCGGTGCGCCTCAACGGCGAGCTCATCTCCAACTGCACTGCCGAAGGTGGGATCTTCCCGCCGGCCGAGCTGGTTGCCTGGGTCTCGGTTTCCGACAACGTCCAGCCGGGCGACCTGATCGCGACCGGCACGCTCGGCAACGGCTCCGGTCTGGAGATTGACCGCAAGCTCCAGCCCGGCGACGTGCTCGAGCTGCAGCTGGACAAGATCGGCGTGCTCAAGACAATCATCGGCGAGCCCGAAGTCGCTCCGTGGTGGCCGCAGGAGAAGCCGTACCCCTGGAAGACCAACGACGGCAAGGAGCCGGTGGCGTGAGCAACGTGAACGGAAACTCGCTGAACGGGCACGGATCGGACCGGACGGGTGTCGTGCGCCGCGTGGTGACGGGCACCGACGAGCACGGCCGCTCGTACATCGTCAGTGACGGTGTCTCGCCGAACCGGCACAGCTCGCCCAGCGTGGCTGGATTCGGCGCCGCTCAAATCTGGTACACCGAGCCTGGCCCGATCTCCAACGCGGGTGAGCAGGACAACGGCTCCGCCGACACGGTGATCCCGATGCATCCCGACGTCCGGGCCACCATCTTCCGCATCGCGGACTTCCCGCCGGACTCGGCCTACACCGACGCCGGCAAGTCTGCTCTTTTCGCGGAGATCGGTGGTAACGCCGCGCGTGCCGGTGCTTCCCACAGCGAGGACAAGCATTTCTGGTTTCACAAGACCGACTCCATCGACTACGGGATCGTCCTCGAGGGCGAGATCTGGCTGATGCTCGACGACGACGAGTGCCTGCTGACGGCGGGCGACGTGGTAGTCCAGCGCGGCACGTCGCACGCCTGGGCCAACCGCTCGGACAAGCCGTGCCGGATGGCGTTCGTGTTGATCGGCGCGCCGCCGGTTCCGGTAACGTCAGCGGATCTGGCGGGTCAGGCGTCGTGACGCTTCAGGTGGGCGACGTCCTCTGGGCCCCCGACGACGCACGCGTGCGCTCGTTGGAGTTCGCCCGGTTCTGCAGTTGGCTGCAGGACGCCGGCTACACCGGGCCGGACGACGTCGCTAGCTATCGGGACCTGTGGAAGTGGTCGGTCGACGATGTCGAGCGGTTCTGGCGCGCGTTCGCCGAGTACGCCGGCATCGACCTCGGGTCCCTGACCGGCGGTGCCGGCGCACCCGACTCGATGCCCGGTGCACAGTGGTTTCCCGCTGCATCGGTCAACTACGCTGACATCGCGCTGGGGCCTGATCGCGACGGCGACGCCATCGTTGCGATCGCCGAGAACGGCGCTAGGACCGTGCTCAGCTGGGCCGAGCTCCGGCAGCAGGTCGGCGTCCTGGCCGCGTTCCTGCGTCGGCACGGGATCACGAAGGGCGACCGTGTCGCCGCTGTCCTTCCCAACCGCGCCGAGGCGGTCGTCGGCCTCCTGGCCGCCGCATCGCTGGGGGCGATCTGGTCGGTCGTCGCGCCGGAGTTCGGCGTTGAGGCGATCGTCGCCCGACTGCGCCAGCTCGAGCCGAAGGTGCTCCTTGCCACCGCCGCCTACGACTACAACGGCCGCGTGGTGGACCGCAGCGGCGTCCTCGCCGACGTGGTCGCGGATCTGCCGTCGGTGAAGCGAGTGGTTTGGGTCGGCAGCACGGCGGCCCTTCCCGGCTCATCCGTCCAGACCCACTCGTGGGCCGATGTCATGGCGGACGAGGCCGCCTGGGTCACCGACCGCGTGTTGTTCAGCGACCCCCTGTGGGTGCTGTTCTCCTCGGGGACCACCGGTGTGCCGAAGGGCATCGTGCACGGGCACGGCGGCGTCGTGCTCGAGCACCTCAAGACGCTGACCCTCCACGCTGACCTCCAGCCTGGGCAGAAGCTTCTCATCGTGGGGAGCACCAGCTGGGTGGTCTGGAACATGTTGGTGTCCGGCCTGTTGCGGGGCGCGACCATCGTGCTGCTCGACGGCAACCCTGCGTTTCCGGACCTCGACCGCGTCTGGCAGGTCTCGGCCGACGAGGCCGTCTGCACGCTCGGCCTGGGAGCGGCATACGTGCACGCGTGCCTGCGGGCGGAACTCGCGCCGGGCAAGTCCCACGACCTGTCGAACCTCCGCATGGTCCAGGTGACCGGTTCGCCGCTCAGCCCAGAGGGCTACCAATGGGTGTACGACTCGGTCGGTGAGGTCTGGTTGGCCTCGACGAGCGGCGGCACGGACGTGGCCGGCATCTTCCTCGGCGGTGCGCCGGGCGAGCCGGTCCGCGCCGGCCGGCTCCAGCTGCCGGCGCTCGCCGTGTCCGCGGAGGCGTGGAACGAAGCCGGTGAGCCTGTCGTCGGCGCCGCGGGCGAGCTGGTGGTCACCAAGCCGATGCCCTCGATGCCGCTCTACTTTTGGAACGACCCCGACGGCTCGCGTTACCGGGAGAGCTACTTCTCCACCTATCCCGGTGTGTGGCGCCACGGCGACCTCGTCGAGTTCGACCACGACGGCAGCTCGGTCATCCTTGGCCGCTCCGACTCGACGCTCAACCGCAACGGTGTCCGGTTGGGGCCGGCCGACCTCTACCGGGTCGTGGAAGCGCTCGACGAGGTGCGCGAAGCACTCGTCGTGGGCGTCGAGCAGGGCGAGGGCTACTTCATGCCGCTCTTCGTCCAGCTCGCCGACGGGGTCACCGCCGAGGCGGCGACCAACACCGTGCGCAACGCCATCCGCGCTGCGTTGTCGCCCCGGTACGTTCCGGACACGATCATCCCGGTCTCCGCTATTCCCCACACCCGGACTGGGAAGAAGCTCGAGGTCCCGGTCAAGCGCCTCTTCCAGGGCGCTGCTCTGGAAGAGGTCGTCGATCCGGGGGTCGTCGACAACTTCGGGGCGCTCCAGGAGATCTCTGACCTTGTTGCTCCGCCTGTAAGGGTGTGACGGTCCATGATGCTGGTGATCGACGAGTTCGTCCGCGACATGGTGAGCGATGACCAGAGTGTCGAAGCGTTGGGGGTCGAGATCGTGTCAGCAACGAACGGCGCGGCCGTAGCCAGGATGACGGTCGCGCCGACCGCCGCCAACGGCCACGGGATCTGCCACGGGGGCATCGTGTACTTCCTGGCGGACACAGCATTCGCCCTTGCCGCCAACAGTCTGATGCCCGGGACGGCGACGGCGGACGCCTCGATCGTCTATTTCTCGCCCGCCCGGGTCGGCGAGGTGCTCATCGCCGAAGCGCAGGTCCGACACACAACGCGCCGGCAGTCGCTGGTGGACGTGAGCGTTCGCTCTGGCGAACGACTGGTGGCCGAGTACCGGGGCAAGGGTGCGCTGCTTCCGAAGCCGCCGGGCTGATGCGCCGGCTCCGGAATGCCGTGAGAAAGGACGTAAAGATGACTCGGCCATGGTTCGCGCTCGGCACCTTCGATGCCGGCTCCGGCAACTTCCCAGGCCAGGTGGTTGGGGACGTGGTGTACGACGTACGCGACTATCTGCCCTACGCCTCCGTCCTCGAGATGCTGGCCGACTGGGAGACGGCCTTCCCGGCGCTGGCCGCTGCGGCGGAGCATCCGCCGACCCGGGGCACGATTGGCGAGTCGCTCGTCGTACGGCCGCCCATCCAGCCGCCCGGTCAGCTGTTCGCCGCGGGAGCGAACTACCGCCAGCACATCATCCAGATGGCCATCGCCCATGGGCTCGGGTTCTCAGGCGCGACGCCTGAGGAGCGAGCGGCGCAGGCGGCCGCGGACATCGACGACCGCCGCGCAAACGGCGAGCCCTACATCTGGACCGGTGCCTCGTCCGCCATCAGCGGCGCGTTCGACGACGTCGTTCTCCCTTCCGGCTGGGATGACCATGACTGGGAGCTGGAGCTGGGAGTTGTGATCGGCAAGAGGGCCCGACACATCCCGGTTGAGCAGGCGATGGAGCACGTCGCCGGCTACACCATCTGCAACGACCTGACCACGCGGAGCCTCGTCCCGCGGACCGACATGCCGATGATGGGCACCGACTGGCTGCGTGCGAAGAACTTCCCGACGTTCTTCCCCACTGGGCCGTGGCTCGTCCCAGCGGCGTTCGTGCCTGACCCGTTGGACCTGGGCATCCGGCTCCGTCTCAACGGCGAGACCATGCAGGAGAGCAACACCGGGGACATGGTCTTCGGCCCGGCCGAGCTGATCGCGTACCTCTCTCGGTTCGTCGAACTGCAGCCCGGCGACATGATCATCACCGGCTCCCCGCCGGGCAACGGCTCCCACTTCGGCCGCTACCTCCGACCGGGCGATGTGATGGAGTGCGAGATCGACGGGCTGGGGTCGCAACGGACGAGGTGCGTCGCAGAGGGCAGCCTGGCATGACAGCGACGGTGCGGCAGTCGGTATTCGTCGTACCCGCCCTCTGCACGGTCGCCTGGAGCTTGGGCTACTACGAGGCCGAAGGCGTCGAGGTCATCGACGTCCTCACGACGTCGTCGAAGGCCCAACGGGCCGACCTCGATCAGGGCCGGGTCGACGTCGCCATCACCAGCACGGACAACCTGCTCGCCTGGAACGCGACGGGATCGGCCATCGTCCAGATTGCCCAGCTGGAGACCACCACGGATCTCGCCCTGGTGCTGCGCCCGGGGTTGGCTGCGCTCAGCGACACCAGCCGCCCACGCCTGGCCGTGGATGCAGCGACGAATGGCTTCGCGATCGTCGCCTACGCGATGATGGAGCGACTTGGCTGGCCGAGGGGCGGTTACGAGGCGCTCGAGATCGGTGGCGTGCGGGAACGGTACGACGCGCTGCTCGCCGGGCAAGCCGACCTCACTCTTGTCGCACCCCCACTCGATGAAGCGGGTGTCCAGAGGGGCATGAGGGAACTCATGCGCACAACCGGCCTTGAGCCGGACTACCCCGGGCTCGGCCTCGTCGCCCGCCGGGACCACGTGGACGAGCACTCTGAAGCGATCCGTTGTTATCTGGTGGCGCTTGAGCGGGCACGCCATTGGATCAGTGACACGCCGCACGATGCGGTCGCAGCACGGCTCACCGCTGCCGGCCACGGCCCGAGCGCCATTGAGTCCGCAAAGCGCACCAACCCGCCGACTCTGCGGGCCACGGTCCGCGGCCTCGCTGTGCTGACCGATCTTCGCTACAGGATGTCGATGAGGATCGCGGGGGCCCCGGCCCCGGCTGACCTGGTCCTCGCCGGCCACCCCGTCCTGACGGCTCTCGCGGAGTGCGCCTGACGGCGGCAGTCCACCTAAGTCGTTCACCCCACCAACCAAGGAGTCCCCATGCCTGAGGCCGTGATCGTCGCGACCGCACGTTCGCCCATCGGACGCGCGTTTAAGGGAGCACTGAAGGGCCTCCGCCCCGACGACCTCACCGCCCAGATGGTCGCGGCCGCCCTAGCGAAGGTGCCGGCGCTCAACCCGAGCGACATAGAGGACCTCATCCTGGGCTGCGGACAGCCGGCCGGCGAGTCGGGCAACAACCTGGCGAGGGTCGTCGCGGTCCTGAGCGACATGGACTATCTGCCCGGCACGACCGTCAATCGGTTCTGTGCCTCCAGCCTGCAGGCGCTTCGGATGGCCTTCCACGCAATCAAGTCGGGGGAGGGCGACGCCCTCCTGGTTGCAGGCGTCGAGACCGCCAGCCGCTTCTCGCGGGGCAGCGCGGACTGGGACGGCGGGAACGAGAACCCGCTCTTCGACGACGCCCGGGTTCGGACCGCGCAGCTGGCCAGCGGATCCGCGCAGTGGTCGGACCCGCGCCAGCACGGGTCGCTTCCCGATATCTACGCCGTCATGGGGCAGACGGCGGAGAACGTGGCACAGCTCGAGGGCGTTACCCGCGAGGAGCAGGATGCCTACGCGCTCCTCAGCCAGAACCGGGCCGAGAAGGCGATCGCCGAGGGTTTCTGGGAACGCGACATCACGCCGGTCCGACTGCCTGACGGCACCCTGGTCGCTGCCGACGACTGCCCGCGGCCGGGAACCACTGCCGATGCACTCGCGAGCCTCAAGCCGGCGTTCCGGCCGGACGGCACAGTGACCGCGGGCAACGCGTGCCCGCTGAACGACGGCGCTGCCGCCGTCGTCGTGATGTCCGACGTCAAGGCGTCCGCCCTGGGCATCACGCCGCTCGCGCGGATCGTGAGCACCGGCGTCTCCGCGCTCTCTCCCGAGATCATGGGCCTAGGCCCCGTCGAGGCGTCCCAGCGGGCGCTCACCCGCGCCGGTCTGACGGTCGATGACATCGACCTGGTCGAGGTTAACGAAGCATTCGCCGCCCAGGTGATTCCGTCTGCCCGCAGGCTCGGCATCGACGAGGACAAGCTGAACGTCAACGGCGGCGCAATAGCGATCGGGCATCCGTTCGGCATGACAGGGGCACGGATCGCGACCACCCTGATCCACTCCCTCCAGGAGCGCGACCTCCGGTTCGGGCTAGAGACGATGTGCGTAGGCGGTGGCCAGGGCATGGCCATGGTGTTCGAGCGGCTGTCCTGACGAAAGCAATGCAGGCGCCGAGCGCGGGGCCACGACGCGGCGGACCGAGGCCCAGAGAACGGTGAGCTTCCCCCTTCGGGCCGGATACCCTGATCCCTGGCAGGAGAGCCAGGAGGAAGGATGTCCTGGTGGCACGTCCCTCGCAGTACACCGAGCAGTTCCGTAAGGACGCGGTGGCGTTGGTCCGTTCGTCGGACTCGCCGTTGCGGCAGATTGCCCGTGATCTGGGCGTCAACCATGAAACGCTGCGTGGCTGGGTCCGCGCCGAGGAGCGTAGGGAGGCTGGCGGCCGGTCCGCGGAGCCGGAGCTGACCTCATCTGAGCGGGACGAGCTGCGCAAACTTCGCGCGCGGGTGCGGGAACTGGAGCTGGAGAAGGACATTCTCCGCAAGGCCGCCCAATATTTTGCGAAGGAGATGGGGCATTGACCAGCCGCTACCGTTTCATCTCCGCCGAGCGCGCCACCTACGGCGTCACGCGGCTGTGCCGAGTCCTGCGGGTGCGCCGCCAGGGCTTCTACGAGTGGCTGGACGCCGCCCAGGCCCGCGAGCAGCGTGAACAGGCCGAGGACGCGCTCGCTGCGGAGATCACCGCGATCCACGCGGCGCACAAGCAGGCCTATGGGTCCCCGCGCGTGACGGTCGAGCTGCGCCGGCGCGGCCGGCGGGTCAACCGCAAGAAGGTCGAGCGGATCATGCGCCAGCGCGGGATCGTGAGCTTCACCCGCCGGCGACGCCGGTCGCTGACCCGCCAGGATGTGATCGCGCCACCGGCGCCGGATCTACTCGGCCGGGACTTCACCGCCGCCGCGCCCGGCGAGAAGCTGGTCGGTGACATCACCTACCTGCCCACCGAGGAGGGCTGGCTGTATCTGGCCACCGTCATCGACCTGCACACCCGCGAGGTCGTCGGGCACGCGATGGCCGAGCACACGCGCGCTGAGCTGGCCTGCGACGCGATCGCCCTGGCCGCCGGCCGGGGCCTGACCGGCAAGGGCGCGATCTTCCATTCGGACCGCGGATCGCAAGGCGGATTCAACCGGTCGTCGCAACACGAGGTTGTTGGAGCGATCGTAGGTGTTCGTCGAGGGCTTCGGCTGGTGTCTTCCAGCCGAGAGTTCTCCGCGGTCGGCGGTTGAGCGCATGGGCGACGGC
>NZ_QGGF01000404.1 GCF_003857015.1 Micromonospora globispora | reverse complement strand
GGCTCGGCATGCTGCTCGCCGCGCTGCTGCTCGCCGGCTGCGGGGAGGCGGCCGCACCGGCGCCGGTCTGGCAGCCGGGCGAGGGCGGCGGGTCGACCGGCTCACCCGTCCCGTTCGAGTCCACGAAACCCGTCGACGTCCTCGAGCAGACCATCTCGCTCTCCGCGACCGGCGACATCATCATGGGCAACGCCCCGTCCCGGCTGCCCGCGAACGACGGCGAGGGGTTCTTCGACCAGGTCAAGGCGGCGCTCAAGGCCGACCTGGTGATGGGCAACCTGGAGGAGCCGCTCACCGACGACACCGGAACCGGCAAGTGCGGGGCGGACGCCACCAACTGCTTCCAGTTCCGGGCCCCGCCGGAGTACGCGGCGCACCTGCGCGACGCCGGCTTCGACCTGCTCAACCAGGCCAACAACCACGGCTACGACTACGGCCCCCAGGGCTACCGGAACACCCAGCGCGCGCTGGAGCAGCACGGGCTCAAGCACACCGGCGCCCCCGACCAGATCACCGTGGTCGAGGTCGAGGGCGTGAAGGTGGCCGTCCTCGGCTTCTCGTCGTACGTCTGGTCCAACAGCCTGATCGACATCGAGTCGGCGAAGAAGGTCGTCGAGAAGGCGTCGACCGTGGCCGACGTGGTCGTGGTGCAGGTGCACATGGGGGCGGAGGGCGCCGACCGGAGCCGGGTGAAGCCGGGCACCGAGATGTTCTTCGGCGAGAACCGGGGCGACCCGATCCGCTTCTCCCACGCGGTGATCGACGCCGGCGCCGACCTGGTCGTCGGGCACGGCCCGCACGTGCTGCGCGGCATGGAGGTCTACCAGGGGCGGCTGATCGCGTACAGCCTGGGGAACTTCGCCGCCGGCGGGAAGATGCTGAACAGCTCCGGCCGGCTCGGCTGGGGCGGGGTGCTGAAGGTGTCCCTCAAGCCGGACGGAAGCTTCGTGGACGGCACCTTCACCTCGACGTACCTGAACGGGGTGGGCCGGCCGACGATGGACCCGGACGCCCGCGGCCTGGGGCTGGTCCGGCAGGTGAGCCGGGCCGACTTCCCGAAGACCGGTGCGCGGCTCGACGCGGCGGGCCGGATCACCGCGCCGCAGGCCGGGTAGGCGGGCCGCGCCCGCGTGGGCCCGTCGGGACGTCGCCCCCGCGACGTAGGCTGGCCGGCGTGACCATCAGTCCCCCCGAGACCGATCTCGGCCGCAAGCGCCGCGCCCGGCGGATCGGCCGGGTGCTGACCGAGACCCACCCCGACGCGCACTGTGAACTGGACCACTCCAACGCGTTGGAGCTCTCCGTCGCCACCATCCTCTCGGCGCAGTGCACCGACAAGAAGGTCAACGAGGTCACCCCGAAGCTCTTCGCCCGCTATCGCAGCGCCGCCGACTACGCCGGCGCGGACCGGGCCGAGCTGGAGGAGCTGATCCGGCCGACCGGCTTCTACCGCAACAAGACCAGCTCACTGATCAACCTCGGCCGAGCCCTCTGCGAGCGGTACGGCGGCGAGGTCCCCGGCAAGCTGGCCGACCTGGTGACGCTCCCCGGGATCGGCCGCAAGACCGCCAACGTGATCCTCGGCAACGCCTTCGGCGTCCCGGGCATCACCGTCGACACGCATTTCCAACGGCTGGTGCACCGGTGGCAGCTGACCGCCGAGACCGACCCGGTCAAGATCGAGCACGCCGTCGGCGCGCTGTACGAGAAGCGCGACTGGACGATGCTGTCGCACCGGATCATCTTCCACGGCCGGCGGGTCTGCCACGCCCGCAAGCCGGCCTGCGGCGCCTGCACGCTGGCGAAGCTCTGCCCGTCGTATGGGACCGGGCCGACCGAGCCGGCGGCGGCCGCGAAGCTGCTCAAGGGTCCCCGTGCCCGGGACCTCGCGGCGGCCGTCGGAATCGACCCCGAGCTGGTGCCGCAGCAGGCGGTCGCTGCGGAGGCGCCGTGAGCCGTCGACTCGCGGCCCTGCTCGTCCCGGTGCTGCTGGCGGTCGCCGGCTGCACCGCGGCCGACCCCGGGGAGGCCCGGCCGGCGGCTACCCGGGCGGAGCGCCCCTCACCGTTCGCCGACTGTGCCGCGCTGACTCGGGCGCCGGCCTCGGCCGCTGCCGCGCCCGCCGGTACGCAGGGCGAGCCGCTGCCCGAGCTGTCCCTCTCCTGCTTCACCGGGGGCGCCCCGGTCGCGCTGCGCGACGTGCGCGGCCCCGCGGTGATCAACATCTGGGCGTCCTGGTGCCCGCCCTGCCGCAAGGAACTGCCCGCCTTCCAACGGCTCAGCGAACGCTCCGCCGGTCGGTTCCAGGTCATCGGGGTCAACAGCCGGGACAGCCGCAGCTCCGCCCAGTCCATCGGCGAGGACTTCGGCGTCCGGTTCCCGATGCTCGTCGACCAGGGCGACGCCCTGCAGCGGGCGCTCAACCGGAACGCGCTGCCGCTGACCCTCTTCGTCGACGCCGACGGGCGGGTCCGGCACACCGACGCCTCCGGCGCCCTCGACGACGCAACCCTCGCCGACCTGGTCCGCCGGCACCTCGGCGTGCAGGTGGCGGCATGACCCGGCAGCCGCCGCAGTGGCTGGACCCGCTGCTCACCCGCCTCGGCACCGCCCGCGCCGAGGACTTCACCCGGCTCGCCACCCCGGAGAGCGGCGGTCGGGAGAGCGCGGTCCTGGTGCTGCTCGGCGAGGAGCCGGGCAACGGCCCCGACGTGCTGGTCCTCCAGCGCGCCGCCACCCTGCGCAATCACGCCGGCCAACCGGCCTTCCCCGGCGGGGCGGCCGACCCGGAGGACGCCGACGCCAGCGCCACCGCGCTGCGCGAGGCGAACGAGGAGGTCGGGCTCGACCCGACCAGCGTCACCGTCCTCGCCGAGCTGCCGAAGCTCTGGATCCCGGTCAGCGACTTCGTGGTCACCCCGGTGCTGGCCTGGTGGCATGCCCCGCACCCGGTCCATCCGCGGGAGCCGGCCGAGGTCGCGCACGTCGCCCGGTTGCCGATCGCCGAGCTGGTCGACCCGGAGAACCGGATGCGGGTACGCCACCCCAGCGGCTGGATCGGTCCCGCCTTCTCGGCCCGCGGCATGCTGGTCTGGGGCTTCACCGCCGGGGTGCTGGCCACGCTGCTGGAGATGGGCGGCTGGGCCCGCCCGTGGCCGCGCGGCCGGGTGGTGGAGTTGCCGCCGACCGCGGCCACCCCGGCGCCCTCGGCCGGTACCGACGAGGTTGACGAGATGGCGGGTCCGCTGACCTGACGGTCACGTTCAGCGAGCGGTGAACCTGTCCCGAGCCGGGTGCCCGTACCCTTGACGCGTGTCCGCCGTGGATCTCGTCCTGCTCCTGCTCATGCTCGTGTTCGCGATCAGCGGATACCGTCAGGGCTTCGTCATCGGGGCGCTGTCGTTCTCCGGGTTCTTCCTGGGCGCGCTGCTCGGTCTCCAGGTCGGCCCGCTGATCGCCCGGCAGTTCGTCGACAGCGGCACCCGGGTGCTGATCTCCCTGGTCGCGGTCTTCGGGCTCGCCGTGCTCGGGCAGGCGGTCGCCGGCTGGCTGGGCTCGAATCTCCGGGCCGCGATCACCGGTCCGACGGCCAGGAAGATCGACGACGTCGGCGGGGCGTTCGTCTCGCTCTTCGCCGTCATGCTGGTCGCCTGGCTGGTCGCGGTGCCGCTCGGCTCGTCGTCGCTGCCCTGGCTGGCCTCCTCGGTCCGCAACAGCGCGGTGCTCACCGTGGTCGACCGGATCCTGCCCGACAAGGCGCAGGAGCTGTCCGCCGCGCTGCGGGACACGGTCGACACCAACGGCTTCCCGGACGTCTTCGGTGACCTCGCGCCGACCCGGGCCCGGCAGGTCTCCCCGCCCGACCCGGCGCTGGCCGGCTCCCAGGTGGTGGCGAACAGCCAGCGGTCGGTGGTGAAGGTGCTGGGCGCCGCCCCGAGCTGCTCTCGCCGGATCGAGGGCTCCGGCTTCGTGTACGCCGACGAC
The DNA here is from genome assembly GCF_003857015.1 of Micromonospora globispora. Taxonomy (GTDB): domain Bacteria; phylum Actinomycetota; class Actinomycetes; order Mycobacteriales; family Micromonosporaceae; genus Micromonospora; species Micromonospora globispora. The sequence goes on along the minus strand of NZ_QGGF01000404.1, from coordinate 9,688 downwards.
CGGGTGATGACCAACGCCCACGTGGTGGCCGGCACCCGCTCGGTCTCGGTGGAGCTGCGCGGCGAGCGGTACGACGGCGAGGTGGTGGTCTACGACCCGGACCGGGACCTGGCCGTGCTGTACGTGCCCGACCTGCCCGGCCCGTCCATGCGCTTCGCCGCCGGGCAGGCTGGCACCGGGGCAGACGCGATCGTGCTGGGCTTCCCCCTCGACGGCCCGTACGACGCCCGGCCAGCTCGGGTGCGGGACGTGGACCGGATCACCGGGCCCGACATCTACTCCTCCGGGGACGTGACCCGGGAGATTTACACGATCCGGGCGCTGGTCCGCAGCGGCAACTCGGGCGGCCCGCTGGTCTCAGCCAACGGGCTGGTGCTCGGGGTGATCTTCGCGGCGGCGGCGGACGACCCGAACACCGGGTTCGCGGTGACCGCCGAGGAGGCGAGGCCGGTGGCGCTGGCCGGCGCGGAGCGTACCCAGGAGGTCGGCACCGGCGAGTGCACCTGAGCCGGCGGGCGGCGCCGGCCCCCGGCGGGCCTCCGGATCAGCCGCCGGCGGAGGCGCGGGCGGCGGCCACGTCGTCGCCCGACCGGCCGACCGGCAGCTTGGCCCGACCCCAGGTGAGGGTGCGGTCGAGCACCGCGCGGGCCATGATCGCCACGCAGGTGCCGCCGTTGAGGAACGACGCCGCCACGTCGCTGGGGTGGTGCATGCCGCGGTACATCCGGGTCAGCGCGACCCCGATCGGCACCAGGATCAGCAGCGCCCACCAGGTCACCTTCGCCGGGGTGCTCTTCGCCCGCAGCGCCAGCAGCACAGCGATGCCGACGTAGAGCGCCACCGCCGCGGAGGTGTGCCCGGACGGGAAGCTGGAGGTCGGCGGAGAGACGTCCATGTGCTCCACGGCCGGCCGGCGGCGGTCGATCGCCATGGTGGTGAAGAGGAAGACCAGCGCCTGCGCGCTGACCGCGGCGCAGAGGAAGAGCGGCTCCCGCCAGCGGTGCAGCACCAGCCGCAGCACCAGCGCCACCAGCACGGTGACCACCACGATCAGCTGGGTGCTGGCCAGCGTGCTGAACACCAGGGAGACGTTGTTCCAGCCCTCCGTGCGGTCGGCCGCCAGCTCGCGGTTGACCGTGTCCTCCACGGTGAACGGCCACGTCTTCGCGAGAACCCGGGTGACCAGGAGGCCCAGCGCCACCATGACGGAGAAGAGCAGGGCCACCGGCAACAGGACGCGCCTGGTGATCTGGACCGCGACATCGGACATGGGGCGCCCTTTACCCCACGGGGCATCGGACTACGCGCGCTCCCGGCGCGTCTCGCCCGGTCTACGACAGTTCCAGCTCGGCGCGTCTGACGCCGCGCCGCGATCTGGAGCCGTCGCCGGCTCGGCCAGCTCCGGCTCGACCCCCTCGCGGACGGTCTTCACCGGCCGCCGACCGGTGTCGGTCCGCCAGGTGGTGAACGCGGCCGAGGTGGCGACCACGACGGCGATCCCGAGCAACCAGCCGCCCAGCACGTCGCTGGTCCAGTGCACCCCGAGGGCGATCCGGCTCAGCCCGGTCACCACCGCGAGCACCACCGCGAGCGTCCACAACACCCAGCGCAGCGGCCGCCGGTCGCGGGCGTACGGCAGGAAGACCAGCAGCAGCACCCCGGCGGCCAGCGCGGCGTTCAGGGCGTGCCCGGACGGGAACGAGAAGCCGGCGGCCCGGGCCACCGGGTCCAGCACCTCCGGCCGGTGCCGGCCGACCAGCAGCTTGAGCAGCGGCCCGAGCAGTCCGCCGACCACCATCGTGGTGACCACCCAGAGGGCGAGCCGCCGGGCCCGGCGGAGTAGCAGCCAGATGACCACGACCAGGGCGGCGCCCCGCAGTGGGTTGGGCGCGAAGACCTCCGTCCACACGCTCATCAGCCGGACCCAGGCCGGATGGTCGAGGGCGTACCCATGCAGCGCGTCGGTCACCGACGCGTCGAGCCGGTACAACGGCGGCCAAGCCGCCAGCACCAGCAGGAGCAGCAGGGCGAACGGCACCAGCACCAGGAACGCCGCCGTGCCGGCCAGGGTGAGCCGGAGGCCCAGCGAATGGTCCGGATCGAGACGGCGGGTCCGCCAGGACCGCTCAGCCGTGGACACCTGAGTGTGCTCACCCGACGCGCTCATGGCACCAGCACTACCCAGCGGACGCCCCGGTCAGACCGGCCGTCGCCGGGTCAACGGTTCGACTGCCGGAGCCGGCGGATGACCAGCGCGGCACCCGTGACCAGGGCGACGAAGAGGGCCACGCCGCTCCAGAGCCGTTCGTGCTCGGTGTCGGCCGGCTGGCCCGCCGGGCGGGCCGCCCAGCGCGCCTGCTTGGGCGAGGTGAAGGTGAACGGGTCGCTGCCCTGCCCGGCGGCCCGGTCCTGCCCCGACCCGGGGGCCGCGCCGAAGCCGACCACGCCGGGGGAGTCGTTGTCGTCAAGCGGGTTGCGGCCCACCGACGGCACGTCGGCGGTCAGCGCGGCGACCGGGTTCACCAGGCCGTAGCCGAAGCGGTCGTCCCGGCCCATCGGGCCGATGTCCTTCGCGGTGACCAGCAGGCGGTTGATCACGTCCCCGGCGGACATCCGCGGATAGCGGGCCCGGACCAGCGCGGCGGTCGCGGCGACCAGCGGGGCGGCGAAGCTGGTGCCCTGCACCCGCCAGTACCCGCCGGGCCGGGCGCCGAAGAGCGAGGTCGCCGGTGCGGTGAGCACGGTCTGGTGGCCGGTGATCGACCCCGACCACAGGTTCTCGCTGTTGCGCTCCAGGCCGGCGACGGCGATCACGCCCGGCTCGCGGGCCGGGTACCAGACCTTGGGGCTGCTCGAGGTGGCGAGGTTGCCGGTGCAGGCGACCACCACCACGTCCCGGGCGAACGCGTAGTCGAGGGCCGCGGCCAGGGCCGGGCTGTCGCCGCTGCCGCCGAGGGACAGGTTGATCACCCGGGCGCCGTTGTCGACCGCCCAGCGCACCCCCCGGGCGACGATCATCGCGTCGTCGTACCGGTTCTCCTGGTCGAGCACCCGGACGGGGAGGATCTTCGCGTCCGGGGCCAGCCCGACCACACCCATGTCGTCGTCGTCGCGCCCGGCGATCAGGCCGGCCACCGTGGTGCCGTGGCCCACCGGGTCCGGCCCGTCGGTGCCGTCGGGGGAGACCAGGTCGACGCCGGGCAGCACCTGACCGGCCAGATCGGGGTGGGTGCCGTCCACGCCGGAGTCGATCACCGCGACGATCACCCCGCGCCCCGTGGAGGTGCGCCACGCCGTCTTCGCCTGCAGCTCGTCGAGCTGCCACTGCTCCTCGCGGACCTGGTCGACCCGGCCCGGGGCGTCCACCGGGGACAACCACGCCGGCTCCCGGCTGGAGAGCGGGGCGGCCTGCCATGAGGCCGCGACCGGGGTGGCGTCGACCGGAGCGGCGTGCGCCGGCGGAGCCAGCGGACCGGCCACCATGGCGACGGCGGCCGCCACCCCGAGCAGCGTGCGTCCGACGAGCCGTCCGGTCGCGGTCGGAGCTCCGTGCCGATCCCTGGTCACATTCCCCAGCCATTCATCACGACAGAAACATGCTGCTCGGAGATTACCGGTTACCCCGCCAGTCACGTTGGCAGTCGGTGACACCGGTCATCCGGGCGGCAAATGGGCCAACTGAACCAGGCGCACCCCCTCCCGCCGGGTGACCAGCCGACCACGGCCGGGCGGCAGTGGACCGGGGCGTACCTGCCCGACGAGACTGCCCTCCGCCGGGCTGCCCGACATCACCAGTCCCGCGGTGGAGAGTTCCCGCAACCGCTGGATGATCGGCTCGTACTGGGTCCGGCCCGCGCCGCCGGAACGGCGGGCCAGCACCAGGTGCAGCCCGACGTCCCGGGCGTGCGGCAGGTGCTCCTCCAGGGCGCGCAGCGGGTTGGTCGGAGCGCCCGCCACCAGGTCGTAGTCGTCGACGAGGACGAACAGTTCCGGCCCCGACCACCACGACCGGCTGCGCAACTCGGCCGGGGTGACCTCCGGGCCGGGGAGTCGGCCCTGCAGGTAACTGGCCGCCGACTCGATCAGCTCGGTGGTGTGCGGCGCGGCGGTGCCGTACCCGATCAGGTGCGGAGTCTCGATCGTGCCCATCAGGCTGCGCCGGTAGTCCACCAGCATCACCCGGGCCTGCTCGGGAGTGAACCGGGTGATGATCGAGGTGGCCAGCGCGCGGAGGAACGACGACTTGCCGCACTCGGCGTCGCCGAAGACCACGAAGTTCGGCTCCGACGCGAAGTCCAGCACCACCGGCCGCAGGTCCGCCTCGGCAATCCCGATCGGGATGGCCAGCCCGGCCGTCGAAGCCAGATCCAGCTCGGCGTACGGCAGCACCGGCGGGAGCAGCCGCACCGGGGGCGCGATCGGGCCCGCCCAGGCGGCGGCGACGGCCTTGACCACGTCGCCCGTCTCGCTGCCCAGACCGGCGACCCGGGGCGCGGCGGCGAGGAAGTGCAGCCCCTCGGCGGTGATGCCCCGGCCCGGCTTCTTCTCCGGCACGTTCGCCGCCATCGCCCGCTTCACCACCACCGAGTCCGCAGGATCGCCGAGGCGCAGTTCGAGGCGGGAGCCGAACAGGTCGCGGATCGCCGGCCGGAAGTCCGCCCACCGCAGCGCGCTCGCCACCACGTGGACGCCGTACGACAGGCCCCGGGTGGCCAGGTCGGTGACCAGCGGTTCCAGGTCCTCGTAGTCGGCGCGCAGGGTGTTCCAGCCGTCCACCACCAGGAACACGTCGCCGAACGGGTCGGCCGCCGGCTGCCCGGTGGCCCGCGCCGCCGCCCGCCGCCGACGCCACGCGGCCATCGACTCCACGCCCAGCTCGGCGAAGCGCCGCTCCCGCTCGGCCAGTAGGGCGGCGATCTCCCCGACGGTCCGGCGTACCGCGGTGGAGTCGGAGCGCCCGCTGACCCCGCCGACGTGCGGCAGCTCCCGCAGCCCGCCCAGCGCCCCGCCGCCGAAGTCGAGGCAGTAGACCTGCGCCTCGGCCGGGGTGTGGGTGAGCGCCAGCGCGCAGATCAGCGTCCGCAGCAGGCTGGACTTGCCGCTCTGCGGCTGGCCGACCACCGCCACGTGTCCGGCCGCGCCGTCCAGGGCCAGCCAGAACAGGTCCCGGCGCTGCTCGTACGGCTTGTCCACCACCGCCACCGGCACCTGGAGGGCGCCGTGCAGCTCCGGGTTGCCCACGGTGAGCCCGCGTACCGGGTCGGTGCCGACCGGCCCGAGCAGCTCGTCGAGCGAGGGGGAGCGGTCCAGCGGGGGCAGCCACACCTGGTGCGCCGGCGGCCCCTGCCCGGCCAGCCGCCCGACCAGCACGTCGAGCAACGTCTCGGTGCCGCCGTCCTCCTCGGCGGTCGGTGGCGCGGCGGGGGTGGTCGGCTCCGGCACCGGCACCAGGTGGGTGGAGAAGGCGAGCAGGCGGGGCGCTGCGGTGTCGGCCGCGTCCCCGGGACCGCCGCGGCGGCGGACCGCGCCGGAGACGTACGCGGCCTTGAACCGGACCAGTGGATCGGTGCCGGATCGCAGGTAACCGTGCCCCGGCGAGCGGGGCAGCTCGTACGCGTCCGGCACCCCGAGCACCGTCCGGGACTCCAGCGCGGAGAAGGTGCGCAGCCCGATCCGGTACGACAGGTGGGTGTCGAGTCCCCTCAGCCGCCCCTCCTCCAGCCGCTGGCTGGCGAGCAGCAGGTGGACGCCGAGCGACCGGCCCAGCCGTCCGATCTGGACGAACAGGTCGATGAAGTCCGGCTTGGCGGAGAGCAGCTCGGAGAACTCGTCGCAGATCAGCAGCAGCGAGGGAAGCGGGGCCAGCGGTGTGCCGGCCGCCCGGGCCCGCTCGTAGTCCCGCACGCTGGCGAAGTTCCCGGCCCGGCGGAGCAGCTCCTGCCGGCGGACCAGCTCGCCGTTGATCGCGTCCACCATCCGGTCGACCAGCGGCAGCGCGTCGGCCAGGTTGGTGATCACCGCGGCGGTGTGCGGCAGCCGCTCGAAGGGGGCGAAGGTGGCGCCGCCCTTGAAGTCGACCAGGACGAAGTTGAGCTGCTCGGAGGTGTGCGTCGCGGCCAGCCCGAGCACCAGCGTGCGGAGCAGCTCCGACTTGCCCGAGCCGGTGGCCCCGATGAGCAGGCCGTGCGGGCCCATCCCGTCCTGCGCCGACTCCTTGAGGTCCAGCTCGATCGCGCCGCCGTCGGCGCCCACCCCGATCGGCACCCGCAGCCGGTCCCGGGCCGGCCGGGGCGCCCAGCCCTGCTCGGCGGTGAAGCCCTCCGGGTCGCCGATGCCGAGCAGCTCGGGCAGGCCCGGTTCGGCGCCGGGCGGGGCGTCCGGCCCGCGTACCGGACCGGCGAGCCGCAGCGGGGCGAGCCGGCGGGCGACCGCCTCGGCGTCGGTGACCTCCAGCGCGTCGGCGGTGCCGACCTCGGCGTACCCCTCGACGGAGTGCGAGTGCAGCCGGCCGTCGCGCAGGTCGAGCAGGAGGGCGTACCGGTCGAGCAGGCGGGGCGGCGGGGTCTCCAGGTCAATGAGGGTCACCGCGTCGATGCCGCCGTCGCCGGCCAGGTCGGTCGCCCCGGTCAGGTCGCCCCCGTCGAGCACCACCACGACGTGCGGACCGTCGGTGGCCGGGCCGGCCGGGCTGAACCGGGACCGGCTGGCCAGCACCTCGCCGAGGAGGCGTTCCAGCTCGGCCGCGGAGGTGGTGACCAGCCGGATCGGGCCGAGCGCGTCGGTGCGGCTCGGATGGTGGGCGTGCGGCAGCCACTTCACCCACTCCCACAGCGCCCGTCGTTCCGGCCCGACGCAGACGGCGATCAGCAGCTCGTCCGGGGCGTGGAAGACGGCGAGCTGGGTGAGCATGGCCCGGGCCAGCGCCTGGGCGTCCGGCGAGCCGAGCCCCCGGGTGCCCGCCGGGCCCCGGACGAAGACCCGGGCGAAGCTGCGCAGCGAGAGCGCCACCGGCAGGTCCGGCACCACCGAGTACGCGTCGAGGAAGCGCCGCAGCGCCCCCGCGGTCATCGGCTCCAGCTCCTCCAGCGGCCGGGTGACCGGCGGCACGAGCGGCGTGGCCAGGGTCTGCGGGCCGACGCCCACCCGGACCACGGCGAAGTCCGGGTCGCCCGGGCGGCGTTCCCAGACCCGGTGGCTGTCGACGGTGGACCAGAGCCGGCCCGGGTCGGGGTGCCGGTAGTGGAGCCCGGCGCGCTGCCGGCCGGCGGTCTCCCGGACCCGGCGGCGCAGCGCGGTCAGGTGCCGCAGGTACTCCCGCCGGGCGGCCATCATCTCCGACTTCTTCGGGGTGCCGGAGGCGCTGCCCCAGGAGGTCACCAGCATCGCCACCGAGGAGAGCCCGAACATGCCGCCCACCACGTACGAGTAGGCCCCGCCGCCCCGGCCGAACATCATCGCCATCGCCACCGTGCCGCCGAGCATCGGCAGCACCATCAGCGCCTGCTGCCAGCGTCCGCCGGTGACCACGGGGATCTCCGGCGGCGCCTCGACGGGCAGCTCACCAACCGGGATCTCGGGCGCCGGACGCCGCGGCGGTCGCTTGACGACGACAGTGGACACTGAGCCTGCTTCCTACTTCTTGCTCGTTGTTGAGCGGTTCGGATGGTTCGCTCTCCGCTCGGCGGTGGCCGGGCTGGAGTCCTGGACCGGCAGTCTGGTCCGGCGGCGATCGGTCCGGTCCTGCAGGATCTGCCTCACCACGTGGTGTGGGGTGTGCAGCGCGATGTCGGGGTCGCCTGCTCGCTGCAGGATGTTGATCGCGGCGTTCACGTCGGCCTGCCACACCACCCCGCAACAGGTGCAGTGAAACCGGTCCCCGCCTCGTCGTCCGAGCCGACCGCAGCGGTGACAGGTTTGTGAGGTGTAGGCAGCGTTGACGTGTACGAGCGCAGAACCTCTGCGCTCCGACACGTTTCTTAGGGCCTCGGCGGAGACTCCTTTAGTCCACCCGGCGAGGCGCCGGTTGATGTTCTTGCCGAGCGTCTTGCGTCCGGCGAAGCGTTTGGTGAGGTCTTCGGCGACGACGGTGGCGGCCTTGTCGATGACTCGGTGCACGGCGGTGAAGATCTCCGTACGGAACTGGGCACGGTGGCGGGCGGCCTGCCGGTCGCGCTTGACGATGCCGAGGTTGTTGGCCGTGATTCGGTGCGCTTTCGCGTGATCCCCGCGGGCGGCGGCGGTGTTCGCTATCGACCGCAGCTTCGCCCGCCGCCGGTTGCGCTCCTTCAGCCGGTCTGACTCGGCGGTCAGCAGTTTGCCGAGACCGGTGCCGTGGTGGGTACCGTCGGAGTCGGTCAGGGCTTCGGTGTAGCCCTTGTCCACACCAACCATTCGCCCGCCGCAGGGCCGCTGCGACGACCGCATGTGCGATGCGTCGATCTGGTAGTGCACCTCGACCCGACCCCGGCGCAGGATCAGCCGCAACGTGCCCGTCGGGGCGACGGCCGTGGACAGCGGGATCCTGACCATCTGGCGGCGCTCGAGGCCCGGGACGGCCAGCCACAACCGGCCCCGCCCGTCGGTGACGGTGTTGTACTTGTCGGCGCGCACCACGATCTGATGATCTGTGCGACTGCGGCCACGCCTCCAGTGCTTACGCATCTGCCGAGCCAGGAAAGGATCGGCAGCCCACCGGTCGACCGCCAGCGCGGCCAGCATCCGCTTCCGCTCGGCCGGATCGTTAATGCGCCGGCCGATGGCCCGCCGGACCTCGAGCTTGGCCGACGCAAGGTTCGCCGCGATGTCGGCCATCGCGTCGCGGACGGTTTCCTTCCACGCATTCGCCAGCACACCGAACCGCACGTGCGTGCCGTCGGCCAACCAGCGGTCACGTACCTGCCGATCCCTCAACCCCGAGCCGACACCCGTGACCGAGCCGTAACGCTGCCAGACCTCGCTGCGCACCCGGCCCAACCGGCGGGCCTGCTCTCGCAACGCCGCGTACTTACCCGCGTTCAGGCCCGTAGAGTAAGCGATGCGCGTGACCTTCACCGGTTACCAGCCCCGGTCAGGTCCGCTCCTTCGATTTCCTCGGCGCGCACGACCGCCGGCAGATCCTCCACCAGCTCCTGCCGCGGGGATAACGTCACCCGCTCGGCAAGCTCACCGATCCGGTAGACGCTACGCACAACAAGCAACCATAGATAGACATGCAGAGAAAATCGACACCCCCATGGCTCTCGGTAACCCGAGCCTGGCTCATCGTAGGTAAAGTCCTCTCGTCCGTCAGCCACCGTTCCCGCTCGATATGGAGAAACGTCGATGACAACCGGGCTGGCCCGGGTCACGATCAGCGCCCCTCAGCGACGGGTGGACGTGGCCCTGCCGGAGCAGGTTCCCCTGGCCGAGCTCCTACCGCAGGTGCTGCGGCACGCCGGTGAGGGGCTGGCCGACGACGGGGAACGGCACGGCGGCTGGGTGCTCCGCCGCACCGACGGGGCGGTGCTGGCGACCGCGCAGGCGCTGCTCCCGCAGGGCGTACGCGACGGCGAGGTGCTGCACCTGGTCCCGGCCCGGGCGCAGTGGCCCGAGCTGGAGTACGACGACGTGGTCGAGGCGATCGCCGACGGTGCCCGGCGCCGGGGCAGCGCCTGGTCGCCCGCCACCACCCGGGCCGCCACCCTGGCCG
>NZ_QGGF01000473.1 GCF_003857015.1 Micromonospora globispora | reverse complement strand
ACTCGGCAATCGCCTCGTCGGCATCCTGCACGGCTGCCTCAAGACCGGCGCCGCCTACGACGAGACAACTGCCTGGGCCCATCTCCACCCCAGTTCTTGACAACGAAAAACATAGGATGTCTGCCGCGGATGGTTAAACGGTGTCCGGGTCCGGGTGCGGTTCATCACGAGCAACTGCAGCTCGGGCTGGTGACCGCCCTCCTCATGAGACGGTAGGGGCGGGCGAGCGAAATGTCGTACCCACTTCCTACGGTAGGGCGATGGACTGGAAGATCGAACTCATTCCCGTTCCGGTGACCGACGTCGACCGCGCCAAGGCGTTCTACGAGCGGGTGGGCTTCAACGCCGATCACGACCACACAGTGCATGAAGGCCTGCGGTTCGTCCAGCTGACGCCGCCGGGATCAGCTTGTTCCGTCGTGATCGGCGAAGGCATCACCAAGAAGACGCCTGGTACCCAGGAGATCCAGGTCGTGGTTGCCGACGTGGAGGCGGCGCGCACGCAGTTGCTCGACGCCGGCGTCGAGGCGAGCGAGGTCGACGTGCAGCCGTGGGGCAACTTCGTCTACTTCCGCGACCCAGACGGCAACAGTTGGTCGCTGCAGGCAATCGAGTCGCGCCCCAACGGCTAATCGAGGTGTCCCTATCTAGCCTTGTCCTCATTGGGCTCAGGACAGACTCACATGCCGCCGACCGGGCGTCGTGCTGAGTAACCGGCTGCGGCGCCGAAGCCGTCCGGTCGTGCCGATGTGCGTGCACGTGGCGTCGTTGATCAGCGAGGGCTGTGATCCTCGCCGCCTCTAGCACATTCGCGCAGAACACCATTGAGGTAGGCGGCCGGCTCTGTCTGCTGCGCCCCGCCCCTCCCGATTTGACATCGCTATGGATAGCGGTTATCTATTGTTGATCTACGGAGGGTGTGTTGGGTGCAGGACGTGGTGCTGGCCATGCTGGCGAAGGAGCCGGCGTACGGGTACGAGCTGCGTAGCCGGATGCGTGGCGCGCTCGGCCCGCTCGGCGAGGCGATGAACGCCGGGCAGATCTACGTGACGCTGGCCCGGCTGGCCAAGGCGGGGCTGGTGACCTCGCAGCGGGCCGAGGGACTGCCGGACCGGCCGGACCGGCGGGTGTACGCGTTGACTTCGGCGGGGCAGCAGCGGGTCGCCGCGTGGCTGGCCGAGGTGAGTTGGCCGAAGCCGGACCTCAGCGAGTTCCATCTCAAGCTGGTGGCCGCCGCTGCTGCCCGGCTGGCCGATCCGGTGGCCCTGGTCGATGCGCAGCGGCGCGAGCTGCTGCGCCGGCTGCGGGATACCCAGCGGGCTGCGTTGGAGCGGTCGGTGGATCCGGTCGTCGGGTTGTTGTTGGAAGGGGTCGTGCTGCGGCTACGGGCCGACCTGGAGTGGCTGGAAGCGTGCGAACGCATGTGGACCGAACGCGACCGGACTGAACAGAAGGGGAACCGATGACCGAGCGGAGCGAGGGCCGCGAGGGCATGCCCGGTGGTGCAGCATGACCGGGTCGGCGCTGCTACGGGCGCGCGGGGTGACCAGGTGGTACGGCCGGGGAAGCGCACTGGTCCGCGCGGTCGACGAGGTCGACCTGGAGGTGCCCGCCGGGCAGACGCTCGCGATCATGGGTCCCAGCGGCTGCGGCAAGTCGACCCTGTTGCACCTGCTGGGCGGGCTGCAACGCCCGACCGACGGTGAGATCTGGCTGGCCGAGCACCGGATCGACGAGATGAGCGAGCGCGGCCTGGCCCGGCTGCGGCGGCATCACATCGGCTTCGTCTTCCAGTCGTTCCACCTCATGGACGAGTTGACCGCGGTGGAGAACGTCGAGCTGGCCGCGTTGCTGGCCGGACAGTCGCCGCACCGGGCTCGGCAGCGCGCCATGACTCTGCTGGACCGGGTGGGGCTCGCCGACCGCGCCAAGCACCTGCCGTCGGCATTGTCCGGTGGTCAGCGCCAGCGGGTCGCGATCGCCCGCGCGTTGAGCAACGAGCCGCTGGTCGTGCTGGCCGACGAGCCCACCGGGAACCTGGACAGCGCCGCCACCCTGGAGGTGCTGCGGTTGTTCGAGGAGCTGCGTACGGCGGGGCAGACGCTGGTGGTGGTCACCCACGACGCGCGCATCGCCGCGGTCGCCGACCGGGTGATCTCCATGCGGGACGGGTCGTTCGCCGACGACAGCCGGCTCGCCGGCACCACCACCGGTACCACCGTCGGCACGGGCACGGTCTACGGCGGGTGGCGCTGAGATGGCCGGGCGTCTGCTGCTCGTGTGCCGGCTGATGGTCCGGGACCTGCGCCGGCGGCGCACCGAGACCGTACTGCTACTGCTCGCGATCAGCGCCGCGACCGCGACGCTGACTCTCGGCCTCGCCCTGAACAATGCTCTCGCCCAGCCGTACGAGCGGACCCGGGCCGCCACCGCGGGCCCAGACGTGGTGGCGATGCCGGGAGCGACGGGCCCGGAGGCTCTGGCCGCACTCGCGCCGCTGGCCACCGCGCCCGGTGTCACCGCACACAGCGGACCGTACCCGATCGCCTATCTGATGCTGACCGCACGCGGCAAGACCGTGCCCGCGGTCGTCCAGGGCCGGGACAACTCCCCGGCGGGGCTCGACCGGCCCGCGGTGACCGCCGGCACCTGGGTACGCCCCGGGGGCGTGGTCATCGAGCCCACCTTCGCCAACGCCCTCGGCGTGCACATCGGCGACACCGTCGACATCAACGGCCACCCGCTGCGGGTGGTCGGGACCGCGGTCACCGCCGCCAGGGCCGTTTACCCGCGCGCCGACTGGCGCGCTGATGCGGGCAGCCCCCTGACCGAATTCGCTGGCCTGGTATGGGTCGACCGTAGCCAGATCGGCGCGCTGGCCGGCGCGCGGCCGCTGTCATACACCCTGAACCTGAGATACGCGGACCCGCGGGCCAGCACCTCGTTCACCCACAAGGGCATAGGCGGGATCGAATACACCAGCTGGATAGAGATCGCCGACGCGGACGGCAAGCTCGTCAAACAGGCGCACCTGGCCCTGCTGGTCGGCAGCTGGCTGCTCACCGCCCTCGCGGTGGTCAGCGTCGCCAACATCGTCGCCGGCCGCGTCGTCGACCAACGCCGCCGGGTAGGACTACTCAAGGCCGTCGGCGCCGGACCGGCCATGATCGCCGCCGTCCACCTCGCCGAATACCTCGTCATCGGGCTCGCCGCCGCTGGCACCGGCCTGACCGCCGGCTGGCTCGCCGCACCAGCGCTGACCAACCCCGGCGCCGGGCTCCTCGGCTCCACCGGCACCCATCCGCCCGCGCTGCGCGCCGTGGTTGCCGGCACCGTCCTCGCCCTCGCCATCGCCGCCGCTGCGACGCTGGCACCCGTGCTACGCGCCGCCACCACCGACACCATCCACGCGCTGGCCGACGCCGCCATGCCACCCCGACGCCGCGGGTGGCGCGTCTGGCTGTCCCGCCGAATGCCCACCGCCCTGCTGATCGGGGTACGCATCAACGCCCGTCGCCCCCGCCGCGCCCGCCTCGTCATGGTGAACACCCTGATCACCGCGACCGCGGTCGCCGCCTTGCTCATGGGCCTGGCGCAGGACCGGCAGGTCAAGCTCGGCGAATCGGAGCTGGCCAATCCCCAGAGCACGCGAACCCTCCAGGCCATGCTCCTCGTCATCGTCGTACTGTGCGTCCTCGCGCTCATCAACGCCATCGTGAGCACCTGGACCGCGGTCCTCGACGCCCGCCACCCCCTGGCCGTCGCCCGCACACTCGGCGCCACACCCGCACAGGTAACCGTGGGCATGGCGGTGGCGCAGCTTCTTCCCGCGATACCCGGCGTCGCCCTCGGGGTCCCGGCCGGCATCGGGCTGTATCTGGTCGCCAGTCCGGGCGACCAGCAGTACGCACCCGCCTCCTGGATGCTCGCCCTGGCACTCACGGTCCTCCTCACCGTTGCCGCACTCACCGCCATCCCCGCCCTGGCCGCCACCCGCCGCCCGGTCGCCGGCGCCCTCCAATCCACACCAACCTGACCGGCCGCCAACGGCCTATAGCCCGCTCGCGGCACCACGACGAGCGGAACCGCCGAGCGAGACGGCAGTCGCAGCTGACGCATCAACTACACAAGAAGTTGCATGGATTTGCCGCGATCCGCGCGCTACGCGGCGTCACGGAGTGCCGACTCGGCCGGCATACGCACGTGCCGATGAGCGATCGTCGTTGCTTCAGAGTTCCGCTGCCCATGACCGGGCGGCTGCGTCGCGCGAAAAGACCGAGCACTGACGGCGCCGACAGTGCCAGGATGCTCGGCATGTCTGGTCGCGCACTGAGCTTCGGAGCTGTATCGGAAGCATACGAGCGGTTCCGACCGGGGTATCCCGTGGAGCTTTTCGACATGGTGATGACGTACACGGGTCAGCCGGTTCGAACTGCCCTCGAGATTGGCGCTGGGACCGGCAAAGCAACCCGCCTGTTCGCTCACCGGGGGATCACGGTCACCGCTACCGAGCCTGACGGGGCCATGCTCGCCGAGCTGCGTAAGCACGTGCCAGCAAACGTCAAGACCATCCAAGCCGCGCTCGAGGACTTGCGACCGAGCGAGAGCTACGAGCTGGTCTATGCGGCAGCGGCGCTGCATTGGACCAACCCGAGGGTCGGTGGTCGCGCATGGCCGCGCTGCTGGAGCCGGGTGGCGTGTTTGCCTCGTTCGGTGGACCAATCCGGCTGGCTGACCCGGCTGTGGAGGAAGCTGTGCGCGCGGCCCGGGCACCGTTTATGGAGAGCGACGAGGTTCCGTCTCCAGATGGGACGCCCCCGGAACATGACATGCAGTGGCCGGGTACGGAGCTCCAACGGTCTGAGTGGTTCGCCGATGTTCAGCAGTCCGTGATCGAGCGGCGCTTGACGATGAGTGCTCGCGACTACGTTGGCCATCTCTCGACCATCTCGGCCTATCTCGAATTGCCGACCTTCGAGCAAGAGCAGGTATATAGCCGGATCATGCAGGTCCTGCCTGAGGCGGTCGAGGTTGCCGCCGACATCACCGTCCATCTCGCGCGTCGGCGCTGCGAGCAGTAGTGCCTCGATAATCAGATGCCCGCCCTACGAACGGTCATCCGGACATGCCGCTGGTCGCGCGGTCGTGCCGATGGCAGGAGGGCCATCCAGGGGCAAGATCTCGCTGCTGGGGTCAACCCACATGGAACCGTGGGGGTGCAGCGTCCGACTGCCTGCGCACCCCGCGCGATGGCCGGCCGGGCCCCGCCGCATAGGTACAGGTGATTCGGTGAGCGACGGTCGCGGAATCTGCTGGGTGCGGGGGAGCCCGACCGGGGAGGTCGGGCTCCCCAGCGCCGGTCAGCCCAGGGAGACCAGGCGGGCGCCGCCGTCGGCTTCGATGACGGTGCCGGTGAGGTTGGCATTCGTCGCGGCCAGGACGACGACCTCGGCGATGTCGTCGGCGGTGGCCACGCGCCGGGCCGGTAGCACCTGGGCGACCTGGGTGAAGTAGGCCTGCCGGGCATCGTCGGGTAGGCCGCTCCACCAGGGCGTGTCGACGAGGCCGGGCGAGACGCCGTTGACCCGGATCGGCGCGAGTTCGACGGCGAGCGGCCTCACCAGCCCTTCCACCGCCCCGTTGACGGCCGCGAGACCGGCGGTGCCGGGGATGCCGGCCCGGGCGCTGATCGCGCTGACCAGCGTGATCGAGCCGGTCGGCGCGAGGTACGGCAGCGCTGCCTGGATGGTGGTGAGGTGGCCCCAGAACTTGGCGTCGAACGCGCGGCGGAGCGTGTCCGGGTCGAGGTCGGCGATCGATCCTCCGCCTTCGCCGCCGCTGAGGGCGACGACGAGCCAGTCGATCCGGCCGATGGCCTCGACCACCGTACCGATCTCGGCGCGGTCGCCGCCGTCGGCCTGGTGGCCGGTGATCTCCGGGTCGGTGGTCGCGATCTCGTCGAGGCGTTCCTTGCCGCGTCCGACGACGTGCACCCTCGCGCCGAGGGCGTGCAGCCGGCGGGCGGTGGCCAGCCCGATGCCGGACGTACCTCCGACGACAAGCGCGGTATTGCTCATCTGATCTCCTATTTCGAACCGTTACGTCTCGTCTCGGTTTACGCTAGCATGGGTTCGTGAACGACCAACCGATCCCGGCCCGCCCTGGTCGCAAGCGCAGCGAGGAGAGCAGGCTCGCGATCCTCACCGCGGCGTTCCAGCTTGTTGAGGAGGTCGGCTACGCCGGTCTGACGATCGAAGGGATCGCCGCGCGCTCGGGCGCCGGCAAGCAGACGATCTACCGTTGGTGGCCGTCGAAGGCGGACGTGCTGCTTGACGCCCTGGCCGCCAAGGCCAACCTGCACATCCCGATCCCGGACGAGGGAAGCTACGCCGCCGACCTGCGTACCTTTCTCACGGCCAGCTTCAAGCTGGGGCGCGACCGGCGGGTCATGGGCGTACTGCGCGCCCTGATGGCCCACGCGCAGATCGACGAGGAGTTCGGCGAGCGGTTCCGTAACTCGTTCCTGCAGCGCCGGCGTGACGCACTCGCGATCATCGTCGACCGCGCGCAGGAACGCGGCGACCTCCCCGCCGTGCCATCACCCGGCACCATCGCCGACATCGTCTTCGGCACCCTGTGGTACCGAGTGCTCGCCACCCGACAACCGCCCGACGATCGGCTGGCTGACGAGTTGGTGACCATCCTCGGCGGGCCACAACCCGGAACCGCTCCACCCACCTCCACCCAGAGGAAGCACCGATGACCGATCCACGGACCATCTTCATCACCGGCGCCACCGACGGCCTCGGCCGGGCCCTCGCCCACCGGCTCGCCACCGAGGGAGCCACCCTGATCCTGCACGGCCGAGACCCGAACAAGCTCGACCGCACCGCCGAGGCCATCCGCGAGGCGTACGGTGTCCCGCGGCCCCGGACCGTCCTCGCCGACCTGGCCGAACTCGCCCAGGTACGTCGTCTGGCCACCGACGTGCGCGAGACCACGGACCGCCTCGACGTGTTCGTCAGCAACGCCGGCATCGGCGGCGGTGAACCCGACGGACGTACCCGACGGACCAGTGCCGACGGACACGAACTGCGCTTCGCCGTGAACTACCTCGCAGGGTTCCTGCTCACCCTCGAACTGCTCCCGCTGCTGCGTCGCTCAGCGCCGGCCCGCATCGTCAACGTCGCCTCCATCGGCCAACACCCGATCGACTTCGACGATCTCATGATCGAACGCGACTACAGCGGCATGCGCGCGTACGGCCAGAGCAAACTCGCCCAGATCATGTCGGGCCTCGAACTCGCCACCCGACTGTCCGCCGCCCAGGTGACCGTCAACAGCCTGCACCCAGCGACATACATGCCAACCAAGATGGTGCTGCAGGAAATCGGCTACACCATCGACACGCTCGACGAGGGAGTGACCGCCACCCATCGACTGGTCAGCGGCGCCGACGTCGCCACGACCACCGGCCGATTCTTCGACCGCACCCGGGAGACCAAAGCCAACCCCCAGGCCTACGACGCTGCGGCGCGTGCCGAGCTGTGGCGGCGCAGCCTACAACTGGTCGATCACGCCGACATCGACTAGGTGCCTGTCTGGAGTTGTGATCACGTGGCGGGGCAACGGGGTGGGCGGGATCGCGGTCGAGCTGGTAGCTTGCAGTCGACCGAGACACCGTCCGAGGAGGTGAGACCCATGAACGCTGTATCCATGTGGGTGCTCCCCTTCTCGTCACGGTCGGGCGATTGACGTAGGTATCGCCGGGAGCGCCTCGACAACAGGGCACTCCCGAAAGGCAACCCCTATGCACTCTCTGCAGTTCACCGCCGAGTCGCCGTCGAACGGCATGATCGAACGCGACTTCACCGTGGGCGACGTCCCCGGAGTTCTCTGGTCGCCGGCTTCCGGCGCCGTTCGCGCACCCCTGATCCTGATGGGCCACGGCGGCGGCAACCACAAGAAGCATCCGGCGATGGCGGGCCGCGCCCGCCTCCTCGTGACCGGCTGCGGCTTCCACGTCGCCGTCATCGACGCGCCCGGTCACGGCGACCGGCCGCGCACGGCGCACGACGAGCAGGAGATCGCTGCCCTGTACCGGGCGAGGGCGGCGGGCGAGCCGGAAGGCCCGATCGTCGTCCGCTACAACGCCCACCTGGCGGAGCTCGCCGTCCCCGAGTACCAGGCCACCCTGGACTCCCTCCAGGAACTTCCGGAGATCGGCGCCGACGGGCTGGTCGGCTACTTCGGCATCAACATGGGAACCGCAATCGGAATACCGCTTGTGGCGATCGAACCCAGGATCACCGCCGCGGTCTTCGGCCAGCACTGGCCCGACGTCCTGGCCGAGGAGGCGAAGCAGATCACCATCCCGATCGAGTTCGACATGCAGTGGGACGACGAGCACATCCCGCGCGAGGCCGGTCTCGCGCTGTTCGACGCCTTCGCCTCGAAGGAGAAGACGTTGCACGCCAACGCGGGCAAGCACAAGGAGCTGCCCAGGTTCGAGGCCGACAGCGCGGTCCGGTTCTTCGCCCGGCACTTCGGCCGAGCGGTCACCTCGCTGGCCTGACGTGCGCGGTTGCGGCGTCCGGCTTGCCAGCTGGGCGCCGCGACCGCGGCCCAGGGTTGAGGCTGCGTATCCAGATGATGGATCCGCGTAGTTGGAGCCCGCCATGTAGCTCGCGGGCGTCTTGTCGTAGCTCGTGGCTAGGCCCCGCCACGCCCGGATCTTGTTGATACAGCGCTCCACCGTGTTGCGCTTCTTGTACAGCTCAGCGTCATGGGTCACCGGCCGGCCGCCGTCCCTGGCGCGCTTCTTGCGGTTCGCGGCCTGATCGGCCTTCTCCGGGATGACCGCCTTGATCCCGCGTCTGCGCAGGTAGGCGCGGTTCGCCCGCGAGGAGTACGCCTTATCGGCAGCTACCGCGTCCGGTCGGGTGCGCGGACGGCCGACCGGTCCGCGTACCTTGACCTTCTCCAGCACCGCGATGAACCGGGGACTGTCGGCGGCCTGTCCGGGCGTGAGCACGAACGCCAGCGGGCGGCAGCGCCGGTCTCCGCAAGGTGAACCCTGCTGGTCAGCCCACCGCGCGAGCGACCCAGCGCCGCCGCCTTGAGCCGGGCCCGGCGGCGCCGACGCAGCCGTCCGCGCTCGGCCCGCTCGGACTCCCCAGCCGGCGAGCCGACGGCCACCGGGGCGATTTGCCCGGTATCCGCGGCCCCTTCTCCTGCGCCGCAGCCTCTTCCAGCGCCGCCAAGATCTCCGGTTCCACCACCATCCCGGCCGCGTCGTGATGGGCGCGGGCCACCGTGGAGTCCACGCTGACCAAAGACATGTCCGCCTGGCCGCGCCGCGCGGCCTCGGCGATCGTCCCCTCCATCAACGCGGCGAACACGCCGACGTCGCGCCACTGGGTAAAGGGTCGTAGACCGTCTGCCAGGCCCCGAACTCCTCGGGCACCTCTCGCCATTGGCTGCCCAGTGCGGAACCGCCAGATGACGCCCTCGAACTGTTCGCGCAGGCGCTGCGGGAAAGGGCCGTACCGCCCCATCGGCAGAAACGGCTCTATCAGTTCCCACTCATCATCGCTCAGTTCACGTCGGGTCACCGGGAGCGTTCTACCAGCTCGGCATGAACCCTCGGGTCCGAGACAGACCGCATTGATCACGACTCCAGGCAGGCCCTAATGGCCTCCGAGGACACCGCCGGTCTGGTCAGTCGCGGGTGGCCTTGTCACATCCACAGTCCGCAGCGGCCCCATGGCCGCCGTTGGCGGGCACCCGAACAAGGTCACGTGCGCGGATCTGCCGCGGATCGCGTCCGTCGAACGCGCGACCGCTGACTACGACAGGCATGGCGGTGGTCGCGTCAGGTGGTCAGCACAGCGACGATCGGTAGAGCACCTCGACGTACACGACGTCGTCGTTTACCACGTTGAGGATGAGGTAACCCGGCCACGGCGCATCGAGGCAGACGTTGCGGTGGCCGTCGCCGTACGGTCTCCGCGGCTTCGGCGCGGTGTAGAAGCTCTGGCAGAACTCATCCTCACAGGAGCACACCTCGACGATGCGCAGCCGCTCGACCTGCTCCTTCAGCTGAGCCTCGCCGCACATATCGAGGGCCGCAGCGAGCTCGGTGGCGAAGATCGGCCAGGTTGTGCGCAACAACGGCGCCTGAGCCGGCTGGACGTCCACGGACGGAGGTTATCGACGAGCCTCGATGAAGGGCTCACTTCTGCCGTCGAGCATGTGTGCCGGCCGCCGGATCTTCGTCACCGTCCGTATACATTATCCTTGTTCCCGGCCACGGTGCCGAGTACGCGCTCTTGCCGAAAAGAGAGTGCACCAATTCGGCGATCATTCTGAAATCGATCAATTACTCGGATCGGGCGATCATCGAGCGGAACGGTCGACTGTTCCCCGGGCCCGCCGGTACCGCCTTTCCGGCCCTGGACGCCGTTCTGATCAGCGCGACCGGGCGGTCGGCCATCGCGAAACGCAGGATGTCGTCGAACGTCACCGGCGGCGACTCGTGTTCCGGCGGCCACTGCCTCGGGACCTGCTGCACCAGCCGCCGGAACCGGGTCATCACTGTGGGCGGGTGTGCTGGGCGGACGTTGTGGTAGTGACCAGGCGGCGAGGCGGTTCCGGCGTGCCGACCAGCCGCTGCTGCTCCTCCGCCACGATCATCCGGGCCAGCTGTACCTCGGAGATGTCCACGGCGCCCGGCGCGGCCTGCGCGATGGTGCTGTGCCGGACGTACGCGTCGAAGAGCTGCGCCTTCGAGCCGAGGAGCTCGATCATCCGCTCATCGACCGAATCAGCGATCAGCAGGCGGTGTACCTGGACGGTGCGCACTTGCCCCATCCGGTGTGCCCGGGCGATCGCCTGGGCCTCGATCGACGGCTTGACCTGTGGCTCGCACAGGATCACCACCGAGGCCGCCTGGATGTTCACGCCGACCCCGGCGGCTTCGATCTGACACACCAGTACGGCCGGCTTCGGCGCGGCGGTGAACTCGTCCACGATGCGCTGGCGGTCGGCGACCGGCGTCGAGCCGGTGATCGGCCCGCAGGCGTCGGTACCGAGCGCGGCGTACACCACGGCCAGTACGTCGCGGAAGTACGAGAAGACCACGACGTTGCGATCGTTGGCCATCGCCTCCCGGGCCAGCTCGAGCAGGCGGGTCAGCTTCGCCGAGTGGTGCGGCTGGCGAA
This sequence comes from Micromonospora globispora, assembly GCF_003857015.1. GTDB lineage: Bacteria > Actinomycetota > Actinomycetes > Mycobacteriales > Micromonosporaceae > Micromonospora > Micromonospora globispora. The sequence goes on along the minus strand of NZ_QGGF01000473.1, from coordinate 2,493 downwards.
CGGCGAACGCGGCCCGGCGCATGGCCATGAAGTTGCCCTCGCGCACCGCGACCCGGTACGCGGCTCCGTCCTCGGCGCCGAACTCTTCCCACTCGTCAACCTGTACCAGATCCGGCAGCTCGGTGAGCACGTCGGGCTGGTTGCGGCGCAGGTAGACCGGCGCCGCCGCGCGCCGGAACGCCTCGACGCTGATCGCCGCGTGCTCGGGCCCCATGCCGGCGGCGATCTCCGGCCGCAGGTGTTCGATCAGGGCCCGGAACTCGTCGATCCGGTTCTCCATCGGCGTACCGGTGAGGAACAGCACCCGGTTGGACTCCGCCGCGACCCGGTTGACCGCCTGCGACCGCTTCGCGTTCGGGTTCTTCACGTAGTGCGCCTCGTCGACGACCAGCAGTGCGGGCCTGGGTGGGGGAAGCCCGAGCGCGCCGAGCGCGCCGAACGTGACCACGCCGACACCGCCCTCGTCCCGCCATCGGGCCGCCGCCCGCGCCCGGCCGTTGCCGTGCAGGCTGATGGCCGGAATCGTCGAGTGCCGGGCGATCTCGCGAGCCCAGTTGATCAGTACGCTGGCCGGGCAGACGACGAGGAAGTGGGTGGCGCCACGGGCGGCCAGATGCGCCATCGTGGCGATGGCCTGGACCGTCTTGCCCAGCCCCATCTCGTCGCCAAGCACGACCCGCCGCTGGACCAGGGCGAACCGGGCACCGAACGACTGGTAGCCGCGCAACCGGAGGCTGTCGTTGAGCCGGGAGGTGTCCAACTGCTGCGCGCCGACCCGTTCGACGATGTCGGCGGGCAGGTAGCCCTCGCTCGCGGCGACGTCGCCGCCGAGGCCGACGACCTGGCTGAGCAGGCCGTAGTAGTCCGCCGAGTGCTGTTCGAAGTCGCGCCAGACCTGCTCGTCGCTCGGCGTACGGACCGCGCGTACCTCCTGGGCGGCCCGCCGCTGGCCAGTGGACTCGGCTGTGTCCAACATGGCCCGTACCCGCCGCGCCGCGTCGTCGGCGATGGCCTTGTCCCCGGCCCGCATGAACAGCCGGCGCAGCCGTCCGGCCCCGGTCGGTTCGGCGATCGGCCGCTGCGTGGCCAGCTCCGAGGCGACCCGTCCGGCGTCGGCCTCGTGTACCCCGGCTGCGTGCCACACCGCGCCCCAGTTGGCCAGCGCCCGCAGCAAGCGGGTCATGTCCGGGTTCTTTGGGTCGAACTCGATCCGGAACTGCAGCGAGTCCTGCGCCGCCCGCTTGAGCTGCTCGGCGGCGTGGATGCTCTTGCGTGCCGTACCTTTGCCGATGCCGGGTACGCCGATCAGCCGGTCCGGGCCAGCCCGGAGCAAGTCGGCGACCGAGTAGATGCTGTGTGCCGGCAGCTCGTCCAGCCGGGCCCGACCGTCCACGGTGTCCTTGACCGTCTCGATCGACATCTTCCCGATCGCGGTCCACACCTGGGGCTCACGCGCGATCGCGTACGCCTCGACGGCCTTCGCACGGGCCGAGCTGACGGTCTCGACAATCGCTTCGGCGTCGGCCTGTGCCTCGGCTGCCCGGGCCAGCAGCGCGCGTGTCTCCCGGCGACTCGGGGCCGTCATCGCGACGGCGGGCACGGCAACGGGCCTGCAACGTCCGGCCGGGTCGCCGGCCGCTGTAGCACCGTGGAGTACTGCAGAGACATGCCCTTGAACGTACCGACAGACCGGCCGTGGTGCTCGGTACGCCGCTCCGAACCGCGCCGACGCCTATCGACGCAATAGCATACCTTAGGGCATAACGGACGGCTGTCGGTCGGCGGCGGCGCACGTCGCGTCAGCACCGCCGGTCACCGCCGAAGGAGTGCCGTACATGTCGCCGAAGAGAAGCCCTGGACGCCAAATGCCAGCAACCCGGACATGATCTTCCTGCTGGATCGGCAAGGTACGCGCACCTGTCGTTCAATCGGCGGACCGGTACCTGGTGGCGGCTGTGGCAGCACCGCCAACCCGAACCTCTCGGCGCGGACGGCGCGGCGATGCTGCGTCCGAGCGACATCGACAAGACCATCCAGACGAGCAACATTTGGATCATGAGAATCCGGGTCACCCACGTGCCGGTGCGCTGACCGACGAACTCGCGCGGCGCTAAGGCGCTCGTGATCCACTTCGCCCAGCTTGCCGGCGCCCGTTGACCGGCCGCGCCAGTGACCAAGCGCAAGCAACAGCGGACACGGTTCCAACGCGACGGGTCAACGGTATCCGCTCATCAGCCGCGATCCGCGCGCTGCGGAGCGTGACCACCCAGCAGCCCTCGGAGTGTCCGGACATGCCGACGTGAGTGCGGGCAGCTCTCATCATGTTCCACAAGGTCATGGCTATTAGGTGTGGCGGGGCCGCTCGCCTAGTGCTCTGACCACAAACGTTGGCGGTGTTGGTGACACGCCGGCCTGAGTGAAGGGCTGGGCCGGCGTGGGGCCGTCAGGCTGTCGGGGTGGCAGAGCCGGTTCGGGTACGTCGATTAAGTGATC